>CAZMFM010000083.1:0-23495 GCA_964565565.1 uncultured Spirochaetaceae bacterium | reverse complement strand
AAGGTCGTGAGCTAGAAAATGAGAACGGGTCGGCATTCGTGCCGGCCCGTTTTTTCGTTTGACACGTTCAATCGTACTCAGCCGGTAGCCGAGACCGGCGAATTTTCTTCCAACTAATTTGCCGATCATTTATACTGAGGTTGCGTATTCGGCCAATCTGTCGATGCAGCAATTGGAGTGCTCAGTAATGTCTCTACGCAATCTGTTGGCGATCGTGATGATCACGTTCTTATCGCCGATCTTCTTAGCAAGCACGGCGTCCGCCCAGGCGGGATCGGCGTGTTCCGGCGTGTCATGTGGCCTTGGCGGCCAGATCCGCGCGCAGGTGGGTGATGGCGTCCCGATTCCAATCTCATTCGCACCGGCTCAGGGTGGATCGGGGCTATTGGCGACCGAGGGACCCTTTACCGGAATCACGATCCAGACGGCCCCGGCCACTCCGATGGGGCTTCCGCTCGTCGGATTGGGTCTCGGTCAGCCGGGATTGATGAAACCCAGCACGACGGCAACGATCATGCAGACGACCGCTCCGGGCACGGGTCCTCGAGCCTTGACCTTGGTCCCAGGGCTCTTCAACTATTCCAATCAGCCCCAGGGATCGGTCGCGGTCGTGAATTTCAACAATCTGGTCTTCGCGGTCCAGACGAATTTCACCTACAACATTCCGCATCCTGGAACGACCTCGATGGGCGCTCCGGCGTTCACCAATGGTGGTGCGTCCGTTCCGACCGCCAACGCCAATGTCTTGTCCGCGAGTGGTCGAGTCGGCGCTCCAACGGTGACCTACTACGCCAACGCGACAGACTCTGGTTCGCCGACCAACAACTTTGGCCACGGCGTTCCCCCGGTCTCGATCCAGACGCCGGCGGCCGGTAACGGGGGAACGGTCCCAGTCAATGGGATCGCCCGATTCACCAGGACTTCGAGTCAATTCGGCGGACAGGTGATTCCTCGGACCCTCGGTACAGTCAAGGTGTATTTCAACGGTGGTCCCCTGGACCCGGGCACACAACTGCCCTGTAAGGTCACGGCGACCCCGCTCGAGGGAACAACCGCTCAAGGTTTCTTCGTTCCCTACGTCACGGGTCCGGCCTGTAACTTTTCGATTTCGGTCTTGGACCTGGGCGGAACGACCCAGGTGGTGGGCGTCGCGGGCGGTCAATTTGGAGGCGTCACCAGTCGCCCCGGCTTCTCGACGTCGACGGGTGTCTTTACCGGAACGATTGGCTTCAACGGCACGATCATCGGTCAGGGTGCGGCAATCACAGTGATTGGCGCCGGTATCCCGGTCACCGGTCAGGCCATCCAGACGGTCGGCTTTCCGATGACGACTGGAATGCTCTCGATCACGGTCACGGCCGTCAATGGTCCGACCTCTGAGATGTTCGTTCGAACGGGCATCGACGCTCGTGACGCGGCCGGCAATGGTGTTGTGGCGCTCGTGACGGGTTCAATGTCGGCACGATCCAGCTCGGGCGGCAACGCCAACCGAACCTGGGTCACGCTCGAGATCCCGGAGCCGAGTGCCATGCTCGCTGCCTCGGCAGGGCTCTTTGCCTTGCTCGGATGCCATCGATTGGTTCGCCGAAGGTCACGATCATAGGCGAAACGAATCGGACCAGTACGGCCGGATGTTTTCCGGTCGTCACCAGCGCACAGAGCACAAAGCAAAGCGGGTCGGCATTCAAGCCGGCCCGCTTTTCGTTTTCGCTCGATGCCCTCTATGACATCGATGATTTCGACCAAGGGTCGAGCCGGGACATGGCACGGCGCTTGGTTTTAGGGTTTAGGGAATAGAAGACCGACCCTTGATCCGCCTATGGTCGGTGCAGGTCGGTGCAGGTCGGTGCAGGATCAGGAAGCCTGCATTTACTCGCCGGCGAGGTCCTCGCCGAGCGGCCGACGGAAAACGTAGTTGGCGGGTTCCACGACGAGTACTTCCGCCACCTCCTGGAGCGCGCCGGCGTCATCATCGAAAGGCATCTTGAGCATGTAGAGGATCGATGTCGGGATCAGTGCGACAGTGCCGACGACCAATTTGATGCTTCCCAGGGTTCGCAGTACAGCGATGTCAAAGCCGATCGCGAAGGCATCCGAGGAGCTGGAGGAGTCGTCACTTGCAAAACCCACAGAGGGCACGATGGCAACCAACAACCCAATCTGGACGCTGATCAGTGCTTGGCGGAATCGGCGTCCGGGCCGGTGAGCATTCTTCATGACGTCTCCAAATCGGGTTCGCAGTTTGGTCGAATGGACAGCATAACCCATTTCACCTGATCCTTCGCACGCAGGCGAGAGGACCGAGCGATCGGATGGCAAAGAATTTGCCGTCCCCGGCAACCTCCAAGGCGTCCGATCCGTGTATTCTGAGGGTCCGACAGAAAAAGGAGTGGGCAGAAATGGCAGAGATCGACCTTCGTGAGGCGATGAGCACGCTGCGGGCCGTTCGTCGGCTGAAATCCGAGCCAATCCCTGGAGCGGTGCTCGATCGCGTACTCGAGGCTGCGAGCTGGGCGCCCACCGGCGGGAACGCGCAACCCTTCCGGATCGTCGTGGTTCGCGACCGAGCGAAGATGGCTCGGCTCGGCGAGCTCTACGCCAGGGGCTGGAACGAGTATGCCAGCGGGCATCGCGCGCTGATCGCTGACGCGCCTGTCTCGATCCGCGAAGCAGCCGAAAGGACCTTTGCGGCCGGAGATTATCTGGCCGAGCATTTCGCACAGACACCCGTCCTTCTCGTCTTCTGCTTCAACCCCAAAAACATGGCGATCACCGATGCCAAACTCGATCGCGTTTCCGTCGTGGGCGGCGCATCGGTCTATCCCGCGGTGCAGAACGCACTGCTCGCTTGCCGCGCGGAAGGGTTGGGCTGTGTCCTGACAACGCTTCTGTGTGAGTGCGAAGACGAGGTGAGGGCGCTTCTCGAGATCCCGGAGCCCTGGGGAACCGCTGCGGCCATCCCGATCGGCATGCCGGTTCTCGGTGGGCATGGGCCGATTTCGCGGCGACCAATCAAGAAGCTGGCCTTTTCAGATACCTGGGGTGAGGGCTACGCGGGGGGCAACGCTGGAGGACCTTCGTCGTCGTAGGCATCATGGGGCGATCGACGTTATGGAGGCCGACGTAGAGATAAGGGAAGGCAGAAGTGTTCAGGTGCTGCCCGTCGGGTGTCATAGCCAAGGCGTAGTCAGCGCGTAGTCAGTGCGTAGCCAGCGCGTAGTCAGCGCGAAATCAGCACCGATCAGAAACGCATCACGCCGTAGTGGGGCGGCTCGATCGGTGTATTTTGAGCCACACTCAAGGCGATGCCGAGGGTATTTCGCGTATCGGCGGGGTCGATGATCCCGTCATCCCATAGATTCGAGGTGGCATAGTAGGCGCTCGACTCGCGCTCGAAGGACTCGATGACGGGCAGTCGGATCCCTTCGATCTCGGCCTGCGTTAGTTTTTCGCCAACCCGTTCACGCTGTCGCACCTTCACATCGGCCAGCGTATCGGCTGCTTGTTCCGCGCCCATGATACCGATCTGATGGTTCGGCCAGCTGAAGACGAATCGCCCGTCGTAGGCTCGGCCGCACATGCCATAATTTCCTGCGCCAAAGCTCCCGTTGACCATGATCGTGAACTTGGGCACGGAGCTTCCGGCCTGGGCCATGATGAGTTTTGCACCGTCCTTGCAGATCCCGCGGGCCTCGTATTCCTGGCCGACCATGAAACCCGTGATGTTTTGCAGGAACACGATCGGCGTTCGGTTCTGATTGCAGAGTTCTATGAAGTGCGCGCCCTTCAATGAGGAATCGTTGAAGAGGACGCCGTTGTTTCCGATGATGCCGACCTTGTGGCCCCAGATATAGCTATAGCCACAGATCAAGGTCGTGCCGTAGTCGGGTTGATATTCGTGGAAGTAACTGCCATCGACGATTCGCGCGATGACCTCGCGCATGTCGAATTGAATCTTGATGTCGTCGGGGATGATCCCGTAGAGCTCCTTCGGGTCATAGAAGGGCGGTTCGGGTATTCGTCCTTCAACCGCGACCTTCTCGGGCTTTTTCCACAGCGAAACGATCTCGCGACCGAGCAGGATCGCTTCTTCTTCGGAGTTCGCCGCGTAGTCGGCCACGCCACTGACCTGGGTATGCACGTCGGCTCCGCCTAACGTATTGGCATCGACGATTTCGCCCGTGGCGGCTTTGACGAGCGGCGGACCGGCGAGAAAGATGCCGCCGTTGCCGCGCAGGATCACCGCGTAGTCGCTCAAGGCCGGGATGTAGGCCCCACCAGCCGTGCACTGTCCGAAGACGAGAGCGAGCTGGGGTATGCCCATCTTCGAGAGAATGGCCTGGTTGCGAAAGATGCGTCCGGCGGAAACCTGATCGGCGAAGAGTTCAGCCTGCAGGGGCAGGAAGCCACCGGCGCTGTCGCAGATATGGACGACCGGGAGCCTGTTCTCGATGGCGATGTCGAGGCAGCGAACATTCTTCTTGACCGTCAGCGGATACCAGGCCCCACCTTTGATGCTCGGGTCGTCGGCGCGAATGATGACTTCGTGACCGCTGACGATGCCGATGCCGGTGACGACGCTGGCGCCCTTCGAATCGCCGCCGTATTCCGAGTTGGCTGCGAGTGAGGAGAACTCGAGAAAAGGGGTCCCGGGGTCGAGGATCATTTCGATGCGATCGCGTACGAAGGTCTTTCCGTGGTGCGCCAATCGATCGTGGTCTCGTTGTGGTCTTTCGAAACGCGCATCATTTTGGCGTTGCTGAAATTCGCCGATGCGATCGAGGTTTTTCTGACGGAAGCGTTGAAAGCTTTCGCTGTGGATATCGATTCGGCTTTCGATTCGTCTCATCATTGGCCTTCTCCCACGTCGTCGCTGTCTTCATCCACTTCAAGGTCGGTTGCCTCGAGGCGGACCAGCACGGCGCCTTGCTCGAAATTCGCCCCTACGGACAAGCCGATCTCAACCACCCGCCCGGCTGCGGGCGCGACGATTGCGGTCTGCAATTTCATGCTTTCGATTGTCAGGAGGAGTTGTCCTGCTTCGACTTCGGATCCGACCGTAGTGCTGATTCCGACGACTACGCCTGGCATGGGCGCGAGCAAGACTTCATCGCCTCCGGCGGGCGCCGCCTCCTGTTGTGCGCGTTCGAGGGCGTTGATCGCTTCGGTGCGATAGGTGCGTCCGCGAAAGTGGATGAAATGGACATCTCCGTGGCCGTCGGCCTCGCTCGCGACAAAGACGCTTTCCCGAACGCCATCGAGGTCGACCAGAAACTCGCCGTCATTCGCGGTCGGGGTCAGCGCGACTTCGATGCGGTGTCCATCGATCGATAGCGCGAGGCCTCGGTCGTTTGCGCCGCCGGCTTCGCCACTAATCGGCTCTACACGCGTGGTCTGGTTATCGAGTTCGAAGTCATATCCCATCGGGTCGTCCTTAGTTCCGCCAGGCGCCCATCGACGCGTAGGGTTCGGGCACAGCACGCACGCGTTCCATGAAATCCCGGTTCGAGAGCGCGGCGATGGCCAGGAGCGCGTCGCGCTCGTCCGTCGAGAGCGGGGGACTGGCGAGTTCCGCTGCATGAGCGGGGATGAAGCCGGTCTCGACACGTCCCGTCTTGAAATCGGGATGGGCGAGGATGCGCTCGAGAAAGGCGGCATTCGTCGTGCACCCGAGGATTACGCTCTCGCGGAGTGCCTTGCGTGCGAGCGCAATCGCTTCGTCCCTGTCCGCGCCGTGTACGATCAGTTTCGCGAGCATCGGATCAAAGGCCGTCGAGACGGTCTGTCCCTTCGCGATCCCGCCATCGAAACGAATGCCCGGCCCGGCGGCCGGGCGAACCAGGAGTAGCCGGCCGACCGCAGGGCGAAAGTCCTGGTCCGGATCCTCGGCACAGATTCGACATTCGATCGCGACACCCCGGGGCTGAATATCTTGTTGAGCAAAGGCGAGCGGCTCTCCCACGGCGATTCGGATCTGCTGCTCGACGAGGTCGATTCCGGTCACCATCTCCGTCACCGGATGTTCGACCTGGAGTCTGGTGTTCATCTCGAGGAAGTAGAAGGCACCATCGGGGGCGAGGACGAATTCCACGGTGCCAGCGTTGTGATAGTCCGCGGCGCGTGCAATTTCGACGGCTTGTGAGCAGAGCTTTTCTCGCAGGGCATCGTCCAATGACGGTGCAGGGGATTCTTCGATGAGTTTTTGGAACCTTCTCTGGATCGAACAGTCGCGCTCGCCGAGATGAAGAACGTTTCCGTGATGATCGGCGAGGATTTGGACCTCGATATGTCTGGGCTCCTCGACATAGCGTTCCGCGAAGATCCGGCCATCCGCGAAATAGCGTTCAGCCTCGGAGGCGGCCAATTCGATCGCGGCCGGGAGATCCTCGCGGGCACGAACGATCTGCATGCCCTTGCCACCGCCACCAGCGGAGGCCTTGATCAGTAGCGGAAAGCCGATCTCCTTGGCTGCTCGCTCGGCGAAGGTCTCTGGATCATCCTCCTGATTGACGGAGGGCGTAAGTGGAATTCCAAGCTTCGCGACGAAGCGTCGCGACTCGATCTTGTCACCCATCAATCGGATCGCGGCCGGCGTGGGTCCGATCCAACGAATTCCGGCATTCGCCACGGCTTCGGCAAACTCTGCGTTCTCGGAGAGAAAGCCATATCCCGGATGTAGGGCGTCGGCGCCGATTCTGAGGGCGACTTCGATGATCTGGGCTGCGTCGAGATGGGCCGAAACGGGTGTGTCGCCCTCGATCGTACAGGCCTCGTCGACGGCGCGCGCAGCTGGGCTTCCGGCGTCCTGGGGATGCACGGCCGCGGCGCTCGAAATGCCGAGTTGGCGCAGCGTCTTTGCGACCCGGACCGCAATCTCACCGCGGTTGGCAATCAGGATCTTCTGAGTTCCAGCAATAGTGGTCATCGGTCTCCTACCTGCTTTGACGTAATCGACGACCTGCGACTCGCGTGGCCGACAAGCTTAAGGCGTCGATCGTTCAATACTCGACTCGAGCCGTTCGGCGACCCGCTCGAGGCGAGTCATCATTTCGACGGCCGAAATCGTGGCGGGTGCCTCAATTGTGGTCTCGCGAACGATGCCACCGAGGATTGAATCGGCGAGTTGATCGGCGAGCGTGCCGACCTCGATCTCACGATCGCTGAAGACGAAGCGCCAAACGGCGTGCTCGATTCCTCCATAGATCATGTCGCGAATCACGCTCGGCACGATGTTCTCTCGTAGGGCGCCATCGGCGATACCGGCCTCGAGGACCTCGAGGGCCAGGCCCGTGTAGCGGCGATTCAATTCCAGGATCGCCTCGTCATAGAGTGCAAGATCCGGTCGGGCTTCGCGGATGATGAGTCGGCAGAGTCCGAGGTCTGAAGTGAAGGTTTCGAGTTGTTGGCGAATCACGAAGCGCAGCTGGTTCTCTATGCCGCGCACGGCGCTGAGTCCGGCCTCGGTATCGGCGATCAAGGCTTCGAAGAAGGCCTTCATGACGGCGATCAGCAGGGCTCGCTTGTTTTCGAAATAGCTATAGACCGTGCCTTCGACGACGCCGGCGCCGGCGGCGATCTCGGCCACGGTTGCTTCGCCATAGCCCTTCTCGGAAAAGACGCGGCGGGCGGAATCGAGGATCTGCGCCTCGCGCTCTGCGCGAGGACGTCTCGTCCGCTTCGTCCGCTTTGTGCGTATCGCACCCTGAGCGCCCCGCGGAGGATTGACGGATGAATTCTGTGATTGAGCGGCGGTGGCCATCGTCGAATGCTCTGTCGTTGACTATATTGAGGTAGACTCAATAAAAAAACTCTCTATGTCAAGCTATTTAGAGGATAATGTGAAAAAATAGGAATCCATAATGAGTTCGACTCGAAATAGGATCGGGGCGAAAAGGAGGTGCTTGTGTCGTCCGAATTCAGCTTGAGCGAGGACCGGCTCGCGATTCTCGAGGCAGCGGACCGATATGGTCGAGAGCAGCTTGCGCCGATCGCGAAGCGCATGGATGACGAGGAGTGGTGGCCGGATGAAGCCTTTCGTGCGCTGGGCGGCGAAGGCTATCTGGGGATCACGGTGCCCGACGATCTCGGTGGGGCGGGTCTCGATTTCTTTGCAGCGGGGCTGGTCTTGCAGGGCTTCTCGCGGTGGAATTATGCGCTGGGTCTCTCCTGGGTCGCCCACGAAAATCTGTGCCTGAATAACATTCTTCGAAATGGCAGCCGTGCGTTATGCGAACGGTTCATTCCCGGGCTCTCGAATGGTTCCCTGGTCGGCTGTCTTGGCTTGACGGAGCCGGGTGCAGGTTCCGATGCACTCGGGTCGATGGCGACGACGGCTGTTCTAGACGGTGATGACTACGTCGTGAATGGTCGAAAGCTCTTTATTACGAATGGGCCAGTCGCCGATATCTGCCTGCTCTACGTCAAGACGGACGTCGATAAGGGTTCACAGGGGATTACTGCGCTGGTCGTCGAGATGGACAGTCCGGGTGCGAGTGTGGCCCAGAAACTCATCAAGATGGGCTTTCGCGGATCCCCGACCGCGGAGCTCGCCTTCGACGATTGTCGTGTCCCGGTTGCGAATGTGCTGGGTAAGGTCAATGAGGGCGTGAAATGCGTGATGAGCGGTCTCGATCTCGAGCGCGCGGCCATTGCTCCGATCTGTGTTGGCATGGCGGAGCGCGCCCTGGAGCTGTCGATCGCGCATGCGAAAGAGCGCGTACAATTCGGTGAGCCGATCGCAAATTTTCAAATGATTCAGGCGAGGCTTGCGGAGATGTCGGCACTCGTCGACACGATGCGTGTCTACAACTACTTCGCACTCTCGGCCTTGAACGATCTCCCACCGGGACAGGGGGGCCGGGGCGAGGTCCATCGTATTTCCGCTACTTCGGTGATGTACGCCTCCGAATCCCTCAACCGCGTTCTCGATCATGCAGCCCAGATCCACGGTGGAGTGGCCTATATCTGGGAAACGGAGATCAATCGCCTCTATCGAGGAATCAAGATGCTCGAAATCGGAGCAGGTACGACCGAGATTCGAAAGCTGATCATTGCCAAGGAATTGTTGAAGTGAGGGCAGGGGCCGAGGTGGTCGTCCGCGCCTGGCGTCGTGTTGCAGAGTATTCCGTGTGATGGACTCGCGCTGGCTCGAACGCGTCTTCGATGATTGTTTCAGCGCCGACTACCAGACGGTTCTCGTCGGGGGCGGAAACGAGCCGGTCTACTTACCGTCTAGCGACCCGAAGCTGAAACCCCATCGAATCATCTATCGCGAGGACTTCTTCGCCAGCGCGCTGCATGAAGTCGCGCATTGGTGTCTCGCGGGCGCCCGGAGACGGACGTTTGAAGACTATGGCTATTGGTACCGGCCTGACGGGCGAACCCGACAAGCCCAGCAGGACTTTGAAAGGGCCGAAGTGGACCCTCAGGCGCTCGAATGGATTTTTTCGGACGCCTGTGGCTTCGTATTCAACCTGAGCGTGGACAATCTGGCTGGGGCGGTGGACATGTCCATGGACGGGGTGAACTCGAACGCCAGTTTCGAAAAGTCCATCATCGCCCGAAAAGAGCGCTACGTCCTTGGCCAGCTTCCCCCTCGTGCCGAACAATTTTGCGACGCGCTGCTCGGCGCTAGTACGCCTCTTCGAATTGCTGGGGATCTGCAATAGCCCCGTCCGTCTCGATCGATCCAGTTTGTCCATCCGGTTCGAACAAGAGTCGGATCAGTTGCCGATGGTTCGGGTCAACCTTTGATTCACGTTTGTATTGCCAGCGGCGGATTGCGCGAATGGAGGCGCCGTCGAAGAGCAGTGGTGGGCTCGAATCGACGACGACGGGATTCTCGGTCTCTCCTCGTTTGGTTACGCCAAACTCGACGATCGAAAAGCCGACGATGCCGGCAGCACTGGCCATTGGCGGAAATTTCACAGAGACTCGATCGACGGGCGTCCGGCTGGGTTTCGAGGGATCGATTCGGTCTTGCGCTTCCTTTGTACGTCGCGCGTAGGTCGGGTCGGACTCGGAAACCTTCAGCACGCGAATCCGCTCAGCCGCATCGTCGGCCGCGAAGGAACTCGGGGCTTCGACGACGAGTCGGCGATAGATGTCTCGTGCAGCGTCGAGGTCGCCGTGGATCTCATCGCAGAAGCCGTTGAGGAGCAACATCGAGTGGCGTCTTTCGTCGAAGTCCCATGGATCGAGGGTTTCCTCGTTCGTGAGCGATTCGACCGTTTCGCAGTCACCCTCCGCAAAGGCCTGATAGGCGCTGACCACCACCTCGGCCGTGCGGGCTTCGTTTGGTGTGATGGCTTGGGTTCGACATCCGGAAATCGAGAGCGTTCCAAGCGCGATTGTGCAGAAGAGGATCCATCGATTCGACATGTTTGAATTCCTTCGACGAGCTAACACAAAACCCCAGTATACCCGAAATCGACGTTTGTCGGAGTCGTGAGAAACAGGCCTCCCGTCTGTCTGTGGTATCGTCAGATTTTCTTCAGTCGTCCGTGAAGGGGGCTTCTGCATGCCGTGGTGGGGATGGATCACGATCGGCGCACTTCTGCTCGCTGCAGAGCTGACCTTCGTCGATCTCGAGTTCTATCTCGTGTTCCTCGGGGCGAGCGCGTTGGTTGTTGGCCTGATTGGCCTTTCCGGTGTCCACCTGGCATTGTGGGTGCAATGGATCGTCTTCGCGGTGCTCGGCATCGGCTCTTTCGTGCTCTTCCGTCAACGATTCTACGCGCGGTTTCATCCTCCCGCGGACGCCGTCGTTCAAGAGGGCGTGAACGGCGCCTGGGCGACCACAACAGCTTCGATTGCACCCGGCGAGCAGGGCCCGGTGACACTTCGCGGGGCGACATGGACCGCGCGTAATGTGGGATCTGTGCTGATCCCGTCTGGATCGACCTGTCGCGTCGAACGCGCCGAGGGGTTGCTTCTCGAACTTCGTCTAGACCCAGAAGGGGGTGAGTAGGTCATGGAAGCCTTTACCATCGCAGTGATCGGAGTGGTCGTTCTCTCGATCGTCATGATTGCGAAGACGGCCACGATCGTTCCGCAACAGCGGGCGTTCGTGATCGAAAACCTCGGCAAGTACAGCCGTACGCTACGTGCCGGCTTTCACATCCTGATTCCCTTCGTCGAGCGGATCGCCTACAGGCATTCCCTCAAGGAAGTGGCCGTCGACATTCCAGAACAACTCTGCATTACCAAGGACAACGTTCAAGTGGGTGTGGACGGCGTCTTGTATCTACAGATCATGGATGCGCAACGCGCATCGTACGGAATCACCGACTATATCTTCGCGATCTCCCAACTTGCCCAAACGACATTGCGTAGTGAGATCGGAAAAATCGATCTGGATCGAACCTTCGAAGAGCGCGCGATGATCAATTCGAATGTCGTCAGCGAGGTCGATCTCGCGAGCGATCCCTGGGGCGTCAAGGTTTTGCGCTACGAAATCCGGAACATCAATCCGCCCCACGATGTCATCGCGGCGATGGAGAAGCAGATGCGGGCGGAGCGAGAAAAGCGCGCCGTGATCTTGGAATCCGAGGGTGTCCGCGATGCGGAAATCAATCGCGCAGAAGGACTGAAGCAGAAGATCATCAAGCAGTCGGAAGCCAGCCGGGAACAACAGATCAACGAGGCGGAGGGTGAAGCCGCCGCGATCCAGGCTGTCGCGGTCGCGACGGCCGAGGGCCTGCGAAAGGTCGCGGAGGCATTGAATACGCCGGGGGGACTCGACGCGATGCAATTGCGGGTGGCTGAGCAATATGTGACGCAATTCGGTGAGATCGCGAAGGCAGGCAATACCCTTGTTGTCCCGGCGAATCTTGCGGATGTCGCTTCGATGTTGGCGTTGGCAACCAATATCGTGAAGGAGGGGGACAGGACACCCGGTCCAACCGGACCAAGGCCCATCTCGTAGCGCCTGAAGCGTGATCTTCCAGGGCGTGCGCTTCGTTGAGTCGGATGGATTCGATAGACCCGCGCGGACAGCTACGCCGCGAATGCGCGGTCGATGGCTTCGGCGACTGCTGCATGCGCTGTGTCTCGCAAGAGACTTCCGTGGGCGCTCAGAAAATGCTGGAAGTCGAACTTCAGCAGCCGCCGGAATTCACTCTCAAGCGATCCGCCTTCCGGGGTCATCAATTTCAGCCAGATGGGTCCGACGACCATCCTCTTCGGAAAACCGATGAAGGGCATCATGATTCGGGCCATCAAGCTGTTATGTCGATAGTCGCCGTAATGTTGGAGCGAGTCGCATGTCAGTAGCAAGCCCCCATCCCGTTCGATCAGCAGGGCGGACTCTCTTTGCAACATCCCTTCGAAACAGAAAAGCCTCGCGTCGGGGAAGGGTAGCGGCGTAGTCTCGTCGATCTGACGATCCGGTTTCGGTTCTGGATAGGCGTTCGAAATGTCTTCGGCCCAGAGTTCTGCGGCATAGGTGTCGAGGTAGTAGGGATCATCGACGCCATGCATCGGCCCCAGCCTGAGAATCCGCTTGACATCACCGAGCGTCGAGAGCTGTTCGATGCCGTGTTCGTCGAGGCGGATCGGGTTGACGAGCGTGAGATCCTGCTCGTGCCGGATGACGGCCATGTTCCGTGTAATGCTTGTCATTGCATTCATTCGGATCGTTCCGCGGACCATGAACACGTCGGGAATGATCTCTTCGATGGAATCGTGAGGATAGGCGGGGGGATAGTCTCGTGGTTCGGGCATTCTCTTGTCCTTCCGGTCGCTCTGCGGGCCGCCCAAAAGCGTTTAGCCACTTTGTTAGTCGAGGGTTGCTTGGACCTCATTGACATCATCACTGATTGGGCCGATCGAGACACCTGCAGCTTCGGCTACTCCAGCCATGGCCTGCTCGAATCGTTGAATGAACAGCCCCAGGTCGGGGACGATGTCCGGATCGGCATTGAAGCCGATGCCCATCGTCCCGGCATAGCTCGTGAGGGCGATACCGAGGCCCATACCTTCCATCAACGGAACCGCAGGGTAGATCGCCCGTAGTCGGGCGCCGTGGAAGTAGAGTGGAAATTGTGGTCCCGGCACGTTCGTAACGATCGTGTTGATCGGGCCAGACATCGCCTGCGCACCCAGGGAAAGAAGGGTCGAGGGCGTCCATTCCTGGATCTGGGTCATCATCTGAACGCCGATCGCTTGATTCGTTTCTTTCAAATTTTCGGTGATCGAGTGGATCTCCTCGAGCTGTTGTCTCGGATCGGGCAGAGAGATCGGTAGCGCAATGATCCAGGACGAGACGTCGTTGCCGAGTTCGCCATGAGCCTTTTCCTTGCGCACGGAAACCGGCGTGGAAACCTTGAAGTCGATGACCTGGACATCCACGCCCTTTGCGAGAAGGTATTCGCGGACGGCGCCGGTCACGATCGTGAGTACGATGTCATTGATCGAGCATCCAAGGCCTTTGCGCATCGAGCGAAGATCATCGAGCCGACAGGAAAGCCATTCGAATTGGCGATGGGGGCCGACGCGCCCATTCAAGGGCGTCTCGTCCGCCCGAAGTCCCATGCCGAAGAGTCGGGCGAGCGCATTCGCACGCATGTTGAGATCCGCGCGCAAGTCATCGGTCTCCCGCGCGAAGCGTCGAATGTTCTTTGCGATGACCAAAGGCACTTCCGCTTGACGCCGCGTCTCGTTCAGGAAGAGCTCGAGTCTTCGCGGGGAGGGTCGCGGGCGAAAGGGAGCGGGCTTCGACAGGGGTGTGGTTTCGGGAGAAGTCGAGAATTGGATATTCGCCAGGTCGACACCCGATGCGCCATCGATCATGCAGTGATGAAATTTCGTGATCATCGCGAACTGCTCTCCACCTTCGAGTCCTTCGACGATCCAGGTTTCCCAGAGCGGGCGTTTGCGATCCAGGGGTTGGGCCATGACCCGGGCGACGAGGTCCTTGAGTTGTCTCAAAGATCCGGGTTTGGGAAGAGCCGTGTGGCGAATGTGGTAGTCGAGATCGAAACGAGGATCATCGACCCAGACGGCGTGATTGAAGACAGGAATTTCGTGGAGGCGTTGTCGATAGCGGGGAACGAGATGGAGATAGCTTTCGGTTGCACGCTTGACGAGGTCGATGTCGATGCCGCCGCCCTTGGTCTGCAGCGGGCCGACATCGAAGATGTTGGTCGAAGCCACGTGCATCCGGACATTTCCCTGCTCCCAGAGCAGGAAGGAATTGTCTTGCGCGCTCAGCCGATCATAGTGCCATTGGGCCATGGGGGGCTCCAATCATTGCAACCATCGCAGTCATCGCCATCGAAAAGAGGGAGGGTGGCTGAGAGCGATTCGAGGTCGTGAGAGGGAGTTTGCCTGTCGTGCGACGAAGGGGCAAGCGAGTCCTACTTGTGCCTCGCGATCTCGCCAGAGGCCAGCCTGGCCCAATAGGAGTCGAGCTCTTTACGCACGACGGGAGCGAGGAGGTAGAGGGCGAGCATGTTGGCGAGCGCCATGGCAAAGATCATCGCGTCTGAAAAGTCCAGAATCGCATCGAGCTGCGTCGTACAGCCCAGGACGACAGAGGCGCAGAAGATCACGTTGTAGCCGGCTTTGACCCACTTCTTCGAACCGAATAGATAGATCCAACCCTCGAGCCCGTAGTAGGACCAGGCGATCATCGTCGAATAGGCGAAGAGCATGACGACGACGGCGAGAGGAATCGGGAACCACGGGATGACGCTGGCGAAGGCAGAAGAGGTGAGTTCGACACCGCCGATGCCTTCGAAGGGTTTGGCTGGGTCATAGACCGTGACCGTGATGACGAGCGCTGTGATCGAGCAGACGATGATGGTGTCGATGAAGGGTTCGAGCAATGCAACGAACCCCTCCGTTACGGGTTCGCTCGTGCGGACCGCGGCGTGGGCGACTGAGGATGATCCGATACCTGCTTCGTTCGAGAACGCCGCTCGCCTGAATCCCAGGATCAATACGCCTAGCATGCCGCCGGTGGCGCCTTCCGGCGAGAAGGCGCCGGTTACGATCTGGTGCAACGCGTGGGGCACCTTTTCCGCGTTGACCGCGATGACGAAGAGTCCCGTCGAGATGTAGAGGAAGGCCATGAAGGGGACGATCGTGCTGGCGACACGGGCGATGCTCTTGATTCCCCCCATGATGACGACGCCGACGACCCCGGCAATCGCCAGGCCGAAGAGCCAGCCGCGATCGGCAAAAAAGCTGCCCTCTCCGCCGGTCACATTGACGAACTGGACATAGGCTTGATTGGATTGGAACATGCTGCCGACGCCGAGCGTGCCGACGATGATGCAGATGGCGTAGTAGACGGCCATCACCTTTCCGAGCCGCGGCATGTTCCGCTCACGCAATCCCTGGTCCATATAGAACATCGGTCCGCCCGAGACGCTGCCGTCTGGGTTTTCCTGTCTGTATTTGACGCCGAGGGTGCACTCCGCGAATTTCGAAGCCATCCCCAGCATGCCGGCCACGATCATCCAAAACGCGGCGCCGGGCCCACCAACGGAAATGGCCACGGCAACATGCGCGATGTTGCCGACGCCGACTGTGCCGGAGATCGCGGTGGCCAACGCTTGGAAGTGTGAGACTTCGCCGGGGTCGTTGGGGTCTGCAAAATCGCCGCGAACCAGGTGGATGGCATGTCGGAAGCCACGGATGCTGATGAATCGCAAATAGAACGTGAAGAACAGGGCGCCGACTACGAGCCACAAGACGATCAGTTGAAGGTCGGCGCCGCCAACGGGAACGGAAAAGAAGATGAATTCGGAAAACGCCTTGGCGACGGGCGCAAAGGCTTGATTGATCGTCTCGTCGATACTGGCATTGTTGGTCACGTAGCGGCCGATCTCAATCGCTTCCGAAACAGCTGGGTGTGATGGCAATGGTCTCGCCCAGATCGATCTGTACAGGGCTCTAGACGACCGGGATCGGGCTTCTGGCAATCTCGGTGATCTCGGCGATCTCCAATTGTGCTCATGATATAGTGTATTCTCTTGGAAACGACGGGGTCAACGATGAATCGCAAAGAAGATCTTACGAAGCTGGCCTTGCAAAGCCTGTGGCATCCGCTGCGTCAACATCGAGGTATCGCTTCGGATCTGCCACGCCAGATCGTGTCCGGAGAGGGTGTCTACCTGCAGGATTCGGATGGGGTTCGCATACTGGACGGTGTCGCTGGGATCTGGTGTGTGAATGTTGGGTACGGGCGCGAAGAGTTGGCGGATGTCGCACGCGAGCAGATGCTGAAGCTGCCTTACTTGCCGGCTACGTTTACCCATGCACCGGCGGCCGAACTCGGCGCGAAGCTGACCGACATGCTCGGTTATGAGAGCAAGGTTTTTTTTACCAATAGCGGTTCCGAGGCGAACGAAGCTGCTTTCAAAGTCGCGCGTCAGTATCACGCGCAGACCGGCTCGCCCGGTCGCTATAAGATCATCGCCCGCTACCGCGGCTATCACGGCAATACCCTTGGCGCGCTGTCGGCGACCGGCCAGGCGGAACGCAAGCTCGACTACGGTCCCTTTGCGCCGGGCTTCATTCATATCGACGCTCCAGATTCCTATCGAGACGGACACGATTGCGCCGAGCAACTCGAGCGGGTTATCGAGCGCGAGGGGCCTGCGTCAGTTGCAGCCTTCATCATGGAGCCGATCATCGCTGGTGGCGGCGTACTGATCCCCTCCGACGATTATCTACCGCGCGTTCGGGAAATCTGTGATCGCCACGGAGTGTTGTTGATTGTCGATGAAGTGGTGACAGGGTTCGGGCGGACAGGAAATTTGTTTGCCCATCAACGCTCGGCCATCGAGCCGGATCTGTTGACCCTCGGCAAAGGCATAGCAAGCGGTTACCAGCCACTCGCCGCCATGGTTGCGAAACAGAGTATCTTCGAAGCCTTCCATGGTGAGCCCGGCGACCTCAGCCACTTTCGGCATATCAATACTTATGGCGCCCATCCGGTCGCGACAGCGGTTGGCTTGCGCAATGTCGAAATCATGGAGCGAGAAGGTCTCTACGACCGAGCGGCCAAGACCGGCGACGCGTTACTCACTCGTCTTCGCGGCGAGTTGGCGGATCATCCTAACGTCGGCGATGTGCGCGGGCGTGGGCTCTTGATCGGAATCGAACTCGTCGTCGACAAGCAAAGCCAAGCTCCGATGGCGGCCGCGCAGTCGGGTAGAGTCGTTGCCCGGTGTGCGCACGACGGCGTGTTGATCGGGCGCAACGCCAATACGACGCCCGGACACGACAACGTGTTGATGTTGGCGCCGCCCTACGTGATCTCGGAAGAGGAGACGGGCGTGCTGGCGTCGACGGTCGAGAACGCGATCCGAGAGGAACTTTCGGGGTCAGCGTGACGATCTGGCGAGTTCGAGCACGCGTCGTCCGGCCGCGCTTTGGCGCAGGCTCTCATGAAGCGTCCGGAGCGTAACGCTGGTTCGTCGATCGGCGATGTCGTACGCGAGGATGGCGTGTTCCCAGTCGAAGCGCGCGGGACCGTAGACTGCCACCAGGGATCGTGCCGGAAGAGGAACGCGGACGCATTCCGTCGCGTTCGGTTCCCGGCTGCGGCGATGGCGTAGGAAAGTCAGCACGGAGTTCGATTCCAGCGAGAGATCGAGGATCAATTCGCCATACGCAAATGTGTCATCGAGATGAAAGTCGAGATTGGACGCGTCTCGCTCGCAATATCGAAGGACGAATACGTCGGTTGCCTCGAAGGACTCGAGCGCGGTCGCGAAGCGCATTTGGTCTTCAGTGTCTCCGGCTTGCTCGTTTGGGGCGCGTGTGCGCAGGCGATCTTCGATGCGCCGCGCATAGGCGGGGAGACCCAGAAAATTCTTCGCGTTCATCTTCTTCTTGTTGAAGTTGATCTTCGGCCCGTAATGTTGCTTCCATTTTCCGCTCTGCGCCTTGACGAATTCTGATCGATCAATTTCGCAAAGCAGCGCCTCGGCTTCAGGCGGGGAAAGAAAGTCAGGAAAGATCCGGACACCCTGGAACCGCGCACAGCCGGGCGTGGACTGTGAATCCAGATCGAAATTCGCGATCAGCCCGTCGTGATTCGGCTTCTCCGCTTCGGCTTGACCGACAAAGTCCATCGTCGGTCGAACCTCGAGCAGGCGGGGCATCGGCACGACGTCGTCCATGCGATGGGCTCGCCGTACTTCCGGCTCACGACAGTCTGCGCACCAACGTACGCCGGTGCACGCGCAGGACTTCGCGCATGCGTCGGTTGCACCCTGCGACACGAATCAGCCGACCGCGTCGACCAGAGAGCGAAAGAGTTGGCTCTCGGTCTCCGCCAGGCTTCTCGCGTGGCTCGCGGCGTCGTTCCAATGCTGCTTGTTCGTCTCGTCGCGGGATGCTGCGAAGAGCGCGTTGCTGACTTCGGTCCAGCCATCCGCTGCTTCGACGGCGAGAGCGGGCGCAGACTCCGGGACGAGTCGTGGGTCGAGGTCCCGCGCCCAGGAGAGAAACCGCGCATAGATCCGACGAAAATTGCCACCACCGTTACCGAATTTCTCGATGCAGCTGGCGTTGTAACCCGCGATCCATCCGGCGTCTTCTCGCAACGACCAGCCGACGACGTCGTCCGCCAGGGCCTGGATGGCCCGAATCCCGGTTACGACTTCTGTTCCGTCGATCGCAACAGGTTGCGGATCGCCCGATTTGCGCTGCGTGGCCTCGTCTTCCACGGCTTCCCCCAACATCGTTTTTGCGCAGATTGAGATCGCACGTTCCGTTGCGTCGACGAGTTCACGACCGACCTCAGTGTCATGGAAGCGACCCCAGAGATTATGCGTCGACATGCCCTTGGGCGGATTGCGACTAGTGCAGAGCGCGCCGTAGGAACAGAGTTCGGGTTCGGGTCGAATGCGGTCCGCGATCGAAGCCTTCTGCGCCTCGTCGTCAAAGCCAAGCAGAACGAAGCGATGGCCGGGGAAATTGACCTTGAACTCGCGATAGTCGAGATAGAAGATGTCGCCGGAGAGCATCGTCGGCCGGCCGGCCAGAACCTCTTCCCGAACGACCTCCCAGGCCACCCCGTCGTCTTCTTCCGGACGCTCGCGGTAGTCGATCTCCAGATTGCGTGCGAGATCTTGTTCCATGGCCATTGTGCGGCCGAAGATCATGGCGCCGGGATTGAGATCGGGCCCCTTGATGTAGACGCTGGCGGCCCCGGACCCAAGGCCGAAAATGGCCGCCTCCGGGAGTTCGAGATCGCAGTAGTGATTCAACAGGCCGCGCATGGCGACGCTGCCGCAATGATCTCCGGGAAAGATTTCGTAGTGATCGATCATGGTCTTCATGGCGAGCTCCTCGACCACGATGCTAGTGAATGCCGGGCGAAGCGGACAACATCTCGTGGCCGGTTCGTTCAAATGCTTTGGCAGCCTCTCGGGTTACTTCCGGGGGCGGGGCAGGGCGATGTGGAGGTGATCGCCGGTTCCGCCATGTCGAAGCGCGCGAAAGCCCATCGCGCGGAAATAGAGTTCCGCCAATCGATTCCGAATTTCGCTTCGCCCCCGGGTTCGCAGGTCGACCGCGTGGACCCAGCCGTCTTCCTGCTCGAAATGCAGGGAGTTCTCGACCGGCGACAAGCCCATTCGCGCGTAGTCGGCGCGCTCGCGTGAGATCCCGGTGATGACCACATGGGGGTCCGTCAAGGTCGCTGTGCCGATCGCGAGTCGCAGCGTGGGGTGGAGGTCGTTGTAGAGACCGCGAACACCGGGCGAATGGGCATTGAAGCTCGATACCCAACCGAGGGAGTAGACGCAAAAACCAAGCACGATCGGAAGGGCCACCTGGCCGGCGATCTGGCGAAGTCGATCCTTGCCTGTCATCCGGTGCCAGAGGCGGGCGCCCAGGACGGCGACGAAAGCGGTGGACGTCGCGCCGCCCAGGGCGATCGAGACCCAGCCCGGGGATCCGAGGAAGCGATGGGCCAGGACCGAAACGTTGATCAATAGGAAGAAGGGGAGGGCGGCGATCAGAACGATTCGCACGGCGGCGATCGTTGCGGCGGTGGCGGCGGTCGGCAGCCGCGCGCGGAACCGGCGAAGACGGCGCGTGAGTGGTCGAAGCAATCGCGGGGTGCTCGTGGTTGCTCGGCGGGAACGGCGAGGCCGCCTTGATCGACTCATCATCACGGACCATACAGGCACGCATCAACGATGGGAAGTCGTTCGGCGCCGGATGCGGCTCGGACCGCCTAACGAATGAGGTCGAGGGCGGCCTCGAAATCCTGCAGGAGGTCGTGCCAATCCTCGATGCCGACCGAAACTCGGACGAGACCATCCGTCACGCCCGCGCTGGCCAGTTCGAGCTCGGTCATCTCCGAATGGGTCGTAGTGGCAGGATGACAGGCGAGTGACTCCATGCCGCCCAGGCTCACGGCGTTCTTGGCGATCTGGAGATGGCGAAGGAAATCAAAGGCAGACTTTTTGCCACCGGCAATTTCGAGGGAAAAAACGGCACCCGGGTGATCGCATTGGCTTTCGAAGATTCGCAACTGGTCCGAGTCCTCGATGAACATTGGGTAGTGGATCTTTTCGATCGCGGGGTGGTCGGCCAGCGCTTCCGTGATCTGGGTTGCATTCTGGCCCTGATGGTTCATGCGGAGCGATAGCGTCGGTAGCCGGCTGTCGAGGAGCCAGGCTTCATCCGGCTGGAGGATGTTTCCGAGTAACGCCCGTGTGCCTTTGAATTGAGTGATGAGATCGGGATCACTCGCTGTCAAGACGCCACCTAACATATCGCTGAAGCCGGCGAGATATTTCGTCGCTGAGTAGATGCAGATGTCGGCCCCTAGCTCCAGCGGATGCTGGAAGACGGGGCCCAGGAATGTGTTGTCGATGACGACCTTCGCATGATCGTTTCGTTCGCCTGCAGCGCGGACGGCTGCGGCGATATCGGTCATGCGAAGCGTGGGGTTGGCGGGGGTTTCGATCAGGACGACCTTCAAGTCATCGGTTTCGCGTATCGCGCGCTCAAGCGCCGGTCCGTCGCCAGCGGGTACAGCGACCGACTTGATTCCCCACGGAATGAGCAGTTCGTTCAGGAGATGATGCGTGCCCCCGTAGATGGGGACGGTGTGGATGACGGCGCTACCGGGTCGACAAAGGGTCTGCAGCACCGTCGCGATGGCGGCCATGCCGCTATTGAAAACGACAGCAGCCCGCGCGCCTCGGTCGAGGGGAACGATCTGATCCTCGACGATTTCGGCATTGGGATGAGAGAGTCTTGCGTAGATCAGTTCGACGTCTTCATCCGGCGCCGCACAGTCTTTGCCGAGTGCGATTCGGAAGGCACGCTCCGCGGACTCCGGACTCGAAAAGACATAGGTCGAACTGCGAAACACCGCCGGACGGACTGAGCCGACCGATAGTCGCGGGTCGTATCCCCGGGTCAGCACTTCGGTCTCCGGATGAATCGAAATGGATCGGGTCGAGCGGTCCTTGGGCATCGTTGGCCTCCTCCCTTCGAATCGGCGCTCGGTCGGGGCGCCTTGAGTCAGCACCCAAAGGAATCGTCCGGGCAAAGAACCAAGGATCCAAAGACGAAGGAATTGAGGGGTTTTTCAGTCAGGCATTCAGAAGTCGGGGGGCTCATCGCGAACACGAGCGAGAAAGAAGCGAGGCGACAAGATCCTCACCCGCATTGTCTCCACTGGCATTGAGAATCAATCCGCGGGTAGTTCGTCCGCAAGGTCTGGAAAGACCTTTGAGACCTTATCAACCAGATAGGCCCCGTAGGTTCCGGAAAAGGCCTGAAGGTTGGCATCGTCCCAACGCGGCACAGGTTCCTGGTCCCTGCCGCGTCGTGCGACGGAAGGAAGTGGAACCAATTCCTCGTCGAATCCCGGATCGAAAAAGAGCGGGAAGGAGAGGCGTCCATGGCCACTCGAATTACGAACGCGATGGAGATTGGAGCGATACCAGCCGCCGGTCAAACGATCGAGCATATCGCCGAGATTGCAGACCAGCGCATTCTCGATCGGTGGCGCATCGATCCATTGGCCCCCGGACTCGACTTGCAACCCACCCTGTTCGTCCTGGGCCAGGAGCGTGAGCAGTCCGTAGTCCGTGTGTTCGCCGACTCCCCAACCCGGTCCCCCGGACTCCGGATAGTGGAAGATGCGGAATAACACCGTCGGTTCCCGAGTATAGGTCGAGACGAAGTAGTCGGGGGCGAGGTCAAGGCTCAATGCGATTCCTCGAAGGAGCACCTGGCCGGCCTCTGCCGCCGCCGCCATGTATTTGTGGACCAGCGGTCGCAGTTCAGGAATGGATCGGGGCCAGAGGTTGGGACCGTGAAGCGGCGTCTTCGCAATGACGCTTGGATGGTCGAGCGGGAGTTCTGTTCCGAAGTAGAGCCCTTCCTTTTGATCGGGTTCGCCGGAGGTCAGCTCGAATCCGACTGGGAAGAAGCCTCGCCATGCGCGGCCTCCGTGGGCCATCTCTATTCGCATCTTTTCTTCGATCGGCAAAGCAAAGAAAAGTCGGCTGGCTGACTCGAGCGCCGATCGAGTCGCGGGGTCGACGCCGTGCCCGGTCACATAGAAGAATCCCGATTCCCGGCAAGCCCTTCCGATTTCACCCGCGACTCGTCGATGGCCGGGTTTGTCGGTCGGATCAAAGAGAGGGGACATGTCGATGACCGGGAGTTGCTTCATCTAACGGATCGTCCTCGGCCTCATGCCAGCTCGACCAATTCATTCATCTGATTCCAGATCGGCTCGACGGCATCGACGTTGGTCCGGCCGCAGCGAACGACGAGCGTGTCCTTCTCCGGAGCGATCAGGATTCGTTGGCCGTCGTATCCGCTGGCCATGAACCAGGGCGAATTCGCTCGCAGCCACCAATGTGCGCCGTAGCAATCTTCTTCGTCTTGATGGGTGGGCGACCGTGCATAGTCGACCCAGCCCTCTGGGAGAATGCGACGACCATCCCAGATGCCGTCGCGCAAATAGAGATAGCCGAAGCGTGCGAAATCCTGGGGAATTGCAAAGAGGAAGGACGAGCCGATGAAAGTTCCAGAGGTGTCGTAGCGCGGGGTCGGTGTGCGCATACCGAGGGGCCGAAAGAGGTGCTCTTCCATGAATGCGTTCATGCCCGTCGGCCCGTTCCCGACGATGTCTCGGAGGATTCGGCAGATGATATTCGTTGTTCCACTCGAGTAGGACCATTGCTTTCCGGGCGGATGGATGGCGGGTTTATTCGCGGCATAGCCTCCGGCGTCGTCGCGTCCGTCGAACATCAGCATGGAAATGACGTCGGACGCTTCGCCGTCGACGTAGTCCTCGTTGAACGCCAATCCGCTCGACATGCGTAGCAACTGGTCGAGGGTGATGGCCCGGCGCGGATCGTCCGGAGATTGCCATTCGGGGACCGCAGCCGGTGCATAGAGGTCGATCTTGCCCTGTCCAGCCAGAATGCCGACGAGTGCATGGACGACGCTCTTGGCCATCGACCACGAGTATTGCATGTAGATCGCGTTGGCTC
>CAZMFM010000082.1:0-23671 GCA_964565565.1 uncultured Spirochaetaceae bacterium | reverse complement strand
CAGGCTGCGCCGCAGGCGTTGCCCAACTTCGCCGAGTCGATGGGATCGAGCCCAAGTGCTCCCCCCGCCAGGTAGCCACCCAGAAACGCGTCTCCCGCGCCCGTCGAATCGACCACGCTTCGCGCAACGTAGGCGGGAATCCAGCATTCCCCGTCCTTGTTCGCAAGGATCGATCCGCGATCCCCATCCGTCATCACGACGGTCGGCACAGCGTAGGTTTCGCGTATTCTGCGACTGACTTCGACCAGATCCCCGAGCTCCGGAAAAAGTTCCCGGGCCGCGGACGACGTCGGCTTCAGGAGATCCGCTTCGCCTAACACCGCATCGAGGGTCGCTCGATCCCCCAGGCCAACGACGGCGTCGCTCGGCAGCACATCCAGATCCACGACGGTCGAGAGCCCGCGCGCGTGGGCCAACCTCAAGGCGGCCAGTGTCGTGTCGAGGGGAAGCTGGGAGATCTCAGTCGAAAGCCGACTTGCTCGCGCTACGAACGCGGCGTGATCCGCAAGATGTTCGGGTCGCGTTTCCGCCGTCGCTGCGGCCGCCATATAGATGGCTCGCTCGCCTTCGTCGTCCACGAAGATTTCGGCAATCGAGCTGGCAGAACCGGTGAGATCGAGATCCATCGCGATTTTGTGCTCCGCCATCGCCGCCCGCAAGATTCTTCCCGCTTCGTCGTCGGCCTGGCGACCGAAGATTCCCACTTGCAGGCCGAAGAGTGCCGCCCAGCCCAATTGGTTCAACATCAGCCCGCCGATGCAGGACTTGACCGGGCCGCCTCCGCTCTTCGAATCGTCGACCGGCTTGAGCAAGCCCTTCTCGTTGGCAGCCAGCAATCGCCGCGTGCGGTGCATGCGATCGACCACCATGCTGCCGATTCCCACGACATCGAGAGGCCCGGCATCGGGGCGCTGTGTGGCGAGCTCAGTCAAGATGGGCGCTCATGCCCGGGTCGATTCCCAGCGCGTCAACCAGGGATCGCCGATTTCCCGGGCAGCGATCGCCTTCACTTCAGCGAAGGCTTCGTCGAAGCGCTCCGCCTCCTCACTTGTTAGTTCGGGCGTGCCCGGGGCCACGCAAGCGCTACTGATCACGCCTTCGTGATAGAGCGCCCGTTTGAGGCAAGCCAGGGTTCGTTTTCCGCCGGCCGCCTGGGTCCGATCGCGAAAGGCGTCGACGACACGCTGCGCCTTCTTCATTCGTTCTTCATCGCCGGCGCGACAGACCTGCCACGCCCAGGCCCACTCTCGTGGAAGCGCATTGGCCGGCCCCGACACGACACCGACGGGCAATCCGCCAGAGAGCCGCCAACGATTCCAATGTTCCCGAACGGGACCGAAGAAACCGTGATAGGGGCGGTAGAGATCGAAGATCAACTTTGCATTGCCGACGTAGATGCCGAACTCGCCGCGATCCTTGAAGCTCTTGGCGGCTCGCGTGTAGTTGCCCAGGACTTTGCGTGACGCCGAAACCTTGATCCCGCGCACGAAGTCGAGACGACTCATCGCCTTCACCTGCTTGGTTCGGATATGCGGAATCTTCGGATCGATCGCGATGTCGGCATTGTCGTAGAGAAAGATCGGAATGCGACGTGAACGCGCGTCGAGCAGATCGGCGACATCGCGCAACATGAATCGGACCGGGTCGTCGACACCCTGAATCGACAACGGAGCGAGCACCGCCGCATCCACGCCACATTCAATGGCGAATTCCAGATTGGCAAGGGTTTCGTTCGCGGTCGGCGCGGTCACGCCCGCCCAACTCTCAACGCCGCGCGCGTCGCCGGCGGCAAGCTTCACATTCAGCTTGGCCACCTCTTCGGCACAGACCCGAATCACACCCTGACGGGTTTCGTTGTCGACCTTGTCCCATTCACCGGTCGTACCGGCGGAAAAGATGATGTCCGCACCGGACCCATCCTGGACGACATGGCGCACCAGCGCGCGCTGATCGTCCTCGAGCAGGCGACCGGCGTCGTCGAGAATGGTTAGAACTGGGACGGACAATCCCGGCTTGGGCCTGGACTCCTCAACGCTGCGAATCTTACCGTCCTCCGTGCGCGGCTTGCGCTCGGGGGATCATAGCGATCGGTGGAGCCCACACCTACTGACGCAAACGGGCGAACGTCTGGACAGGTCGGCGGCAGACCGCGGTCGCAAAGAGGTTACTCGCATGAGTCGGCCGCATGAATCGATCGCGGCGACCCGTCAGACCGAGGCCGCCAACGCACGGCCCGCAGCGCGCTAGAGGGTCTCGAAGAAGAAGGTCATCTTGACGCCGAGCGCGGCCGCCAATTTGTGCATCGTCGACATGGACGCGGCGCTCTTGCCGAGTTCAATTTGCGAGATCAGGCTAACCGAAAGCCCTGTTCGATTGGCGAGTTGCTTGAGCGTCAGTACCGAGTCGTGCCGCTTGCCCCGAATTCGCCGACCCACCTCGCTATTGAGATGCGTCTCGAGGTCGACCAGTAGCCCACGATCGCGAATCGCCTCAGTGACGACGGCGAGGACTTCTTCGTTCTCGAGTGGCTTCTGGAGATAGTGGAACGCTTGATATTTCATGGTCTCGACGGCCATCTCGACCGATGCGAGACCAGTCGTCGCGATCACACAGAGATCGCGGTCGAACGAACGGATCGCCACCAAGGCCTCGGCGCCACCGCTTCCCGGTGAGACATCGAGGATTACGATCTGGAATCGATTCTGGCGAACCTCCTCCGGCGCGCGCAGCGGCTCCGAAAGACAAGTCACGCCGTAGCCCTGCTGCGAGAGGAGTTCCTTCAGCTGGAGCTGGGCTTCCTCTTCACAATCGACGATCAGAACATTCAATCTCTGTTGGTTGGCCATTTAGATTCCGCTCTACTTCGATCCGGTACGTCGAGGCCTTCCCCATCTGGGCGCCGATATGGCCGAATCGGGCAGTGAAGCAATCGGCTCTTGCCTGCTCGCTCCCTGCGCACGACTTGCCCATCGATCGGACTTTTACCCGATCGGCATTAGGGCTTTATTGGAATTTTTCAGTAGTTCCGTGGGCCGCACATCTCAGAAAGGGTCGGCGCGAGGATCCGCACTTGTCCCGAGTCTAATTCGCTACGGGCGAGACTCGGGCGCGTTTCCGGTCGGAACAGGCCGTCCGGACGAGTCGGGCGGCGTCGACTCCGGCGCCGTTGAGGTTGAGATCGAGGTTGGGGTCAGCAGCCATTTCTGGCTGAAGGCCTGGGGCGGCGCGTTGACTGCGACGGCGCGGTCCACTTCGAAGCGAACCGTCTTCGATTCCGGATCGTGGATCTCGAACCATGCGGGCACCTTGAGCTTCTCGAAGCTCTTCATGGGGCCAAAGACGACGAACACGCCGCTCGCTCGGTCGATCCGTCGGACTTGAAGATTCTTCGTGTCGACCCAGAGCCGGGGAATCGCTTCGCTGGTCGGCAGCGACAAAGTCGGACCGGAGAGCGGCCCCGCCGCCCCTTCCTCGTCCGCAAATTCCGTTTCACCCGATGGGTCATCGCCCTCTTCGCCGGGGCCCCCAGCAGGCCCCGCATCCACTGAACGATTGCTGAGCGGATCGTCCAGCACGTCGAGCTCCCCGGCCGTCGGGTCGAGCGACTCGAGCATTTCCGCCGGAAGAGGCGCCGCAAGACGTGGGTCACCGATCACGAAGCAATCCTGCTCACCGCAGGGCGCGAGACCGATCCATTCGCTTTGCACACCAAAGGTTTCGAGCGCCGCCCGAAGCGTCGTTTCGGTCGAGGGCTGCAATAGAAAGAAGGGCTGCAACATTGGCTGCGGACGTTCGAGTGGCCGACCGTCCTTGGCACCCAGGAGTTCGGCGCCCGAAAGCAGGTAGCGATCGACGCGACCCCGATAGCCGCGAATCTCCAATCGAGCGAGACCGCTGGGATGACTGATCAACTCACCCGAGGCGATCGGCCCGCCGTCGCCAACGCTCATCGTCAACTTCAATTGAATGGCCTGGGTGCGCCCAGAACTTCGATTGACCTTCGCGATCTCCTGCATCGTTCGCTCGACGGCTGGGATGAACGCGATCGCCGCAGACGCGAGCAAGGTCCCGACGGTCAGCATGGCTAGCAGGGTCGAACCTGCAAACGAACCTTTCATTCCACAACGCGTCATGCGGAGGATCCTTCGTTTTGGCCGGCGAGCCGCGAAGCCCCGGCATAACGTGCCCCGTCGCCCAATTCGGATTCGATGCGCAAGAGCTGATTGTATTTACAGATTCGATCGGTACGGCAGAGGGAGCCGGTCTTGATTTGGCCGGTCCGGGCGCCCACCGCGAGGTCGGCGATCGTCGTGTCTTCGGTTTCTCCCGAGCGATGCGAGGCCACCGATGCAAAGCCCGCGGCGTCCGCCATGTGAATCGCTTCGAGGGTCTCGGTCAAGGTTCCGATCTGATTGACCTTGATCAAGATTGCATTCGCCGACTTCTCTTCGATCCCACGCTTCAGGATCGTCGGATTCGTTACGAAGAGATCGTCGCCGACGAGCTGGATCTTGTTGCCGAGCTTTTCGGTCAGCGCCGACCAACCGCTCCAATCGTCCTCTGCGAGGCCGTCCTCGATTGAGACGATCGGATAGCGAGCGGCCCAGTCCGCCCAGAAATCGACCATCTCCGCGGAGTCGAGGCTTCGCCCCTCACTCGCCAGGACATACTTTCCGTCCTTGTAGAACTCACTCGCCGCCGGGTCGAGGGCGATCGAGATCTGGCTGCCCGCCTCGTATCCTGCGCGATCGATCGCTTGCAAGATCAACTCGAGCGCTTCGTCATTACTCTTCAGGTTGGGTGCGAAGCCCCCTTCGTCCCCGACCGACGTCGAATAGCCCTTTTCGAGCAGCACCGTCTTCAGGGTGTGAAAGACTTCAGCACCCCAGCGAAGCGCCTCCGAAAAACTCGGCGCGCCGAGGGGGTAGAGCATGAACTCCTGCACATCGACACTGTTGTCTGCATGGGCGCCGCCATTCAATACGTTCATCATCGGCGCGGGCAGGAGCGTCGCTTCGTCCCCGCCAATGAAGCGATAGAGCGGCTGCTTTGCAGACCCTGCCGCCGCATGCGCCGCAGCCAACGACACACCGAGAATCGCATTCGCGCCGAAGCGCGACTTCGTTTCGGTCCCATCGAGGTCGATCAAGGTCTGGTCGAGGGCCGCCTGTTCCTCGAGCCCTCCGAGCTTCGCTCCGGCGACCGCTTGCGCGATTTCGCCGTTCACGAAATCGACCGCCTTGCGAACGCCTTTGCCGAAATAGCGCGTCGGTTCCCCGTCACGAAGCTCCAACGCTTCCCGCGCCCCGGTTGAAGCACCAGAGGGAACAGCGGCGCGGCCGAGCAGCCCTTCATTCGTATGGACATCAACCTCGACGGTCGGATTGCCCCGGGAATCCAAAATCTCGCGTGCCACGATCCGGTCTACGCAAGTCTGTGTCATCGGCCTTCCTTTTCTCATCCATTCACGATCGAGCCCGTTGGGCGGCCGAGTCTAGCAGCCCGGAGCGATTCGTTGATTGGACCGAGAGATGGCCGTACTGAACGCTCGGGGCGCATCCAGCCAGACCGTCCGCTCAAGGCGACTCTTCGGCGAGCATGTCGGGAACAACCACGAGCGCACCATCCGGCCCGGGAAAGGTCAGGGTCTCGATTCCGAAGGCCAGGCGCAGATTCTCGGCCGTCAGGATCTCGGCCGGCGGGCCCACCCCGGCCAGCCCACCGGTCCGCAACAATACGATGCGATCACAGGAACGCGCCGCCAGGGACAGGTCGTGGGACACGATCAGTGCCGCCCGCCCGGACCGGGCGAAGCTGCGAATCTCACGCAGGACTTCGACTCGATGTTTCAGATCGAGGAAGGCTGTTGGTTCGTCGAGCAAGAGGATGTCGGGATCCTGGACCAGGGCACGGGCAAAGAGCACGAGTTGTCGTTCGCCGCCGGAAAGTGTCTGAATCCCGCGATCCGCTAGATGGCCAATCCCAAGACGCTCGAGCGCGGCCTGTGCAAGATCGACGTCGTGCTCGCTTTCCAGGCCAACCAGGGACTGATGCGGCGCGCGGCCCATCAACACCAACTCGCCAACGCGAAAGGGGAAGGGCACGTGGAGATCCTGCGGCACCAGGGCGAGCTGCTGGGCGAGCTTGCGGCGCGAGAGCGACCCGATCGACTCATCGCCTAACAAAACACGTCCCGATCGAGCTGCCAGCGCGCCGGCCGCCAGACGCAAAAGCGTTGTCTTACCGACACCATTGCGACCCACGAGTCCGACCACCTCCCCGGGCGCGACCTCGAAATCGATCTCTTCCAGGATCACGCGGCCACCGAGCGCGACCGAAATCCCCTCGAAGCGCAGCGCTTTGCCCGTTCGCGGATCCGAAGTCATGACAATGGCCCCCGACTCTGTGCCCGTCGCAGCAAGAAGATGAAAAGCGGCCCGCCAACCAACGCGGTCACCGCGCCCACCGGAAGTTCCCGACCGTCGAGGATGGTCCGCGCCAGGGTGTCCGAAAGCACGAGAAATCCGGCACCCGTCAGCGCTGCAGCCGGAATCAACAGGCGATGATCGCTACCGATCACCAGCCGCAGGGCATGGGGCACGATCAAGCCGACGAATCCGATCAAACCGGAGACCGCCACCGCCGCGCCGACCATGAGCGAAGTCGAAAGCAGCAGCAGTCGCCTATGAGACTCGACGGGAACGCCGAGTTGGGCAGCGGTCTCGTCGCCCAACGCGATCAGGTTCAGGCTCCTTGAGAGCGTGCAGGCAACGGTGAAGCCGACCGCCACGTTGACGGCAACAAGACCCGCTGACTCGATTTCGACCGCCGAAAGATGACCGATCAGCCAGAGAAAGATCCGGGAACCATCGAAGAAGCCGGCGATCGACGCGAGGAAGACGATGCCCGCAGACGCAAAGGCGTTGAAGACGACGCCCGTCAGCAACAGTCCCGTCGGGCCGCTTCGACCCGGCCCACCAGAGACCCAATAGAGCATGGCGGTCGCGAAGAGCCCGCCACCGAAGGCCGCGATGGGTACATATGAAGTCGACACGCCTAACATCCCGCCCAGGGCCAACACGGCGATCCCCGCCAGCGCTGCGCCGCCTGAAACGCCTAACACATAGGGATCCGCCAGGGGATTTCTCAGCAGCGCCTGGAAGATCACACCTGCGGTTGCCAAGGCCGCACCGACGAGCAAACCAAGGATCAAGCGGGGAAGTCGTACGCGAAGGATGATGTCCGCCGACGCGTCCCCGCCCGGGGCCATCGCCAAGGTCTGGCCCTGACCCAGAATGACCTCGACGACTTCAGCGAAGCCGATATTCGACGGTCCGGTCGCCAGGGCAACCAGGGAAATGAAGCCCAGCCCGAGCGCCAGCCCGCCGAGTACCCAGAACATCCGTGAAAGCGAGAGTCGGGTCATGGCTTCGTAGCGGTCGATGCTTCAGGGCCCGGAACAAAGCGCGCGGGATCGAGCGATTCGAGCACTCTGGACTGAGACGAAGGCGGAGACGTGGGGCCATCGAAGCGTCCCTCTGCCCGCCGCTCGGCCAGGGCGCGAGTGATCTCGGCCTCGATGGCCGCGCCATGAACGGCGACCGCCAATTCCAGGAGCGCCCGGTCGAGGTCCGGTCCCGGAATGCTGATATGGGTCGGGTCCACATCGACGACGCGGCGCGCGGCAACGGCCGGGATGCTAGGCCAGCGCGACCAGAAGTCGGCGGCCGCGGTCGCGCCCGGGGTCAGGTCGAGTAGCAACTCCGGGCGCGAGGAAATCAGCCATTCGATCGAAGCGCGCGGGTATCCCTCTGCGAGGAGACGGCCGATATTCGTCGCACCGACCGAACTGAGCATCTCGTCGAGAAAGGTCCCGGCGCCAACCAGATAGAGGGGCGAACGATCGACGATCGCCACCGTACGCGGTGGCCTGCGCGGCTTCGTGATCAAGGCGACGGCTTCTCTCATCTCCAGAATCGCGCGAATGCGCGCCCGGGCCGCGGTTTCTCGGCCGAGCAGCCTTCCCAGACGATCGATATTCTCCAGCACTTCGTCGAGACGCTCGTTGCGATAGATCTCGACCTCGAGACCGAGTTTCTCGAGACGCGTGGCGTGGGCCTGTTGTTCGATGCCATCGACCAACAGAACGCGATCGGGACGCAAAGAAACGATCGATTCGAGGCCGGGATCGAAGAGGCCGCCGACGCGTGGCAGACCCGCCAGCTCGGGCAGGAGGCGTGCCGAATAGTCGTCGACCCCCACCAAGGCATCGCCCGCGCCCAGCCGAAGCACGATCGCCGTCAGAGAGGGATTCAGCGAGACCAATCGATACGACGTGCCGGCCGTGCCCGCTTCCTCGGCCGAGGCGGCGGAGGAAGCGACCGCCACGGCCCAACACACGATCGCGACCAGCAGGCCGATCGATCGAACACGAATCGTCGCGGTCTTGAATTGGCGCAACCGCAGTCGGCGCGCCGCATGTGTCCGTGCTTCCGCCGTTGCCGGTGGGGCAGCGGGTGCTCTGGGTGGTTTGTCTGCTGCTTGTTTCGTTGGGTTCTTCGGCACGCCGGCAATCATAGTCGCCGTAACCGAAACGATGAAGCGACCGGCGCCTATTCGGTCCCCGGTCGTCGGCCGGCGAGTGCGCCGGGGCCTCGAGAGCCCCGACGCGCCGATCGGCTATTTGCGAGCCGGCTTTGCGCGGGTCGACGATGTCTTCCCGACCTTGACCAGAGGTCGCAGCTTCTCGACGAGGGCTGGACCGATTCCGCGAACGGCCTCGAGATCCTCCATCGACTGAAACCCGCCCTTGGTATCCCGAACCGCGAGAATCGCCGCCGCCTTCACCTCACCGATGCCGGGCAGGGCCTCGAGCTGCTCGGCCGTCGCCTGGTTCAGGTCCAGGGTCCCGCTATTGCTTTGAGACTCCGCCTGAGCCACTCCGCCCGAGAGCAAGACGAGGCTCAGCAACAGAAATGCGAACACGCTCCCTATTCCTGAAATCGGCCCGAAATCAGGCTCCAGACGAAGCAATCGCCTTCCCGGCAGTCCCTCGGACAGCCCACTCATCATTCCATTTGACATTGATTTGATCTCCCAGGGACCTGGGGTGAAAATTCTGGACGGACTCGCTGGCGGGGATCGCGGAGCGACGCAGCCCGGCCAATGGTCCGGCGTCTAGCGACTGCGAGCGACTGAAAATTCCGCAGCAGCCCGGAGCGCACTCTTGGCCGCACCATCGGGGAATGGCGCAATCGCTTCGAGTGCCTTGGTGACATGCTCTTCGGCGCGGCGAATCGTGTCGGCCAGGCCGTGGTAACGGTTGACCATCTCGGCCACTGGAGCGAGATCGAGCTGATTCGACGCAACGGACGGAGCCATTCCCCCGTGCTCATCCGCAAGCCGAGAGGCGTTCTTCAATACGATCGAAACCTGATCGCGTTCGCCGACGCGACAGCGCTTGAGAGTCAGGATCAGCGGAAGCGTGATCTTGCCTTCTCGCAAATCGGCAAAGGGTTCTTTGCCAAGCTCCTGCAAATCCGAATCGTAGTCGAGGCAATCATCGCGAAGTTGAAACGCGAGCCCGAGCTGCCTGCCGTATTCGCGAATGCGATTTCGTTCGCCCCGGGTCACGCCACCGAGCAAAGAGCCGATCTCACAACAATTTGAAAGCAGCGTCGCACTCTTTCGTTCGATGACATCGTAGTAGTGGGCCTCGGTCATATCGACATCGAAACTACGTTCGAGTTGAAGGAGTTCACCTTCCGCCATCAGGCGAATCGTTCGCGCGTAGCTTTCGACGATTTCGAGATTGCCATCCTCGACGATGATCGAGGAAGCCCGCGCATAGAAGAAGTCGCCGGCAAGCACCGCGCGCCGATTGCCCCAGATGGCATTCGCTGCGGGACGCCCGCGCCGCATCTCTGCAAGATCGACGATGTCATCGTGCAGCAGGGTCGCGGTATGGAGAAGTTCGAGCGCCGCCGCCAATTCGATTCGCCGCGGACCCGTATAGCCACACAATTCCGCGGCAAGCAGGACCAGGGCCGGTCGCAATCGCTTGCCACCCGACGAAAGCAGATGCGACCCAAGCGTTCCAATCAACTCGACCTTTGATTCCAGTTGATCGCGCAGTGTCGACTCGACGAGTTCGAGACTCGGCGCGATCCGCGCAAAGGCAGAACCGATGCTCGTATCGAGAGGGGATTCGTCTTTCGCGTTCGCCCCGTTCAGGGCGCGCGCGACGTCGGCTGATTCATCTGAGGGCGGGGGGCCTGCCATTTGTCCAACTTAGCCCCGGACACAAAACGTGTCAAAGGCCGAAATATCCAAAAACACTTCAAAAACGGACGTTTACCGAAGTTCACGAAAAGTTGGTTCAAGAAGCTCGGTCAGGGTCGGACCCAAGGTCCGCTCAGGAATGGTCGGTTCAAGACGGCAATGTCCAGCTTCAGGCGCCGCTCGCTACACCGTTTTCTTCAAGCCAATCAATCGCCTGAGCAACTTCTTCTATGGGAACAAGTTCGCAATCAGCACTCGACGCCCGCGTGTCCTTGGCTCGACGCTTGGTGAGCTCCCGATGACACACCGCAGGCACCAACAGCCGCCGGAAACCCAGCCTCGCCGCCTCAGCCAGCCGTACGTCGACCCGCGACACACGCCGAATCTCGCCACCCAATCCAATCTCGCCGATCGCCGCCGTGTCCGGGGGCACGGCCCGGTCGAGACGACTCGACGCGATCGCCAACGCAATCCCGAGATCGGCGGCGGGCTCGGCCACCCGGACCCCGCCGGCCGCCTTGGCGTAGACATCCTGCGAGAGCAGATCGATGCGACTACGTCGCTCGAGCACGGCCAGCAACAAGGCCACGCGCGCATCCTCGAGTCCGAGCGTCGTCCGCCGCGGCGTACCGTAGGGCGCCGGCGCGACCAGGGCCTGCAACTCGACCAGCATCGGCCGCGAACCTTCGAGCAGTGGCACGACACAACTTCCGGGCGCCCGCGTGCTCCGTTCTTCCAGGAAGAGTTCACTCGGGTTCTGGACCGCTTCGAGACCATGACTCGCCATATTGAAGACGCCGATCTCTTCGGTCGAACCGAAGCGATTCTTCGCCGCGCGCAGCAGCCGAAAGGCGTGGGCTCGATCGCCTTCGAAGGTCAGTACGACATCGACCAGATGCTCGAGCACCCGCGGCCCGGCCAGACTGCCGTCCTTCGTGACGTGACCCACAAGCAGCAACACCGAACCCACACGCTTGGCCGTCGCCGCGAGTTGCGCCGCCGATTCGCGAACCTGGGCCACCGATCCCGCCGCCGATTCGATTGCATCGGTCTGAATCGTTTGGATCGAGTCAACCACGACCAGATCGGGAGCCAGGTCGCGCCAGGGTTCGGCCAACGCTTCAACGCGCGTCGAAGTAAAAACCTGAAGCGCTCCCCCCAGACCCGGAAGGCGCTCGGCCCGCAGACGAATCTGTTCCGCACTCTCCTCACCGCTGACATAGAGCACCGAACGGCCCTCGGCCGCCAACCTTCCGGCGACCTGTAGCGCCAGGGTCGACTTTCCGATTCCGGGATCGCCGCCCAGCAAGACAACCGAGCCAGGAACAAACCCCCCGCCGAGGACGCGATCGAGTTCGGTCGAGCCCGATGTGATTCGGGGGCTTGCATCGGTTGAGATCTCCGAGAGTCGGCGCGGCTTCTGGTCTGCGGCAGCCGGGACCAGTGCGGCCAGACCGACGGGGGGACCCTTCGCCGATCGCCGGGATCCCGGCGGTCCGGAGGGCGGCGCGTAGGTTTCCTCGATCAGGCTATCCCATTGCCCACAATCCGGGCATCGCCCGTGCCACTGCGGGTGTTGGGCCCCGCATGACTGGCAAGCATGGACCGTACGCTTTTTGGCCAAGATCATTCCCCTTGCTCGCCGGACGGCTCGATTGCGATCGTCGGCACGAAAACAAGGTGAATGTAGGCGCTCAAAGTCGGTTTGGGCAAGCCTCACCCCAGAATTCTCACTGTAAACCCAATAATCGAAGTTGGTTGACAGGAATCTTGCTCGAAGGGTAGTCTGCTGCGCCCTGCCACTGGAGACCCTTTCCTTGTCCATGTCTGATTCCGTTGCTTCCAACGCCGCAACCGCGCGCGCTGATTCCCAGAACGGCTCCGAGCCCACCGCCGCTGCCCCGACCGCCGGGTCGCCGGACCGCTATCAGCGGCTCGCGCAAGACGCACTCATCGGCAATGCGCCGAGCGAGGCCGATGCGCTCTGGGTTCTCGACGGCCCCGACGTCGAAATTCTGCCCCTCCTCCAGGCCGCCTACGAACCCCGACGCCAGGCCTTCGGTCGCCAGGTCATGGTTCACGTCCTCAACAATGTCCAGAACGGTTTGTGTCCAGAGGACTGCGGCTATTGCTCGCAGAACAAGGATTCGGATTCGGCGATTCGCAAATATGCGATGAAGAGCGACGAAGCGATTCTGGCCGAAGCCGAGGCAGCCGTTAACGCCGGGGCGTCTCGCTATTGCATGGTGCTCTCGGGTCGTGGACCGACCGTCGATCGAACGAAACGAATCGCCAGCGTGATCAAGGAAATCAAATCCCGATGGCCGATCGAGGTCTGCCTGTCTGCCGGGCTGCTAGGCGATGAACACGCCCAGATCCTGAAGGAAGCCGGCATCGATCGCATGAACCACAATTTGAATACCAGCGAGCGGCGCTACAACGAAATCACTTCGACCCATTCCTATGCCGACCGCGTCGCAACACTCGAAGCCGCAAAGCGAGCCGGCATCGATTCGTGCTCCGGGCTGATCGTGGGCATGGGCGAAGCGTCGATCGACATTCTCGAAGTGGCGTTCAAATTGCGGGAGCTCGAAGTGCCGTCGATTCCTGTGAATTTCCTGATTCCGATTCAGGGCAATCGCGTGCGCGACGATGGCTCTCTGACGCCCGAGCGATGCCTGCGCGCCCTCTGCTTGATGCGCTTCATCAACCCGACGGCAGAGATTCGGGTTGCCGGAGGCCGAGAGGGGCATCTGCGAAGTATGCAGCCGCTCGCCCTCTACCCCGCGAATTCGCTCTTCGTCGAGGGTTACTTGACGACGCGCGGCGACGCGGCCGAAGAGACCTACGCGATGATTCGCGATGCCGGATTCGAAATCGAGGGCAATGCGGCCTACGACTCGGCCAATCGAACGCCTTCGGACGACGACGCGACGGACGATACAAAGCGTGAGGGCGCGGCACAGTTTCGCATCCCGGGCGGCGGAGACGAATTGCTCAAGCCCGAGATCGTTCGCGCGTGAGTCTGTCCAATTCGTGCGGGTCGGCCGGTTCGGGCAATTCGAACAGATCGGAGAGCTCGGACAGTTCGCGCGTAGTCGACGGAATCGCTGATCAAGTCCTCGGCGAGATTCGCGATCGCGGCACCTATCGCCGCATGCGGCGCCTCGAGGGTATGCAGGGCCCACGCATGCGCGTCGACGGCCGCGAAGTCTTGCTCTTCGCCGGGAGCAACTACCTCGATCTCGCAAGCCACCCGGAAGTCCTCGAAGCCGCCGCGCGTGGCGCGCAAGATTGGGGCGCGGCGGCCGGTGGATCACGGCTGATCAGCGGCAACCTTGCCATCCACGAAGCCCTCGAAGAAGAGCTCGCAGCCTTCTTCGGAAGCGAAGCGGCGCTGGCCTTCAATACCGGCTACATGGCCAACGTCGGCGTGATCCCGGCGTTAGTTGGACCCGGAGATCTCCTCGTCTCAGACGAATTGAATCACGCCTCGATCATCGACGGCGCCCGCCTGGCGCGATGTCAGGTCGCCGTCTTCCGCCACGGCGACATCGAGTCCTTCGCCGAAGTCCTGCGCGACGCGCGGCCCAGTGGCTCGCACCCGCGACGCATCCTGGTCGCGGTCGATGGCGTCTACAGCATGGACGGGGACGTGGCGCCGGTCGCCGAGATCGTCAAGCTCGCCCACGAAGCCGAAGCCATGGTGCTACTCGACGACGCACACGGCACGGGCATTCTCGGTCCACGCGGCCGGGGCACCGCGGAGGCGGCGTCCGTCCTCTCCGAGGTCGACATCCTGATGGGCACCCTCGGCAAGTCGATCGGTTCCTTCGGTGCCTTCATCGCAGGCTCCCATAAGCTTCGCGACCTACTCATCAATACCGCCCGCAGTTTCATCTTCTCCTGTGCGCTCGCACCTTCGCAGGTCGAAGCCTCCCGCACCTCCCTGCGCCTGATCGACGAGGAGCCGTGGCGACGACAGCGCTTGCGCGAAAATTGCGATCGGCTCCGAGTCCGATTGGCGGAGGCCGACATCTCGACGGCGCCGAGTACGACGCATATCCTGCCCGTCGTGTTGGGCGACAATGAGAGAACGATGGCGGTCTGTGAACGGCTCCTGGATCGCGGCTTTTACGCACAGGGCATTCGCCATCCATCCGTCCCCTTCGGCCGCGCACGGCTTCGCATCACACCGATGGCCAGCCATAGCGAGGCCGATATCGACAGCTTGGCGGACGCGATCATCGAGATCGTTGGCGATGACGATCGCGATGCCGACACGCCCTTAACGCCGGACGACGGAGAGTAACGCTCATGGCTAATGGCCTCTTCATTACGGGAACGGATACCGACGTCGGGAAAACCGTTGTCAGCTGCGCGCTTGCTCGGGGGCTGCGAAAGGCCGGTGTCGATGTCGGCGTCATGAAGCCCGCGGAGACAGGGGTATTGGCGGCCAGGCCCTTGGACGCCTTGGCCATGATCCGCGCGGCCAAAGTCGAGGACGAACTCGAACTCGTCTGCCCGATTCAATTCGAGATGCCCGCGGCGCCACAAGCTTCCGCCCTCGACGCCAATCAGGTTGTCTCGATCGAGCGAATCCAAGCGGCCTACAAGGAATTGCAGTCCCGTCATTCCTTTATGTTGGTCGAGGGTGCGGGCGGGCTGTTGGTTCCCCTCGACGAGATGACAACAATGGCTGATCTCGCGGAGCAGCTCGAACTGCCTGTGTTGATCGTCGCGCGGGCCTCGCTGGGAACGATCAACCATACGCTGCTCACCCTCGAGGCGTGTGCAACGCGCTGCCTCGACGTGGTGGGCGTTGTCTTGTCTCACGGGGCGAGCGCGCTCTCGGATGCCGATGCGAAGAATCTCGATATCCTGAAGCACACGCTGGCCGAGCATCTGATCGGCGAAATTTTTCCGCAGGCCAACCCCGAAGAGACGGCGCCCGAAGACGCCGGACTGGAAGCCGTCCTTCCGCACGCCCGGCACGCACGATAGAATCAGCGGCTGCAATGAGTAGTGACCTGCACCCGATTGAAGCTTCGATGCTTCATGCGCGACGTGAGCGCGTGTATCTCGTCTTGGCCGGACTCTTTCTCGGATCGATGACGATGCTGAATATCCTCGGCACGTCGCGCTTCGTCGATCTCTCCTTTGAGTTGGGCGGTTTGAAGATCCCGATGGCCTTGGCCATCGGCGTGCTTCCCTACCCGGTCACATTTCTGTGTACGGACTTCATTTCCGAACTCTACGGGCAAAAGCGCGCGAATTTCCTGGTCTGGGTCGGGCTGCTCTTGAATCTCTGGGTCGTCGCCTTCTTGTGGCTGGGTGGCATTCTTCCACCGACCCCCGAGATCATCGAAGCGACCGGGATGCCGCCGACGGATGCCTATGACTTCGCGTTCTTTCGCATTCGCTACCTCACCATGGGTGCGGTCGTCGGCTCGATGGTCGCCTACCTCGCAGCACAGCTCTGCGACGTGTCGCTCTTTCATTTCTGGAAGCGACTAACCAACGGACGACACCTCTGGCTTCGCAACAACGGCTCGACAATGGTCAGTCAATTCGTCGACACTTTCGCCGTCATCACGATCACCCATTTCTATGCGCACGGGCTACCCATTGATCCAAGCACCGCAATCTGGCCGCAGCTCTGGATCTACATTGGATCGGGATATGTCTTCAAGCTCGCAATCGCTTTGCTCGACACGGCGCCCTTTTATGTGGGCGTGCATTATTTGAGTCGTTATCTCGAAATCGATCCGAATGTTGAACACGAGAGGGACCGTGAGTACTGAGGCGGAGAAGGGGTGGTGGCAAAAGCCATGAGGGAGGCGATGGAAGAGGCGGGGAAGAAGTCTTCGGTGCAGGCGGCGAAGGACGATGTGGTGAAGGTTGAGGCGCCGGATTGGTTTCGAAAAGCGTTGGCGACTCGATCGATCGATCGAGTCGTTGAGGTCGACGGTTGTCCGATTCAATACATGGCCTGGGGTGAGCCGGGGCGTCGAGGAATCGTCTTCGTTCATGGCGGCGGGGCGAATGCACATTGGTGGACGCATATCGCGGCGCATTATGCCGCCGGATACCGGGTCGCGGCCCTCGATATGTCTGGACACGGCGATAGCGGGAGGCGAGAGCGCTATAGCCTCGAAGGTTGGGCAGACGAAGTCATGGCTGTTGCCGGCCACGCCGAGATGAGCGCCAAGCCGGTCATCGTCGGACATAGCATGGGCGGCTTCGTGACGATCGTAACCGCCGCCAAATATTCCGATGACCTGGCCGGAGTCGTCATCTGCGATTCCCCGGTCACCGAACCCGATCCCGAAGTCGACGCCGCGCGAATCGGCGCGGCCTTCGGACGACCGAAGGTCTACAAGAATCCGGAGGACGCGCTTGCGCGTTTCCGGACCGTCCCGCCCCAGGACCACTACCTCGACTACATCATGGCTGAACTCGGCCCCCGCTCGTTAGGCAAGGTCGAGGGCGGCTGGAGCTGGAAATTCGACCACCGCGTCTTCGGCGCCTTCGACGGCAATCCGCGCTCGATCGCCCGCCCCTACCTCGCCGACGTACATTGCCGACTCGCCTTGTTGCGTTCGGAGTTTGGACTCGTGACCGAGGATATCGGTGCCTATATGTATGAGTTGTTGGGGCGCGTGAATCCCGTGATCGAGATTCCCCAGGCCGGTCATCACTTGATGCTCGACCAGCCGCTGCTCTTGATTACGGCCTTGAATACCTTGCTCGCGGATTGGGATCATTCGGAGCCCAGGAAGCGGCGCGGGTAGATTCGGGATCGGCGGGGCGTTCGATCTCGTTGCCCGGGCGGTTCAACCGTCGAGAGCCGGCAGACCATCGGCAACCCAGCAGCATGTAGAGCGCGTGAATATTGGTGCGGATCGTGGCGGGCGGGCGCGTGCCGCTGAGACATCCTTCTAACCCGGCGGAGACTTCGAATTGTCCATTTGGGGCCAAAACCCTTCAAGTCGTTCGACAAATTCGCCGATTCAATTCTCGATGGAAGGCGCCCCCTCGCAAGAAGAAGAAATGAAGATCCTCGAGGTCCGGCTGAACCAGCTGAAGCTCGACTATGACAAGTATTTTCTCGGAACACGCCCGACGGAGCCGGTGATGCCCCGCGCGGAGGTCCAGAAAACCATCATCCGCTTCTCGAATACCCGCATCACCAACACCGCATTGCGATTCAAATTCAACAGTCTGAACGGCCGCTACCAGGCCTTCAAACGCCAATGGGACTCCACCCTTCGTCAAATCGAAGCGGGTACCTACAAACGCCACATCTTCAAGGCAGATCTACGCGACCGAGAACGTGAAATCGCACCGGACATGAAGCCAAGCCGCAGCGCGGCGGCCGGCGGCGGTGGCCAGGACAGCGACATCTTCGAAACCTATCGCGACGCGATGATGGCGACCGGCCAGGACGCGAGTGGCCTCACCCGCGCCAAACTCCAGAAGGCCATCTCGAAACAGGAAGCCACGCTGAAGAAGAAATTCGGCTGCGAAAAGGTCGACTTCAAGGTCGTCGTTCAGGGCGGGAAGGTCCGGTTGAAGGCGGCGGCGGGTTAGTCAGGCGGAAGTGGGCCCGGCGGACGCGAACACCGCCCCCACAATTCGGTTCGTATTCCCTTCGCAGCGCCGCTCGTGCAGACTAAGCTCACTCCGCCTTCCCCTTCACCTCATTCTCAATCCCGGGAATTGATTTCAGATACGCGGCGATCGCCTCCAGATCGCTCTTCGGCAAGTTCGTGTAGCCGTGCTCGATCACCTCAGACATGAGTCCTTGTGTGTCGTCGCCGTCGGGTTTGAGTCCCATCTCCAGATACCAGACGAGATCGGCCGTGGACCAGGAACCGATTCCGGTCTCGCGATGTGGCGTGATGTTTGGAGCGAGTTCGCCCTCCGGTCCCTCTTCTGAGCCGGCCAACCACATCGACCGATCGAGTCCGCCGGTCAGATTTCGCGGCGAATGACATTCGCCGCAGTGGGCGGCCGCGTTGACGAGGTAATTGCCGCGATTCCATCTGGAATCGCGCGCAGGCTCCAATTCAATCCGCCCCGGAGAGAAGTTCATCCACTTCCAACCTGTCAGGGTTGCACGCCAGGAAAATGGAAATGGTGCGCCGGGTGGTCGGTTCTCTCGTTCAATCGCGGGAAGCGAATCGAGATAGGCCTTCAGGTCGATCAGGTCCTGATCGCCAAGACCCGTAAAGGACGGGTAGGGGAAGACGGGAAAGTAGTGCTCGCCCTCCGGAGAGAGGCCCTCGCGCATCGCGCGAATGAAATTGGCATCGCTCCAGCCGCCGAGTCCGGTCTTCAGATCCGCTGTGATATTCGTGCTGTAGAAGACACCGAACGGTGTCGCCATGGCGCGACCACCAGCCAGGGGCGGCGCCGTCGCGCCTTCCCCCGGATAGTTCGTGTGGCAAGTGCAGCCACCGGTCGCGTGGAAGACGCCCAGGCCCCGATCGCGGTTTCCGGGTAGGGGCTGGGGCTGGGGCTCGAACGTTGCGGCGCCGGATTCCAGCGGCGCTTCGGCCTTCGAGGCCACAGCAACACAGAAAAGAGTTAAGCCAACGACCAACGCGCAAAGGCTGTGCGCCGTTAGGCGAACTCGTTCACCCGTCTTGTCACGCCCACCTCCGTTCGCGAGCCGACGCGCGAAACCCCCCATACTCACGGTCTAGTGGTCGTGCTCGTCGTGAGACATCCGGTGATACGATTCTTCCTTGGGCTTGCGGAAGGGCTTATGACAACCGCCGCAGCTCTTTCCGAGGGCCTTCGCTGCGCCGCCGATCGCGGCCATGTCGCCACCCTTGGCGGCAGCCTCCATATCTCGCGCGGCCTTCTCAAAGTCTGCAATCACCTTTTCGAACTTCGCCCAATCTTCCCAGATTTCCGGCTTGGCATCGGTCATTTTCGTCGTGACGTTTTTCTTGAAAGCCGGCCCGATCAGCTGGGCGCTCTCGGCCATCAAGTTGGCGTGGACGGCGATCGCCCCCGGAAGCATCAAACCATTTTTCAAGATATCGCCGATCGCGCCCATATTCGAGCCGATGTTGGACATCACCTTTTGTCGGTACGCGACATCGGGCGGTGCCCCGTCGTCGCCATCAGCGTGAGCAAGCGTGGCTTGTCCCAGCCCAAGGATCAGGATCGCAGTGAGCAGCGTGCGAAGTGAAGGGATTGGGTTTGAATGGGAGGCATGGAACGATCGCGTCATTGAAAAGTCTCCTGGTTGGTTGGGCGCCCGAATAGAAGCACAAGGCAGAGCGCCCGCCATCCTCGCGACCTTCAAAATACGGAATCGCACAGTCTTGGCTGGCGTCTACTTTTCCGGATCGCCTTGGAGCAGCGTCTTCGCGTCCCGCCGACTTGCACGAAGCACAGCACCCATGCTCTTTCGATCCTCGGCGGAAACCCTGGCTCGATGAATCGGGAAGAGGCCTTCGGCTTCCCGCTCGATTTCGCCGTCGAAGCGCTGGTTCTCGAGCGGGTAGCCCGACTCGCGGAGGGTTTCGATCAGCGCCGTGATCACGGTTTCGCAGTCGAGCGTATTGTCGAAATCGGCGACGCCGCCCGCGCTTTCCGGCCGAAATTCCAGGCCGAGCACCTGATAGATGGGAGCCAGCGTTTCTCGAAGCAGTTCGCTTTGTCCGATCGTCAAGACACCACCGACATGCGCGCCGCCGCGAATCACCCGCTGCCCCACACCCATTACTTTGACCCGGCCCGCGATATGGACGCTGAACTCGCCGGGGCAGTATTCGCCGGGAAGACTGCCGACGTGCGCGTCAAGCCCGAGACGGCGGAGGGACTTTGCGATCCAATTCGCGAATTCTTCGAAACGTGGACGAATATGAAGGTGGGCGTCGACATCCGGCATCGCCCAGGCAAGGGCGATCGACTGCTCGAGAAAGGCCGCCGCCTGGCCACCGGCCAATCGAATGACCGGCGTAAAACCAGCCTCTTCAGCCAACTCGAGCGCGCGCTCGAAGCCGGGACGCCTCGCATCGAGGCTCGAGAAGAGCAGTGACCGATCGGGGACGTAAATTCGCAGGCTCTCGCCGACGGCACCGGCGGCGACGCGACGGAGCATTGCGTGTGACACGGAGGTATCGAGCAAGGGTCTGCCGGGGTAGCGGTCGTGATGGAGGCGTAGGGGGCGGAAGGGGCGCGTGCCCGGTCCCGCGAATGCTTTGGCTTGGTCGAGTCCCGAAAGTTCGTCGAATCCAGAAGATTCGCCGTGTCGGCGGGATCCCGCGGAAGGGGAAAAGGGCGCGTTCTTTGCCACGCCCGCCTCCTCGAGTTCCGCTGCGTGAGCTTGCCGTTCCCTACCTAGCGACCGGCAACGTCGAGTTCGAGCTCGGCTTTCGCAACCACCGCGATGAGCCGCAATCGCTCTCCCGCGTTCTCTTCGTTGTCCGCCAGGGCTGTGAGTTCCGTCTCCGCTTCGACACGAAGGGCTTCGGTCGCAGCGTGGTCGATTTCGCCGGCCAGTTCGCAAGAGTCGACGAGCACGACGACTCGCGAGCCATCCACCTCCGCGAAACCGCTCGTGACGGCCGCCCAACGCGTTTCACCATTCCCGATGATTTGCATCGGGCCGAGTTTGAGCGGCGTCAGAAATCGTTCATGACTCTCGAGCACACCGAAATCACCCGCCTCACCCGGCAGGACAACCTGTTCAATCTCTTCGGAGAAGGCCTCTCCGGCTGGTGTGACGACGACGAGTTCTAGCGCCATAGTATTTCGCTGCTCCTACTTCCGGCCTAACATCCTCGGCCACTCAGCCACTTGATCATTCGGCCACTCCGCGGCTCGGCCAGCGGACTGAAAACGAACACCAAGCCCTAGATCAGGGTCTTGGCCTTCTCGATCGCGCTCTCGATATCGCCGACCATGTAGAACGCCTGCTCTGGAAGATCATCGTGCTTGCCGTCGAGAATTTCGCGGAAACCGCGGACGGTATCTTCGATCCGCACGTAGACGCCCGGTGTTCCCGTGAACTGTTCCGCAACCTGGAAGGGCTGGGACAGGAATCGCTGAATCTTGCGCGCGCGATCGACCGTGAGCTTGTCCTCTTCCGACAGTTCGTCCATGCCAAGAATCGCGATGATGTCCTGTAGATCCTTGTATTGCTGAAGAATCGACTGCACAGCACGGGCAACTGCGTAGTGCTCGTCGCCCACGACCGCAGGGTCGAGAATCCGAGAGGTCGAATCGAGCGGGTTCACGGCGGGGTAGATGCCAATTTCGGTCAACGCCCGATCGAGCACCGTCGTCGCATCAAGATGCGCGAACGCCGTCGCCGGCGCGGGATCGGTGAGATCGTCGGCCGGGACGTAGATCGCCTGCACCGAGGTGATCGAGCCCTTGTTGGTCGAGGTAATCCGTTCCTGCAGATCGCCCATGTCCGTTGCCAGTGTCGGCTGATAACCCACGGCGGAGGGAATTCGACCGAGTAGCGCCGACACTTCCGAACCCGCCTGCGTGAAGCGAAAGATATTGTCGATGAAGAGCAGAACGTCCTTGCCCTCTTCGTCGCGGAAATACTCCGCTGCCGTCAACGCCGAAAGTCCGACTCGCGCACGCGCTCCCGGCGGCTCGTTCATCTGACCGAAGACCAGCGCCGCCTTGTCGAGCACCGTCGACCCATCGGGCAGAACCGCTTCCTGCATCTCGTTCCAGAGATCGTTGCCTTCGCGGGTTCGCTCGCCGACGCCACCGAAGATGGAGTAACCCGAATGTTCCTTGGCGATGCTGTTGATGAGTTCCAGGATGACGACGGTCTTGCCGACGCCGGCGCCCCCGAAGAGACCGACCTTGCCGCCCTTGCTGTAGGGCGCGACGAGATCGACAACCTTGATGCCGGTCTCGAGCAGCTCGACGCTCGTCGATTGATCGACGAATTCCGGCGGCAGCCGATGAATCGGGAAGTGCATCTTCGAATCGATCGGACCGCGTTCGTCGACGGGTTCGCCGATCACGTTCATGATTCGTCCGAGGGTTTCAGGACCGACGGGAATCGTGATCGGAGCGCCGGTATCCGAGACTTCTTGCCCGCGCCGAAGGCCGTCGGTCGTATCCATGGCGATCGCACGAACGGTCTTTTCACCGAGATGCAACGCGACCTCGATCACGAGATTGTCCGGTTTATCGTTGATGGAAGGGTTGGTCGTCCTGAGGGCGGTCAACACCTCGGGCACGTCGCCGCTTTCGAATTCGACGTCGACCACGGGTCCCATGACCTGGACGATCTTTCCACTACTCATCTTTTTTCTCCCTCGGGTCCGGCTTTCGCCAACCCCGTTTCAAAGGTCTGTACCCGGGCTTGGGCTGCCGCCTACTCCAGGGCCTGCGCGCCGGTCACGATCTCGACCAGCTCGCTGGTGATCGCGGCCTGTCGCGCGCGGTTGTATTTAAGCGTGAGCGATTCGATCAGCTCTTCCGTGTTCTTGGTTGCCGCTTCCATCGCCGTCATCCGCGCAGCGTGCTCGCCCGCCTGATTCTCGAGCATCGCGCGAAAGACTTCGATCTCGACCGCCTTCGGAACCAACGCGGCCAACAGGCTCTCGGGATCCGGCTCGATTTCAAAGGGCAGCGCGGCCTCACCCGCCGACTCCGCCACGTCTTCCCCTTCGGGAGGTGCGAAGGGTAGGAGTTGTGTCACCAACGGCGTCTGCGTCATCGTCGACTTGAACTCGCTGAAGATGAGAATCACCTCGTCGAGTTCACCCGCGACATAACGTCGTGCGACCTCTCGCGCAACTCCGGCCGCCTGCTCATACGAAACGTCCCCATCGATCGGGCGATCAAAGACGATTTGATCCGCACGCCGCCGACGGAAATAGTCGCCGGCCTTCTTCCCGAGAAGCGTCAGACCAATCGTTTCGAACTCACCCGCTCGCTTGGCGAGCACGGCTTCGGCCGCCTTCAAGACCGCGGAGTTGAACGCGCCGGCGAGTCCACGATTCGAGGTGATGACAATCAATTCGAGCGCTTTGCGCTCTTCGTGGACGGCGAGTAGCGGGTGCGTCTCTTCGAGTGCACCCTTCGAAACTTCTTCCAAGGTCGAGCGCATTCGAAGCGCGTAGGGTCGCGCGTTTTCGATCGCATCTTGCGCACGACGGAGCTTCGCCGCGGCCACCATCTTCATGGCGGACGTGATCTTCTGCGTCGATTTGACGCTTGCAATGCGTCGCTTGATGTCACGAAGATTCGCCACTTAGGCCGCCTCGGTTCCCTTTGCCTGGGTCAGCTGGAAGATGTTCGCGAACTCGTCGAGCGCTGCGATCAATTGCTGCTCCGATTCGTCCGAGAATTTCCCAGACTCGCGGATGCCAGCGAGGATCTCGCTCTTGTG
>CAZMFM010000081.1:0-24230 GCA_964565565.1 uncultured Spirochaetaceae bacterium | reverse complement strand
GGGATTATGCGCGATTCCGCTTCCGAGTCAACAGTTTGGCTCGATTCTGGGGTGGACTCACCCGGCTCAGCGGGTTCATTGGGTTCGACCGATGCTTCAGCGGGCGCCGCCGGTGGCTCCACCGAGCTCGCTTCCGCGGCGACCGGTGTCGTCTCTTCTGTTGCGGCCTCGGCCGGATCGGCCATCTCGGACTCCGGGGGAGATTCGACGACCGGGGGCGTCGCGGCGGCGGAATCCCGAACTCTGGCGGCACTCCCTGTTTCTGCAGCGACTTTGAGTGGCTCCCCGGCATGGGACTCTGCCGGTACGTTGGGTTCGCCAACGGGCTCGGTCGCGGGCGCTTCAGAACTGGCGTCCAATTCTTGTGGCGGCAGCTCTCCCTCCGCGACGACCTGCTCTGAACCGCTCCTGCTTCGGCCGCCCCGACCCCTTCTTCGGCCATTGCGTTTCGGCTTCGTCTCGTCATCGCCAGCGCCCGTCGCATCGGGGTGCTGCTCGCGCAGCCAGGCCAGATCGAATTCCGCCGGTGAGCCGGGCTCGAGGACGCTCAGTTCGAAGCGTTCCTGATGCATGCCCGGACGCGCGCGCACCTCGATGTCGCGACCGATTTCTTCGCTGAGCTCAGTCAGTGCTTGCTTTGATCCGGTCAGGAGTTCTTCTGCGACGTGCGGACTGACGGCGACCGCGATCGGTCGTCCCTTCAGCTTGGGGAGATGCTTTCGGATCTCCCGCAATACCCGAAATCCAACGCTCTCGCTGGACAGGACATAACTTCGACCTTCGCAATAACTGCAGGGCTCGCAGAGCGTTTGAACGAGATTCTCGCGTGTTCGCTTGCGGGTCATCTCGACCAGGCCAAGCTCGGAGATCTTGAGGATGTTGGTTCGTGATTTGTCAGACCGAAGCGCTTCTTGGAGTGCACGGTAGACCTTGTCACGGTTCCCGGCGGATTCCATATCGATCAAGTCGATGATGATCAGTCCGCCGAGGTTGCGAAAGCGAAGTTGATGAACGACTTCCGCAACTGCTTCGAGATTGGTCTTCAAGACCGTTTCTTCGAGATCACGCTTGCCGACGAAGCGTCCGGTGTTCACGTCGATCGCGGTCAGGGCCTCGCTCTTGTCGATCACGAGGGAGCCGCCACTCTTCAACCAGACCTTGCGTTCGAGGTTGGCATTGATCTGACTTTCTAGATCGAGGCTCTCGAAAACGGGCAGGCTCTTTTCGTAGTACTCGATTTCCGGTTTTGGATCGGCCACGAATCGATCGACGAAATTCTTGATGGCATCGTAGACATCCTTGTTGTCGGCGACGATCCGCTTTGTACTGTGACCGGCCAGATCGCGAACGATTCGAAGCGGCAGATCGTATTCGGAATAGAGAATGGCCGGCGCCGTCTTCTCGGCGTGGCGTTGCTGGATCGCGGCCCAAACCGTGGCCAGGTACCGGATATCGGCCTGCAAGTCGTCTTCGGTCACACCGTCTCCGGCGGTTCGAATGATGAAGCCGAGATTTTTCGGGCGCAGCCGTTCGACGACTTCACGCAGCCTCCGACGCTCTTTGTCGGATCCGATGCGTCGCGAAACGCCGACCCGCCGCGACCATGGCGTCAGGACCAGATGCCGGCCCGGAATCGAAAGGCTCGAAGTGATCCGAGCACCCTTTGATCCGATCGGCTCCTTGGCGATCTGGACGATGATTTCCTGGCCCTCTTTCAGGACCGTGTCGATTCGCGGAGGTGCCGAGCGTCCGTTGCGCCCGCGTCCGCCGCTGCGCCGCCGACCGCCCGAGTTGGGCTCACCCTCGGTCTGGCCGGTCTCGAGAATACTCTCGAAATAGTCGCCGACGTAGAGGAACGCGGCTTTCTCTAGGCCAATATCGACGAAGGCCGCCTGCATTCCGGGGAGGACTCGCATGACGCGGCCCTTCACGACATTACCGACGACGCTCTTGTCTCGTCCGCGTTCGATATGGAGTTCCGCGAACTGTCCGTTTTCGATTAACGCGACCCGGGTTTCGCCGAGTTCCGCATTGATCACAATTTCATTGCGCATCATTCCGCCTGCCTGGCAATTCGTACAGTCGATCTCGTGACAATCGTGACGAGGCCGACCGATTCGTACCGCCTGCGCTGGCGAGTCCGATCAGAGGGAAATCTTGATCTCGAGAAGGAACGGTTTGCGGGCGAAATCTGCGAGCCTTGTGCCTCAGTCTATGAGGCCGCGGCTGCGCCGATCTGGGGTGCTTGGTTCAACTGGACTGACAATGAGGCAACGAGGCGAGGTTGATTGTCTTTCGACTTCTTACCTACTTCTGCCGGGCCGGTTGCGACTCTGTCAGTTGAAACTTTGATTGAAACTCTGAGAGACGGATGAGTGATGGTGCCGGGACTTGGCGCCGGCGAGCGCCAATGGGCCACTCAAACGCGTGGACGTCAATGCTCCCCTTCTCTAACCCCTCTGACCGCTTGGATGTCGATTTTCATTTCTATATCCACTTCGAAAACGAAGACTCGCGCTGGTTGATTCAAAAAATTAAGACTGCATTGCTATCGCGGTCATGCCAATGCGACCCAGGGAATTCTCAGAGAAAAGCAGCACCCCGCCGCCGTCCAACTCCCCCGGGTGATCCGAATCTCGCTCGCCGAGCCTTGCAATCTCTAACCGGCGGTCCTTCGACTCGCGGTAGTAGCAACGCTCATGACTGGCTTGCGCGGACATCTGCCGCGCAAAATCCATTGGCTCCTCGCGAGCCAGGTCCTGGTGGTCGGTGAGTCCAATCGAAGTGCGACCCTGATCTGGACGAAAACAGTGCATGCTCGGCGGAAAATGGAGGGTGGCGTTCGATCTTTTGGCCACCCTGGCCCATTCTGGCCCGGTCAAGCTGTTCCTTCCGTGGTACCCCTTCCGTGATACACCGATCATGAGGGTCGCTGTGGCGCCGACGCACCTGCGATTTTGATCCAGAACACGAACCGGCATGGCCGTGTAAACATCTGGGGTGAGATTCATGGATCTTGAGCGAGCCGTCAACTCGGATCCCCGACGGACTTTGCCGTCGGTGGATCGATTGATTCAGGAATTGAAGCAGCGACGTCCGGATCTCGCCGAGTGGGCGCTTCGCGTGGCTTCTCGAAACGTCGTTTCGGCTGCTCGCGAACGTCTTTCCCGAGGGGATGTTCAGTTCCCTACCGACCCCGGGGTCCAGGAATCCCGCAAGGCCCATAGCGACCACGATTCTGCCCGGGGCTCTTCTGCTTCCACGAGTCCGACGTCCATGACTGAACTCGTGGAGGAGGCAGCGAGCCAGGCGAGTCGCCTCTCGATGCGACATCCGCGACCTGTGGTAAACGCCACCGGGATTCTACTGCACACCAATCTCGGGCGTGCGCCGCTTTCGGAGGCCGCCGGGGCCGCCGTCGCCGAGGCCGCGCGAGGCTATTCCAACCTGGAGCTGAATCTCGAGACGGGCAGACGTGGCTCCCGACTCGGCGCCCTCGAGGCGAAGCTCATTGCCCTCAGCGGCGCCGAGGCCGCCCACGTCGTGAACAACAACGCCGCTGGAGTCCTGCTGGCTCTCAACACGCTGGCTCTAGGGCGATCTGTGGTCGTTTCGCGCGGCGAGCTGGTCGAAATCGGCGGCTCTTTCCGGGTTCCCGCAATCATGGAGCGCGCGGGCGTGCACCTGTGCGAGATCGGAACGACGAACCGCACCCATCTGGCCGACTACGCGGAGGCCATCACCGCGGAAACCGCCCTCTTGTTGAAGGTCCATCGAAGTAATTTTGAACAGCGCGGTTTCGTCACGGAGCCGGCGGTCCGAGAGCTGGCCACACTGGCCGCGGAGCGCGGAATTCCCCTCGTCGAGGATCTTGGCAGCGGCACTCTGCTCGATCTGGGGTCCCATGGGCTGCCGGATGAGGCTTTCGCACCGGCCCGGCTCGCCCTGGGCGTCGACGTCATCTGCCTTTCCGGGGACAAATTGGTCGGCGGTCCGCAGGCGGGGATCTTGCTGGGGCGGTTCGAATTGATCGACGCGATGCGTCGCAATCCCCTGGCGCGCGCCTTGCGCGTCGACAAGCTGACGATTGCCGCGCTCGACGCGACCCTCGATCTCCTGCTCGATCCGTCACGATCGGACGAAATTCCGCTTGTCTCGGGATTGAGAGCGGGGACTTCAGATCTCGAGCACCGGGCGAAGCGACTACTCACCCAACTTTCTCCCCTCTTCGATTCCAGGTTCCAGGTTCGACTTCGCGAAAGCGAGGCGCCGGTCGGTGGGGGATCGCTGCCCGAGCACCGATTGCCCGGATGGGCCGTCGTGGTCGAGGGGCCCGGGGTAACCGGGTTGGCCAGCCGCTTGCGTGAAGCGCCGACGCCCGTGCTCGTTCGAATCCACGATGACGCGCTTTGGCTCGACGTGCGAACGCTGCGCAATGATGAGATGTCAGTGCTTGTCGAAGCGTTTTCGTTTGCACTCGATTGAGTCGCACAAACTCGCTCTACATTGATCGATTGGCCGGTCGGTTCTTGTTTGGTAGTTTAGGGTGCCCCCCAAAGAATACCCCGTTCGTCATTTGTGAAGATTGCTGCTGCAATTGAATCCAATGAAATAAAGGCGAACGAGACGGCGTGACATTGACTACGAGATCGACCACGAGTTCAACGTCTCACACGACTCGCGTATCGTCGGGACAGCCGCGCGCATCGTTCGACGATTCGAGGGGATCGAATCGCCGGCCCGGCCCGGGTGCCCGGTTGCTTGCGATCGGCGGCGGAAAGGGTGGCGTCGGGAAGACCTTCGTGACCGCGAACCTCGCGACCGCCCTGGCGCGACTGGGCCAGCGAGTCGTCGTCGTCGACGTCGATCTCGACGGCGCGAACCTGCATACCTGCCTCGGCGTGCCCTCGCCGCGTCGTAGCCTTGCGGATTTCGTATCCGAACGTGAAGAAGATCTCGGCAAGCTGTTAGTCGACACTCCGCTCCCGAATTTGAAATTGATCGGGGCGACGCATGCCAATCTAGCGGACGCTCAGCCGAGCCATTTGCGTCGGGTCCGCCTGGTCCGCGGGCTTCGGCAACTCGATGCCGACTTCGTCCTGCTCGACCTGGGTGCCGGCGCACATGCTTCGGTACTCGACTATTTCCTGGTCTCCGACGACGGAATCCTCGTACTCCAGCCCGAACCGACCTCCGTCGAAAACGCCTATTCGTTTTTGCGAGCCGCCTTCTATCGTCGGATGCGATTGGCGATGGTCGGTCACGGCGTCCGGCAGCTCGTCACCCTCGCGATGGATCAGCGCAATGAACGCGGAATTCGAACTCCGCTCGATCTGCTTCGAGAGATCGAGGCGACGGATACGACTGAGGCGAGGCGTTTCGTCGACACGATGCGCGTCTTCCAACCCCGTATCATCGTGAACGGCGCGCGAACCGCCGAGGACGTCAAGCTCGGGTTTGCAGTCAGCAGCGTCTGTCGAAAGTACTTCGGAATCGAAGCCGAGTACCTCGGCTACGTCAACTATGACGACGAAGCCCGTCGCTCGGTCTCGATGCGCCGACCGATCGTCGATCTTCATAGCGACGCGGATGTTTCGATCTATTTGCAACGCATCGCGCGGAAGCTGCTCGGCCTGCCATCGGCCAATGCTTCGTCGGCTTCTTCGACCTCAACCTCAACTTCAAACTCGACCTCAAACACGGAGGCGTCGGGGGCATCACCGGCCAATGCGCCCTCCGCCCAGGGTTCCCGTCGCTCGGATGAAGGTGCACGGTCTACGAATCATGGATCCCGTCGATACGAGGGACCGGGAGGCTTCGCGTGAGAGGGATAGACGAACTCGACTACTACGAGCTTCTCGAAATTCCGAGAACCGCGAGCCTTCCAGAGGTTGAGCGCGCCTACCGACAGGCACAGCAGGTCTACGGTGAAGGGTCACTTGCGCTCTACTCGGTCTTCGAAAGTCATGATGTTGCGGCGATCAGGGAACGACTCGATGAGGCCTATCGGATCTTGTCCGACGGGGAACTGCGCTCGAGTTACGATGAGAGTCAAAGTTTCAGTGGGGACGTTTCGGTGGAGGCCAGTTCAGCCACCGAGTCAGGAATTCAGGATTTCGAGCGCCAGACTACCCTCGATCTTTCTGGTGGGGCGCCCTCGAACGCAATATTCGCTGCGGACGTCGAAGACGGCGATCGGGAATACGATGTCTTCGAAGATGAAGGCGACGGTGACTTCGATGGCATGCGGCTTCGGCGCACGCGTCTCTTTCGAGGCTACGAGATTGACGACATTTCCGATGTCACGAAAGTCAGTGGCGCACACCTGCGCAACATCGAAGAAGAGAATTTTCTCGACCTACCCGCCGACGTCTATGTGCGTGGCTTCGTGACCGCCTATGCGTCCACGATCGGGCTCGATCCCAAGGTCGTTGTTCCCAGTTATATGACGCGGGTTCAGGAGTCGAGAGCCGGGAATCAGCGGAGCCGTTTCCTCGGTAGGCACTAGCCAGTGGTAGCCAATGGCGCGCGCTACGAAGGCCATGGTTTTAGTCGTGGTCATGGCTGACGAGCCAACCTCTGACGGATCGTCGCCGACCACACTCGAATTCACGATCGATGAGAGCAGTGCGGGAATGCGAATCGATCGCGCCCTGGCTGAACTTTCCGAAGTTTCACGCGCGCAAGTTCGACGTTGGATCGACGCGGGAGGCGTTCGGGTAGGCGGCGTGGTCGTGCGCCCGAGCAGGCGACTGGCGATCGGCGAGACGATCCAGGCGCTGCCGACTCAACCCGTCGAGCTGGACCTCTCGCCGGAACCGATCCCCCTCGACGTCCTCTATGAAGACGCAGATTTGATCGTGATCAACAAGGCAGCGGGAATCGTTGTGCATCCGGCACCCGGGCATCCCAATGGAACGCTGGTCAATGCGCTGCTCCATCATTGTGGCGATCTCGCGGGAATCGGCGGCGTCCTGCGGCCGGGAATCGTGCACCGCTTGGACCGCGGAACCTCAGGTGTACTCGTCGCTGCCAAGAATGACGCGACCCACCAGGGATTGGCGGTGCAATTCGCTGAGCACACGATCGAGCGGATCTATCGAACCTTCGTACGCGGGCTACCGCGCGCCGAGAGCGGGCGGATCGACCGCGAAATCGGTCGTCACCCGCGCGACCGTCAGCGCATGTCGGTCGAATCGCGTTCGGGGCGGCAGTCCATTACGAATTGGCGCGTGCTGCGCCGATTCAAACAGGCGGGGGTCAGTGAACTCGAGATCCGCCCGGAAACCGGGCGCACGCATCAGATCCGAGTCCACCTCGCGGCCGCCGGCCTCCCCCTGGTCGGCGATGTCGTCTATGGACGAGCCCGAGGCCGCGACGCGACGCTTGGCCGCCCCGCGCTCCATGCCGCGTGTCTGGGTTTTGAGCATCCGACAAGCGGCGACGCGCTTCGGTTCGAAGTCGAGCTGCCCGAAGATTTGCGAGAACTCGCGGCCGAGCTGGGGCCGGCCGAGGAAGCCGCCGAGTCCTCGGATCCGGGCGCTGCGGAATGACGGCCCTCGGACTTCCTTCACTATGCGACCCTGTTCTCATTGATTGCGACGTCGAGCACGGATTCGGCCAGCGAGGCAGCCAACTTCCTGATTCCACAGTCTTTCCTCGGCAAGTTCACGGTGTTGAGATCTTCGAATCCCGGGCATCCAGCGCCCTTGGAGAGGCGCCCGAGGCCGATGTCATTCTCACCCGGCAACTCGGGATCCCGGTCGGAATCGTCACCGCCGATTGTGTCCCCGTACTCCTCGCCGCCGTCGATGGCAGCGCGGTCGCTGCCATTCACGCGGGTTGGCGCGGGCTCGCAGCGGGCGTCGTCGAGGCGGGCGTTCATGCCCTTCGAGAGCGGGCGACCGGGTCGATTCCCTTGGTTGCGGCCGTGGGTCCAGCAGCCAGGCGGTGTTGCTACGAAGTGGACCAGCCTGTTCTAGACGGCCTTTCTCTTCGCTACGCGAGGGACCTCGACGATTCTCTCAGCCCCGGCAGACCGGGTCGCTTCCAACTCGATCTGCCGACGCTCACCGCTGAGATTTTGGCGAGAAATGGGGTCGCAAGACATCGCATTGGGATGAGCAATTGCCTCTGTACGATCTGCTCCGGACCTCGATTCGAGTCGTTTCGACGAGACGGCTCGAGGGCTGGCCGACTGAAGCATTTCATCTCCCGGCCCGGATCGCTGAGGGGCCAGGGTTGACAGCCCAAAGGGCGGCCCGTAAATTGAAATGGCTCCGAGCCAGTTTCCAACGGAGCCTCCCGAGAAGTTCTCAGTTATGACCGATCGGCGATCCCAGGTTCGTCGATGTTTTTTGAGGGCTCTCAATTTCCTTCAACTTCGGGTTCGGTCCCGTCGATGGGCTTACCAGGGCCCCCACCGCGCAAGCCGAAATCCCCCCGAGAAAAGCCGCCTGGAGCGGATTCGAAGGCCAGCCAAGCACCTGCGTACCTGAGCATCGAAGTCGCTCTTGAGAGGCGACCCAGGGCAATCAAGCGCCGAGAAGAGGCGAAATTCTTCCGGCCAGCCGAGCACCGCCCAATCCGGGTGCCCGGCCGCCAGCAAGGACGCTCAAGCGTCTCTAACTACCCCTCCCAAAGTATATCCGGTCGCTACCCGACCCACTAAAACTCCCAAAGACAACAATCACCACCCACACGATCAACACCACAGAAACCTAGATTCATCAAACCAGAAACTCACCCGAATCGGTAATTGAAATATGACGACCAATCCCACTCCGCGGCCTAAACGAGAACGAACTAACACGAGCAGCGAACGGAACGCTGAGTCCAAGGATGGTTCTGGTTCGCAGAACAACCGAAATCGACGCGGTCGGGGCCGTAGGTCCCGATCCTCAGGCGGTGGCGGTGGCGGCGGCGGCGGTGGCCATCGCGGTGGCCGTGGTGATGCACGGCGAGACTATTTGCCGAGTGATGCGGAGTTGGCCGAAGAAGAAGCTTCATTCGACCGGCAGCCGGATGATGGTGCGGAAAGCATCGTCGTTGCTGACCTGAAGAAACAGACCGTGAGCGAATTGGCCACTTTTGCCGAGTCGATGGAAGTCGAAAATGCCGCGGGGCTTCGCAAACAGGATCTGATCTTCGCGATCCTGAGGACCCAGACGGAGAATCGCGGAAAAATCGTTGCCGAGGGAGTCCTCGAAATCTTGCAGGATGGATTCGGATTCCTTCGTGCACCGGATCAGAACTATCTCGCTGGCCCGGACGACATCTATGTTTCACCGTCCCAGATCCGCCGGTTCAGCTTGCGTACAGGAGACACGGTCGAGGGCGCGGTTCGTCCGCCGAAGGAGGGCGAGCGATATTTCGCGCTGCTCAAGGTCATCGCGATCAACTTCGAGGAACCCGGCCAAGCCAAGCACAAGATCCTTTTCGACAATCTGACGCCGCTCTATCCCGAGGAAAAATTCAAACTCGAGACGAAGTCGGGCGGGATGACCACGCGCATCATCGACCTGATCGCGCCGATCGGAAAGGGTCAGCGCGCGCTGATCACGTCCCCGCCCAAGGCCGGTAAGACGATGATCCTGAAAGACATCGCCAATGCCATTGCCGAGGGGAATCCGGAGTCTTATCTGATCGTGCTCTTGATCGATGAGCGTCCAGAGGAAGTGACGGACATGCAGCGGACGGTGAAGGCCGAGGTGATTTCCTCGACTTTCGATGAACCGGCCACTCGCCACGTTCAAGTCGCGGACATGGTCATTGCCAAGGCCAAGCGTCTCGTCGAACACGGTCATGATGTCATCATTCTGCTTGACTCAATCACACGATTGGCACGAGCGCATAACACGGTCGTGCCCCATTCGGGCAAAATCCTGTCGGGCGGTGTCGATTCGAACGCGTTGCACAAGCCGAAGCGCTTCTTCGGTGCTGCACGCAACGTCGAAGAAGGCGGCAGCCTGACGATCGTAGGTACTGCGCTCATCGATACCGGATCGCGTATGGATGAGGTCATCTTTGAGGAATTCAAGGGTACGGGCAATTGCGAGATCGTTCTCGACCGCAAGCTCGCCGATCGTCGAACCTATCCGGCCATCGACATCAACCGCTCCGCGACACGGCGTGAAGAACTGTTGATGGACGAGAAGGTCCTCAACCGAATGTACATTCTCCGCAAGGTTCTCTCGCCGCTCTCGCCCGTCGATTCGATGGAGTTCTTGAAGGGCAAAATCGAGAAGACTGAAAGCAATGAGGAATTCCTGGAGTCGATGAATTCCTGAACGAATTCCCGAATGGATTCCCGAGTAGTCGCGTGGCTGATTTTCTAGACCGAATCACAGAAGCGGAGGCACGCAATCGCGACCTCGAGATCCAACTCTCTGATCCAGACGTCGGCAAGGAGCCGCGTGCGATCGAGAAATTGGGTCGCCGCTTGGGCGCGCTTCGCCCGCTCCTCGAAGTAGGCGGGCGCTATCGCGCAGCGCTCGGAGAGCTCGATGACGGAAAGGCGCTGCTCGAGGACGATGATCCCGAGATGGCGGACTTTGCCCGGGCCGAGGTCGAGCGGCTCGAGGAAACGATCAACGCGCTCGAAACCGAGCTGCGGATCCTACTCACACCAAAAGATCCCAACGACGAAAAGAATGCGATCTTCGAGATTCGCGCGGGGACCGGTGGTGACGAGGCCGCGCTCTTCGCGTCCGATCTCTTTCGTATGTATTCACGTTATGCCGAATCTCTTGGCTGGAAGATCGATACGCTTTCAGTTTCGGAGACCGATGGTGGTGGTTTCAAAGAGATCATTGTCGCCGTCTCCGGAAAGGATGTCTTTAGCCGATTGAAATACGAGAAGGGCGTCCACCGCGTCCAGCGTGTCCCGACGACGGAGAGTCAGGGTCGAATCCACACTTCGACCGTGACCGTCGCCGTGATGCCCGAGGCCGAAGAAGTCGATATCGAAATCAAGAACGAGGACATTCGCGTGGACGTGATGCGCGCCGGCGGTCCGGGCGGACAGAGCGTCAACACGACGGACTCTGCGGTTCGGATAACACATCTGGCGAGTGGGCTCGTGGTCCAATGTCAGGACGAAAAATCTCAACACAAGAACAAGGCCAAAGCGATGACGGTCTTGCGATCGCGATTGCTCGACCTCGAAGAAGGGAAGCAAAACGCAGAACGCGCCAGCGAACGCCGTTCCCAGGTCGGGACGGGTGAACGCAGCGAGAAGATTCGCACCTACAACTTTCCCCAGAACCGTGTCACCGACCATCGGGCCGGCGTGACGCTTCACAAACTCGACGCTTTGCTCGCCGGCGATATGACAGAGTTGCTCGATGCGGTTCATGCGAGTCTGGCCGCCGCACGCGAGGGCGAGACCGCAAATCCGGACGCCCAGCCGGGCGGCGGGTCGTGAGTGAGGGAAAGTCGATCCAAAACGCGGGACCGCCGCCTTCGAGCGGTCGAGATCGAGTCTGGACGGTGCTCGAATTACTTCGCTGGACGACGGACTACTTTTCGCGAGTAGGAATCGAAACGGCACGCCTAGACGCCGAGGTCCTGCTCGCACATGCCCTCGAGACCGAGCGGTTGCGGCTCTACGTCGATCATGAAAAGCCCGTTCTTGCGGCGGAGCGAGACCGCTTTCGCGCGCTCGTGAAGCGGCGCGCAGACGATCGCGTGCCGGTCTCACAACTCCTGGGCGTGCGCGAATTCTGGTCTCTGCCCTTTCGGGTGAGTTCGGAGGTGCTGACGCCGCGACCCGAGACGGAGACCCTCGTCGAAGCCGCGCTCCAGAAAATCGCTGCGCTTCAAGGCGATCCCGAACGGGCGATTCGAATCCTGGATCTAGGCACCGGTACGGGGGCAATCGCCCTCTCACTAGCGTCCGAGCTTCCCCACGCCGAAATCACGGCAACGGATATTTCCGAGCCAGCACTACAGATTGCGGCGGAAAATGCCGATCATCTGCATACGAGAGAGAGGATTCGCCTGTTGCTTGGGGACCTCTTTGCACCGGTTGCTTCCGAGCAATTCGACGTGATCGTTTCGAACCCACCCTATGTGGCTCGAAGCGACGCGGCGTCGCTTCCACCGGAGCTTTCGCACGAGCCCGAGATGGCGCTCTTCGCGGGAGCGGACGGATTGGACGTGATCAGGCGGTTGGTGGCCGAGGCCGGCGATCATCTCTCTCCAGGGGGTTGGCTCTTGTTCGAGTTATCTCCTGAACAGGTTGAAGTCGCGGAGCAGGAGCTGTCGAGCGCTGGATTCGTTGAGTTGGAGCGGCATTTCGATTTGGCAAAATGGCCGCGGGTCGTTGGGGCTCGTCGGAGAGTGGATTGATTGAGGGATGCCCCTGTTCGCAGGGTCAGCGTAAAGTCGCCGGAGTTCGGACTGAAGAGTCCCGATCCCGGTAAGGAGTGAGGCAAATGGCGGCCAAAGCGACTGCGAAACCGATGCGAGTGATCAAGGCGGATTCAGCAAAATTCGACGATGAATGGCAGCAGGTCTGCGCGCGTCGAGAAGACTCTGTGCTCGACGTCGAAGGAGATGTTGCGAAGATCGTTGCCGGCGTCAGGTCCGGCGGTGACGAAGCCCTTTTTGGGTTCATCAAGAAATTCGATGGGGCCAAGCTCGACGCCGTCGAAGTCACAAACGACGAGTGGGATGATGCCTGCGACGCCGTCGACAGCGCCGATCGTGCCGCGATCGGCAAGGCCGCGATGCGCGTTCGAGAATTTCACCGCAAGCGAATTCCGTCGAGTTGGGAGATGCGCGAGGAAGGCGGTGGCTTCATGGGCCAGCGCGTTCGCCCGCTCGCCCGCGTCGGCCTCTATGTTCCCGGTGGCAAGGCCGTCTACCCCTCGACTGTGGTGATGAATGCGATTCCGGCCTCCGTTGTCGAAGTGCCCGAAATCGTGATGGCCACGCCGCCGTCCAAGGATGGTTCGATTCGTCCGGAAGTGTTGATGGCCGCTCGTGTCGCCGGTGTTCACAGGGTCTTCAAGATGGGCGGTGCACAGGCGATCGCCGCGATGGCTTACGGGACTGAAACTGTTCCGGCCGTAGACAAGATCGTCGGCCCTGGAAATATTTGGGTAGCGACCGCAAAGAAACAGGTCTTCGGTCAGGTTGGCATCGACAGTCACGCGGGGCCGACGGAGGTTTGCATCGTGGCCGATCGCAGCGCGACGCCGGCCTGGCTCGCCGCTGACCTGATTTCTCAGGCCGAGCACGACGAACTCGCTCAGTCTGTTTTGATCACCCACGTAAAGGGGCTCGTCGCGCGAGTTCAAGACCAGGTGAAGCGTCAGCTGGCGGCGCTTGACCGCAAAGAGATCGCGACGAAATCGATCACGGCACGGGGTGCCATCGTCGTCACAAAGAACCTTGCCGAATCGATGAGACTGGCCGACGAATATGCGCCCGAGCATCTCGTCCTCGCGATCGAAGATCCCGAGACGATCTCAAAGACGGTTCAGAACGCCGGTGCCATTTTCCTGGGTCACTACACGCCGGTCGCGGTCGGTGACTACATCGCTGGTCCAAACCATGTTATCCCCACAGGGGGAACGGCGCGCTTCTTCTCTCCGCTCTCGGTCGAGGACTTTTTGAAGCGGACGAGCTTCATGAAATTCGAGCCGCCCAAATTACGTGAACTCGGCGCAGACATCGTCAGGCTGGCCAACATCGAGGGACTCACGGGCCATGGCGAATCGGTCGAGTTGCGGCTCCAGAAGATCCGTCGCGCGCGTCGAGAACGCGAAGCCGCGCGCGAAGCGGAGCTCTAGGCGCCAGCGACGTCGCACCACACGGGTCCGCCCGAACCTGCCTGGACTCCTGCCGGAGCTGTCGTCCACCACGAAGTGAGGTCGCAGCGCGCACGACGGCGCGAGTCCGGGTAAGCTCCGGCGTCGGCTCGGGCCAAGCGGCGAGGATTCCCCCGAGTGCGGTCGGCCGAGTGCTGGCGCGAGTCGGAGCCCGTCGGAAACTGGTCCGAAGCAAACCCGAGCCACGTCCAAACCAAGTCCGAACCGTGCCGAATCCGGAGTATAAGATGTCGCCCAAAGCGAAGCAGCAACCCGATCAGGGGGGTGCGACTCGTGTTGCCACGATCGCGCGTAAGACCAAAGAGACTGAGATCAAGCTACGGATCGACCTAGACGGTTCGGGCCAATACAGCATCGAGACCGGGATCCCCTTCTTCGATCACATGTTGGAGTCCTTCGCGCGGCACGGGCTCTTCGACCTCGAACTCGAGGCCAAGGGCGATATCGAGGTCGATCTCCATCACACGGTCGAAGACGTCGGCATTTCGCTCGGTCAGGGCTTTCGTGAAGCCCTGGGCAGCGCGGTCGGGATTCGTCGCTTCGGAAGTTGTCTTCTGCCCATGGCGGAGTCCAAGGTCGAAGTCGCGGTCGACGTTTCCAACCGTCCCTACCTCGTCTATCAGCTTTCACTCGACAACACCGGAATTGGTTCCTTCGATGCGACCCTGACCGAAGATTTCATGTACGCGTTTTCGCAAAGTGCCGGTCTCGATCTTCATATCGAGAAGCGGTACGGGAAGAGCCCGCATCATTGTGTCGAGGCGGCCTTCAAGGGTGTCGCTCGGGCGCTACGCGATGCCGTGGCCGTCGATCCTCGTGAGACGGGCTTGCCAACGGTCAAGGGAGCGCTCTAGGAAGATGCGGCCCCGCATCGCGTTGGTCGACTATGGCGCCGGAAATCTTCGGAGTGTGGCGAAGGCCCTCGAACGGTCCGAGATGGATCCGATCGTGACCGGGGATCCCGATGTCGTGCGCAATGCCGACGGGGTTTTGCTGCCCGGTGTCGGTGCATTTCGAAACGCCGTCGAGGCGCTCGAAAAGGCCGGGCTCGCCGATGCGATTCGAAGCGCGACGGATCACGGCCGACCCTACCTCGGAATCTGTTTCGGATTGCAACTGTTGTTCGAAGAAGGCGAGGAACATGGCATAACGCCTGGTCTTGGCCGCCTAGCAGGTCGGGTGACTCGTTTTCCTGATTCGGACGAAGACGGCCAGCCGCTTCTGGTGCCCCATATCGGCTGGAACGAAGTCGTCTTCGAAGGTGATCATCCGATGCTTACGTCTTTGCCGGATCGGGAAGTCTACTATTTCGTTCATTCCTATCGACCCGAACCTACCAACGACGAAATTGTGGTCGGTCGCACGAACTACGGGGGTTCATTCGCAGCCGCCGTGGCCCGGGACAATATTTTCGCTGTGCAATTCCATCCCGAGAAAAGCCAGATGGCTGGAAAACGGCTGCTCGATGCCTATCGAGTGTGGCTAGAGGGTGTCTGATGTCTGCAAATAATCCATTCGAAGTGATTCCGGCAATCGACCTGCTTGGAGGCGATGCGGTCAGGCTTTCCCAGGGCCGCTATGACGAGGCGACCGTCTACGATTCGGATCCTGCGAAAGTGGCGGGCCGTTTCGCGGCGGCCGGCATCCGACGACTGCACGTTGTCGACCTCGAAGGGGCCAAGGCGGGTCGACCCGTACAGGGCGAAGCGATCAAGCGCATCCTTGCCGCTGTCGGCGACGTTCCGGTGCAATTGGGTGGTGGCTTGCGTTCAATCGAAGGCGTGGATGAAGCCTTGGGTTGGGGGCTCGATCGAGTGATTCTGGGCACTGCGGCGCTACGTGATCCGCAGTTGGTCAAGGATTCGGCCGCGAAATATCCCGATCGGATCGTCGTGGGGATCGATGCGCGTGAAGGAATGGTTTCGGTAGAGGGTTGGCTCGAATCGAGCGAAACGACTGCGATCGATCTTGCCAGACGCTTCGAGGACGCCGGCGTCACGGCGATCGTCTATACCGATATTTCTAGAGATGGGATGTTGACCGGGCCTAATATCGAAGCGACCGCGGCGCTGGCTGATTCGATCGGAATTCCCGTGATCGTTTCCGGAGGTGTCGCGACGAACGAAGATGTCGTTCGAGCCGCAAAATTTCGCGACAAGGGGATCTGTGGCGTCATCACCGGCCGCGCCATCTATACGGGCGACGTCGATCTGTCGCTTGCCTTACGGCAAGTCGAAGAAATCGGAGAAGCCTAGGTGGCGTTATGCAAGCGGATCATTCCTTGCCTCGACGTCGACCAGGGTCGGGTCGTCAAGGGTGTGAAATACGTCGACCACGTCGATGCCGGGGATCCCGTTGAAGTGGCCATGCGCTATGACGCGCAGGAAGCCGACGAGATCACCTTTCTCGATATCACGGCAAGCCACGAGGAGCGCGACATTCTGCTCGACGTCGTGGCGCGAACGGCGGAGAGTATCTTTATGCCGCTCACGGTGGGCGGTGGTGTTCGCTCTCTTCAAGATATTCGCGATCTGCTCAATGCCGGGGCGGACAAAGTTTCGATCATGACGGCGGCGATCAAGAATCCCGATCTCGTTTCCGAAGCGGCGGCCAAGATTGGCAGCGCAAATCTCGTCGTGGCGATCGATGCCAAGCAGGTTTCGGAACCGGACGAGCCGGGGCGCTGGGAGGTCTTTACCCATGGCGGCCGGAAGCAGACGGGGATTGACGCGGTCGAATGGGCGGCACAGGTCGCAGAGGCGGGCGCTGGAGAAATCCTCCTGACGAGCATGGACCGTGATGGCACCAAGAGTGGCTATGACCTGGCCATGCTACGCGCGGTCGCTGACCGCATTACGATCCCGGTGATCGCTTCGGGGGGCGGTGGCAATTCGCGAGACCTGGCGACCGCTCTAGACGACGGGTTGGAGGGGGGTCATTGTCAGGCCGCGTTGGCGGCCTCTATCTTTCATTTCAAGGAAACGACTGTTGGCGAAGTGAAGCGGGATCTCTTGGCGGCGGGGATTCACGTCCGACAGCCTTCGGAAGGGACGATACCCCTCGGGACCGATTGAGACGAGCAAGTCGCTGCGCTAGCTTCCGCCTCTTTCCCGTGTTCCCAATAGTTCATGTGGTGAAAAAATCCCATACTGCCATGTCGAGCGTGGGATGGTTGTGAAGCGAGACCAGGCGGGGCGGAACGCGGGAATACCGATTCAGACGAAGATTTTGAGACTGTGCGTCATGTGCGTCGTGTGTATTGAACGCGCAGCGAGAGAGCAAACGACCGATGTGCGGTCGTGACGAACGAATAATGCGCCACGAAGAGGATCCACAGGTCACTCACGACTAGTCCGGTGAGTGTGTTGATTGGGTCCCCGCGGCGGCGAGGGGAGAGAACATGCCGGTGATCAAGATCAAAGAGAGCGAGTCTTTCGAAGGCGCGATGAAGCGCTTCAAGAAGACCTGTGAGAAGGCTGGAATCTTGACGGAGCTGCGGCGTCGCGAATACTACGACAAGCCGAGCATCCGCAAGAAGAAGAAGGAAGCGGCCGCGCGCAAGCGGGCGCTCAAGAAGATCCGTCGCTCGATGAACTAACACAGAGCCGAGCCGACGGATAGCGAGAGGCGGATTTGAGTCGGATCCCCGAAGCAGCGATTCATGAGATCCGCAATCGAGCAGACATCGTCGGCTTGGTCGCTCGCTACGTTGAACTCAAACAGGCTGGTCGAAACTGGAAGGGGCTCTGTCCCTTTCATAACGAGAAGACGCCTTCGTTCAACGTCAATCCCGACCGACAGATCTTTCATTGTTTTGGATGCCAGGAGGGCGGAGACGTCATTGCCTTCCTGATGAAGCACGACGGCCTCTCCTTTCCGGAGGCCGCACGTTCGCTTGCCGCCGATCTCGGAATCGAAATCCCCGAAGAACGCGGAGCGCCCGAAGTCGGCCTTACGGCGCGGATCTTCGAGGCCAATGCCACTGCACAAGAGCTCTACCGGGGCGCGCTGACTGAGTCGCAGGGCGAGTCGGCCAGGGACTATCTGCGTTCGCGCGGATTCGACGCGGCCACGGCCGATGAGTTCGAAATGGGTTTTGCACCGGCTCGATGGGACGCCGTGGCCGAGCGACTTCGCAAACGAAGGATCACCGGAGATCTAGGCGTGAAGGCCGGCCTTCTCGCCGAACGAAAGTCCGGTTCGGGCCATTATGACCGGCTGCGCGGGCGACTGACCTTTCCGATCAGAGATGTCCGAGGAAGACTGATCGGCTTCGGCGGTCGCGCGCTCGAAGCCGACCAGGAGCCGAAATACCTGAACACGCCCGAGAGCCCGGTTTTTCACAAGCGAACTTCCTTCTATGGCTACCCCGATGCGCTCGAATCCATTCGACGTGCCGGACGTGTGATTCTCTGCGAGGGCTATTTCGATCGAATCGCCTTTGCGCGGGCCGGCCTCGGCGAAGCGCTCGCGACCTGCGGAACAGCGTTGACCGCGGAGCACGGAGGCCAACTCCGACGACGCGCAAGAGAGATCGTGTTGGTATTCGATGGCGACAACGCTGGTCAGCAGGCGACCGAGAAGGCGCTCGCGGTTTTGCTTCCTCATGGGTTGCGGGTTCGCGCGGTACTGATTCCCGACGGCCAGGATCCCGATGACTATCTGAACAAGGAGGGCGCGGAAGGTCTGAAGAAGCTTGTGGACAGCGCGCCCGATGCCTTGGAGTTGTCGATTCGCAACGCAGTGCGTCAGGGAATTGCGACACCGGATGCCAAAGCAGACGCCGTTGCCCATGTCGCGCCGCTCCTAGCGCTCGTTAGCGATGCCGTATCGAGAGACGAATACATAAGGCGGCTCGCGCTCGCAGTTGGCGCCTCGATTCCCGCGGTGGCAAGCATCGTTCGTGACGCAGCGCGTGGTACGGCATCGTCGTCGAAGACGCCGGAAGTCGATGGCGCGACGCTAGGTGTCGTGCGCGAACGGCGAGATATGCCCGAAGAGCGGCAGTTACGCATGTTGGCCCGGCTATGTCTGCAGCGCCCGGAGATCGTGAGTGACGAAATGGCACTCAAACTTCATGACGTTCTCCCTGCTGGTGCCTGGAAGTCCATCATTTCGCAAATCATCGAGGCGGCTGCAGACGGCCGTGTTGACTCGTTGGGATTTGAGTCCCAGTTAGATGAGGAAGCAAAGCTACGCCTGCGGGAAATTGCGGTCGATGACACGCCGGTCGATGGAGAACGAACTGCTGATCAGGTCTTCGATGACTTGATCGGATGGTTTGATCTTCGGAAACTTGCAGCTCGTGAAAAGGATTTGAAGCGAAGGCTGAGTGATCCAGATGCGGATCACGAGGCGTTGCTCGAAGAGCGCCATGCGTTGCTTCTCGAAAAGCGGGCGCATTTGCGTGTCGATTCGAGTGGCAATGCAGAAGCAAATTAGGGACACAAATAGAGAGTCGATCTGGGAAGGCGGCGGAAAGTTGAATTCGGCAGTACCTTTGCAGAGCTGAAGGAGGACCCCCCCATGGCCTCGAACGCGCCCACCAGGGAGTCGACCGTCGAGTCGATGAACAAACAAGAGATCTCGACGGAGTTGGCTGAAGCCACGCCGAAGCAATCGCGAACGCGACGTGCGAAGAGCAGCCCAGCGCGCAAGGCCCAAAAGCCCGCGGACGATTCCGAGAAGACGACACCGTCTTCGACTGATGCGACTAACACCAAAACAAAGACCAAGCGAGCATCGGCGCGGCGTACGAAGAAAGCCGCTTTGGCCGATGAAGGCCAGGACGAAGCTGTCCAGACGACCGTACCGCTCAGCCCGGACGAACTCCTGGCCCTCGATCCAATCAAGAAGTTGCTCGAGGTCGGTCACGACCGGGGCACCATCAACCGACACGATCTCCGTCTTGCTTTCTCCGACAAGCGCCTTGGCAAACAGGACTTTGAAGGCGTCCTCGCCCTGCTACGGGAGGAGGAGATTCCGCTCGCGCCGCCGACGGAAAAGAAGTCAGAAAAGTCTGACTCTGGTCCGGCCGCTCGAACGGCCGCGGAAGACAGTGGTGGTTTCGATCCGGTTCGCGTCTACCTGCGTGAGATGGGTCAGGTCTCGCTGCTTACACGCGAAGGTGAAGTCGAGATCGCGCAGCGAATCGAGGTCGTCGTCGATGCGCATCTGTCAGCTCTGACCGGGAATTCATATTGCCTGCGACGCATGGTCGAGGTCGGAGACTTTGTTCGACTCGGCAAGCTCGAGTTGAAGAAAGTCATCGATGGTCTCGAAGACGAAAATGCTCCGCCCATCGAAGAAACGCGCGAAAAATTTTTGAAGGCGATGACTCAGCTCGGAGAAGTTGAGCAGAGTCTGATCGAACGGCGCCAGGCGCTGTCCTCGACCGCCATGAGCAAGGACGATCGCAAAGCTTGCGAAGTCGAAGTCGCAGCCCTTTATGAAGAGGCAGCGAAAGTTTTGCGGCAGCAGCGTATTACCCGAGAACGCTACAACGAACTCGATCGATGTCTTCATGAATTGCTCGAGAGCCATCGTTTGCTCGACCAACGTGCGGCCGACGTGGCGAATCGTTTCGATCTAGACACCGATGACTTCATCCTGCTCGCCAAGCATTCGTTGAAGCGCAGTGCCGGTGGTAAGCATGCGCTCGAACGACTGGGCGGGGATCCCGAGCCGATCGAAGCTGCGCTCGAAGAGATCGCAGGTCTGCAAGTCTTTCGTGAGCGCTTGGAGCACGAGTCCGATCTGGAACTTGGCGAGGTCGAAAAGATTCGCGAAAGAGTGGACGCGACCGCCCTCAGCTCACAGGAAGCCAAGAGCGAGTTGATTGAAGCGAACCTTCGCCTCGTCGTCTCGATCGCAAAGAAATACACGAATCGCGGCCTTCAATTCCTGGATCTCATTCAAGAGGGCAATATCGGCCTGATGAAAGCGGTCGACAAATTCGAATGGCGACGTGGCTACAAATTTTCGACCTATGCGACCTGGTGGATTCGTCAGGCGATCACCAGAGCGATCGCCGACCAGGCGCGTACGATTCGAATTCCCGTTCACATGATCGAGACGATCCACAAACTGGTGCGCGCGACGAGGCAACTCGTTCAGGTATTGGGTCGCGAGCCGCAGCCCGAAGAACTGTCGGAAGCCCTGGAGCTGCCACTCGAAAAAGTTCGCATGGTCCTTCGGATCGCGAACGATCCGATCAGCCTGGAAACGCCAGTTGGCGACGACGACGACGGCAAGCTCTCGGATTTCATCGAGGATCCGAATATGGTGAATCCGGCCGATGCGGTCATTCAATCGAGTCTGGCCGAGCACACCCGGGAATTGTTGGCGACGCTTGCTCCTCGCGAAGCCCGGGTCTTGCGCATGCGATTCGGCATTGGCGAACGAGCGAATCGGACTCTCGAAGAGGTGGGCCAGGACTTCGACGTCACGCGCGAGCGGATTCGACAGATCGAAGCCAAGGCGTTGCGAAAATTGCGCCATCCCAGCCGAAGTCGATCCCTGAAGGGCTTCCTCGAGGGCTAGCCGCCCATTTCCTTCCAGATCTCGCTCTCCGGCGAGGTCCCAGATCCTGCGCATTGCTGCGAATCGTCCGATCAAGCGGATCGGCTGGGCGTCCGATAAGGGCCCGGTGAGGTCCGCTTGAAGCTCGTAGCCTGTCCAGATTGCCACGCTCAATTCGATGTGAGCGCAATGGTGCCAGATAGCGACTTTGATTGTCGTTGTGGGGCAAGTCTTCGTGCCACACCACCCGAGACGACGGATGCGCCCCTTCGCCGCTGTACGGCTTGCGGTGCGATCGCCAGGCAAGAAGAAGGGCCTTGCGACTATTGTGGTGCGGGAATTGTTGCCGCAATCGACCGTGGCGGTCTCATTTGTCCAGAGTGTTATGCGCGCAATCTGGACGACGCCCGGTTCTGCCTCGGCTGCGGAGTCGCTTTCGACCCACAGAAACCACCCTCCGACATGCCCGAGTTGCGCTGCCCCTGTTGCGAATGCTGGATGACCTCGCGCGAAGTCGGCGGGTTGGAGATCTACGAATGCCCGAAATGTTTCGGGCTCTGGGCGCCGGACGATCGTTTCGACGCGCTCGTGGATCGCGCCACGACGGCCGCCGGGAGTCGGGAGCCTGGGAATGATTCGCCATTGCCGCGGGTGGATGGCGGAAACCCGATGGAAAGCATGGTCGAATACCGGCGCTGCCCAACCTGCGACGCGTTGATGAATCGGCGGAATTTTCAGAAACGTTCGGGCGTGATCGTCGATCGATGCCATCAGCACGGCACGTGGCTCGATGCGAATGAACTCGAACGGATCGCTGGATACGTCCTGTCCGGCCGAGCCGCCAAAGCCGCAATGGCCGAAGCGATGCTCGGTGCGGAGCAAGAGAAGCAGGCCGCACGGAAGGCAGCCTTCCGAGTGCAAGACACGTCGGCACAATCCCATTCTGTTTTTGCGGGCTTCGGCCACGCTCAAGAATCCTCAGCCGCCTCGACGATCGTTGATCTCCTGGTTGGCCTACTCAGATAACGAAAGAGGGAATGAGAAATGGCACTCTTTGACAAGTTACGAGCGGAGTTGGTTGACATCGTCGAATGGATCGACGACAGCCAGCACACCCTGGTTTGGCGCTTTCCGCGATATCGCAATCAGATCAAATACGGCGCGCAGCTGATCGTTCGGCCGGGCCAATCGGTGGTCTTTGTCCACCAGGGACAGATCGCGGACGTCTTTGGCCCCGGTCACTACCGACTCGAGACGAAGAACCTTCCTCTCCTATCGACCATGATGGGTTGGATGCATGGATTCGATAGCCCCTTCAAATCTGAGGTCTACTTTGTCAGCACCCGTCAGCTGACCGATCTCAAATGGGGAACCTCGAATCCGGTGCCATTGCGAGATGCAGACTTCGGTTCGGTTCGCGTCCGTGCCTTCGGTACCTACACGCTTCGTGCGATCGATCCGGGTCGACTCCTCTCGGAGTTGGTTGGGACGGATGGCGTCTATGAGGCGGAGGAAGTCTCGGCCCTGCTTCGAGCGATCATCTCCATGACCTTTGCGGATGTGCTCGCGAGTTCTGGAATCAGCGTACTCGATCTCGCCCAAAACTATGCCGAGCTCTCCGAAACGGTACGCAAAGAAGTTGTTAGTCGGATCGATGATGAGTTCGGGCTTGAGATTCCGCAACTCTATATCGTGAATGTTTCGGTTCCGGCCGAAGTCGAGCGTGCACTCGATGCCCGAGCGAGTATGAATGCGATTGGCGACATGGGTGCGTTCCAGGCCTACCAGCTTGGCAATGCGATGCCCGAAGCGGCGGCCAATCCAGCCGGAGGCCTGGCCGGTGCCGGCGTTGGGCTCGGGATGGGGCTCGCGATGACGAATTCAATGGGGGGATTGGTAGGCGGCTCTCCTGGTGCGGGGACGCCACAGGGCGGCCCGGCTGCACCCGCCGCCGTTGGCCCACCGCCCGTTCCCACGACCTCATGGCATATCGCTGAGGGAGGACAGTCGGTGGGTCCATTCACGACGGCTCAGGTTGCACAGGCTGTCGCGACCGGGAGGATCGCACCCGAAACCCTCGTTTGGACAGTCGGAATGAGCGAATGGTCGGCTGCTTCCGGGCTCGGGGAATTGGCCACCCTCTTTGTTCCGCAACCGCCGCCCCTGCCGGGCAGCTGATCAAAAAGGGGCGAACAGGGCGCCTAGCAGGGTTCTCCGACGTGTTCCATCCACGACTTGAAGTCCGCGAAGCCGACTTCCTTTTGTCTCGCTGAGACTCGTTCGACGAGTGCACGAGCTTGTTCGGCGCTTGGGGGAACGCCATCGTGCAGGCTCTCCGCTACCTGGTCGGCGGTTTCGGCTGCTGCGTCCTTGCCCGCCCGTGCTTCCGCAACGTCGAGCGGATCTCCCTCTCCGATACCGAGGTAGGCCTCGATGGCGGATTTGCTGACTGCGGTCGCGTGTTTGCGAGAAGCGACGATGTTGCCCTTGCCCGTGACCACGTTGCCGACTGAGAAGACGGTCGGGTAGCCCTCGAGCTTGCCGGTCTCCCAGTCCTTGAAGTCGAAGAGTTCACCCCTCATGTCGATGCCCTTGATGGGTTCCGGGATCGACCCGATCGAACTGATGATCACGGGTGCGCGAACATCGAAGGTTTCGTCCTGCATCACGACTCGGCCCTTTTCGATCTTGGTTCGGCGAAAGCGGAGCCCGACGAGGCGGTCGTCTTCCACGATCAGACCGTCCGGTGCACAGAGCGTTTCGATCTTGAATCGATATTTGTCCGTGGCCTTCTCCAACATTCGCCGTCTGCCAGCCTCGACCTTCGCGATACGCGCTTCATCCGCACCTTCCGGTGCGCTCATCAGGGGC
>CAZMFM010000080.1:0-24453 GCA_964565565.1 uncultured Spirochaetaceae bacterium | reverse complement strand
GCGCCCGTGATATAGGCGGCCATCTCCGACATCAAGAAGACCACCATGGCCGAGACTTCCGCCGCGGTTCCGTGGCGACCCAGCGGCACCCGGCGATCGATCTTGGCCAGTGCCTCCCACTCTTGCTCCGGATAGCGATCGAGTCCGGTCGTCGCGATGAACCCGGGAATGACACAATTCACGCGCACCCCCGCGCTCGCCCATTCAGTCGCCGCGGTAAAGGTCAGATTCGACAGGCCTGCGCGCGCCGCACCGTTATGTCCCATACCGGCCATGCCCCGCGCGTAGTCCGCGCCGATATTGACGATGCTCCCACCTCGCTCGGCAAGACATTGGGTGAACGCCTCGCGCGCCACGAGGAAGTAGCTCGTCAGATTATTGTTCAGCACCGCGTTCCAGCCGTTCAGGCTGAGGTCCTTCAGCTGTGCCGGAAACTGTCCACCGGCGGCATTGACCAAGCCCGTGATCGGTCCGTGCGCATCGAGGATGTCGGAGAGCAGTTTTCGGACCGCCGGCTCATCGCGCAGTTCTGCCGTGAAACAACCCAGCACCTCACCGTGATCCTGTTCGATCTCCGCGCGCGTTCGTTCCAGCTTTTCGAGCGTGCGGCCCGCGAGAACGATCTTGGCGCCCAGGGCCGCGAGTTCGTGGGCGATGCATCGCCCGAGTCCACCTCCGCCACCGGGAATGAAGAGGGTTTGTCCCTCGAAGAGTCCTTCGCGAAACCCAGTCCGATACGGCATTCGATCTCCTTCGTTGTACGCTTAGCGCATGCCCAAAAATGAACTCGAGACCAAGAATACAGACCCGGCGAACGCCCGCCCGGATACCGTTCGCCTGCAACGCATCAGCAATGCGTTCTGGGAATCAGCCGCCCTGATGAGCGCCGTGGAGCTTGGAACCTTCACTGCACTGTCCGAAGGCGCGAACACGATCGAGGCCGCGGCGAAGGCGATGGAAATCGAGACGGTCAACGCAGAGCGGCTCCTGGTCACGTTGACTGCGATGGAACTATTGGAACGCGATGGCGACGTTTTCAGCAATGCCCCGGACGTCGAACGATTCCTGGTGCGCGGCAAGAAGAGTTACGCGGGTCCCTGGATGCTTTTTGGCAAACCGGGTTGGGGGCAATGGGGCAAGTTGACCGAGCATCTTCGTGCCGGTCCCGAAGACGAGCGGCGACTCGGCATGTACGACGAGTCCTTCACGATCGAGCGCGCACGAAAATATCATCAGGCCACTTATTCCATTGGAATGGGCGCAGCCCGTCGCTTCCATCGGCAGGTCGATCTCAAAGGCCGTCGGAAGCTGATCGACCTCGGCGGTGGCTCGGGCTGTTATTGCATCGTCGCCGCCGAGACCTACCCCGATCTCAAGGCCGAAGTCCTCGACCTACCCCCGGTCGTCGCCGTAACGCGGGAGTACCTCGAGAAGAACGGTGTGAGTGATCGTGTGACGGCTTCGGCGTGCGACTTTACAAAGGATGCCCTGCCCCAGGACGCGGACGTCGCGATCATGGCCTCCAACCTTCCCCAATACAATCGTGAGATCATTGCGGGCGTGATCGGGCGGGTTTACGAAGCCCTGCTGCCAGGGGGTGAGTTCCATCTGATCGGCGAGATGCTCGACGATGATCGTTCGGGGCCGATCGGGCCGGCCCTATGGGGCCTTGCGGAATCGCTCAGCCATTCGACTGGATTGGCGCACTCGACGTCGAATTGCGTCGGCTATCTCGAAGCGGCCGGCTTCACGTCGATCGGCGTTCACGAGTTCATTCCGAATACCCTGACGCGCGTGACTGGAATCAAAGCCTAGGCGCCTCGCCGCGCTCACCCCGGAAGACCCCTCGGATTGGAAGCAGGATCAGCTCCCGGGCGCTCAGCCCGTCTGCGAGACCCGGCAGCCCGATCTGGATTTCGGCCTCGGAAGTGCTCGGCCCGAACGAATGGAAGGCGCGATCCCAGAAAGAGAAGATCGTTCCGTAGTTGCTATTGAGCAATTCCGATTCCCGGCTGTGATGCCTCCGATGCAAGGCGGGTGTGATGAATAGAAGAGCCATCGGGGCCTCGATCCAGCGCGGCAAGTCGATATCGCCATGCTCGACGAAATTGGCGAATGCGAAGAGGACTTCGAAGGCGATCACGCCAGGAATCGAAACGCCGAGGACGATCACCGCCGCCAAACGCAGTGGAAGCGCCAGCAACAGTTCCCCGAAATGGAATCGGACGGCCGTAGTCGCCGTGAAATTGGAGTCCGAGTGATGGACCTGGTGAAATCGCCAAAGCAGCGAAAGGCGATGGTTCGCGCGATGCCAGACATAACTCACGAAGTCCATGCCCAGAACAGTGATTGGCAGCGCAAGCCAGGCGTGCACGCCCAGCATTTCGACGCGATTGAGCAAACCGAGCTCACGAGCCTCTGCCCATCGCGAGACAGCACACGCACAGCCCGCACAAACGACGCCGAGAATCACGACGTTGAAAGCCCAGGCCGTCGCATTGACTCGCCAACTACTCTGACCGCCCGCCTGGCCAACCGTCTGACCGTGCGCTCGACCGTCTGTTGAGCCGTGCGCTGGACCGTGCGCCTCACTACGCGCCGAATCACGACCACCATGCCTTCCGGTGCCACGCCGGGCGATCGAACCAGAATGAGGCCGCAGGAATTGCAAGCCCAGCGTGAGCAGCAACGCCAACACGAAGGCTGAAGACTTGGCGACCTGATATTCGAATTCAGTCAAATTCCGACGCCCATCCAGATCTCAGCATCCTGGCGTCCGCTTTGCTCCATGACGCCGGCGACGACACCGGATGAGTCCGCCGCGCCCGCTGAAGAATCTGTGGAAATCGAGAGGCCGCAGAGGAGATTTGCGGGCACCGCGACGTCCACCTTTTTTGGATAGGCGAGATTCAACCCATTCATCAGTTCGACGAATTCGTCGACACTCTTCTCTAGCCCCAGGCGGGGGTTGAAACGCTCTTCCTCATCGACCGTAGAAACCAATCGACCGTGATAGTCGTGTCCGGGATAGACGGCGACGTCCTTCGGAAGAGAGAATATCTTCTGGCGGATCGAAGCGAATAACAACGTGGCGTCACCGTCTTGGAAATCCGTCCGACCACATCCTCGAATCAACAGCGCGTCCCCGGTGAAAACCATGCCCGCATCGCGGCAGAGATAAGTCACACAGCCATTCGTATGCCCGGGCGTCGAGAGCACGTCGAGTCGAAGCCCCCCGAATTGAATCCGATCTCCGTTCTCCAGTTGGAGATCTGCGCCGGGCACATTCCCCGCTTCGCTCACCGCAATCCGACAGCCAAGTCGTTGCCGAAGTTGACCCGAGGCAGTGATGTGGTCTGCGTGGACGTGGGTTTCGAGCGCGAACAGGAGTTTCAGGTCGAGTTCCTCGATCAAACGGACGTCGCGCTCTAGCTGCTCGGCGACGGAATCGATCAACACCGCCTCACGCGACACCGGATCGGCGAGTAGGTAGGAATAAGTCGAAGTTTCGGGATCGAAGAGTTGTCGAAAGAGCATGGTGGCCTCGAGGCGATGGGTGCGTAGGGCGCGAGTCGGCGACCGATGACCGCCAGACCCAGAACACTGAGAAGATGCAGCAGAATTCGCGCACGAGACAGGGGAGCCTGGCCGCGGACTCCAACACCCCGAGCTGATAGAGTTTCGACTCCTGATCGTTCACCCACCGCGTCACCGGATGATGCGCTCTACTCCAATTACTCGAACAACGGAGATCATCTCATGAGCATGGACGGCCATCCCGTCGAACGTCGATTCATTTCCCTCGCTTCCCCGACCGCCGGCCAAAACGGTGCCGGCTATATGCCCACCCAAGGGCTCTACCACACGCCGAGTGGCAAGATGCCTCGGACAGCGTTCATTGCGACCCACTACAACGTCGACTTCGCCGAGCACTACATGGGCGGACTGATGGCGGCGCGTGGCTACGGATTCCTCGGCTGGAACACACGGTACCGAGGCGCCGAACAACATTTCAATCTCGAGCACGCCCTGATCGATATTGGTGTCGGCGTCCGATGGTTGCGTGAAGAGGCTGGGGTCGAAACCGTCGTCTTGCTAGGCAATTCGGGAGGCGGCTCGCTGATGGCGGCCTATCAATCCCAGGCCACAGAACCAAATCTCCAGCCCCTCCTGGGCGCACCGGTCAACGAAGCCGTAGGCGACCTTCTGCCCTGCGATCTCTACGTCTCGACGAACGCCCATCCCGGGCGACCGGAAGTCTTGACCGATTGGTTCGACCCCTCGGTCACCGACGAATTCGACCCGACCTCCGTCGATCCATCACTTGACATGTACAACCCCGACAACGGCCCGCCCTACTCCCCCGAATTCGTCCAGCGCTACCGCGAAGCGCAAGTGGCGAGAAATCATCGCATTACCGCCTGGGCGCTCAAAGAACTCGAGCGACTCCAGGCAGCGGGCAATTTCGATCGCACCTTCAATCTCGCGCGAACCTGGGCGGATCTCCGTTATCTGGATGCGAGCCTGGATCCGAACGATCGCGAAATTGGAATCTGCTATCTCGGCCCGCCCAAGTTCTTCAACTACAGCCCATTTGGAATCGGCGCGACCAATACGGTGCGTACGTGGTTGTCGATGTGGAGCCTCGAGTATTCACAATGCCGCGCCATCCCTCATCTGAAGCGAATCCAGATCCCGTCCCTCGTCATGCAGAGCACTCAGGATGTCGGCGTATTCCCAGTCGATGCACACACGATTCACGACAACCTGGCCGCCGAGGACAAGGCGCTGGTCTTCCTACCCGGAGACCACTACATGCAGACGCCCGATACCGCGCGAGACGATATGGCGGATCAGATAGCTGCCTGGCTCGTAGACCATCGCGCCTGATCCGCTCCTACCCCAGGCGCCCGAGGGCAGTGCAGATCGCAAGCCGACAGACGAGGACGGGAATGAGAAGATGTCGAGAATTCAGGTGATTCGTCTGATCGTGGCGACCGGCCTGATCACATTCAGCGCACTGGCCTGCGCGTCGGCCCCGACGTCGACATCGACATCGCCGGCCGAGACGCCCGCCGAGACGGCGACGCGGTTCGTCCCGAGTCTCGAGGAGTTGCCGGGCTGGCTCGACGATCCATCCCATTCAACCGATGGGCAACCCAATTATTTCATCCAGATGGCGGATACCCAGCTCGGCATGTCTGAGTACTGGCTGCCCTTCCTACTGCTGCGCGCGACCTGGCACGATGATCAATTCGAAAAGGATGCCCGGCTCTTCGAGGCCGCCGTTCGCCATGCGAATGAGTTGAAACCGGCCTTCGTGATCGTTTGCGGCGATCTCGTCAACCGCGTCGGCCATGCAGGCCAGATTGCCGAGTTCAAACGGATCGCCGCGACCCTCGACCCGACGATTCCTTTCCATGTCGTCGCCGGAAACCACGATGTCGGGAACACGCCGAGCCAAGCGACACTTCGAGCCTACCGGGCCGCCTTCGGACCGGACCACTATTCCTTTCAGGAAGGCGGCGTGTACGGGATCGTCCTGAACAGCCAGCTCATCGATGCCCCCGAAAAGGCTCCGGGGGAGGCCGAGCAACAGCTCGCCTGGCTGCGCCTGGAATTACAAGAAGCCCGCGCGGCCGGCACGAAACACATCATCATCTTTCAACATCAGAGTTTCTTTCTCGAAGCCCCGGATGAAGACGACGAGTATTTCAACATCGAAAGCGGCGCGCGAAGCGTCTACCTCGCGCTTTTCAGACAAGCCGGCGTCGAAGCCGTACTGGCCGGTCACTATCATCGAAACGCGCTGGGCGTCGACGGCGCGTTGCAGATGATTACGACCGGCCCCGTCGGACGGCCGATGGGCGACGACCCTTCCGGATTCCGCATCTTCGAGGTGCGCGAGGATTCGATTCGACATGAATATTTTTCGCTGGATACTCGATCCGAGCGCCCTGCGTCCGAAGCTCATCGGCCGGCAACAATCTTTGAATAACGACAGGAAGCGACGACCTGGATGAGGCCCCTCTCGAAGCTCATCACCTAACAGATCCCACCATTCTCGCGCTTCATGGCCGCTCGCTTGCCCTTCGTTCGCCCCGGCGGCATTGTCGCCTGACCGGGAGGCGCCCCGCCCGAGTCGGCGACCGCGACGGCGTTGATCGATCGACTCCGGGGCGTCTAGCCACCGCTCGATCCACCACCCCGGCGTCACTCCCCGTTCTTCGATTCGATATTTATGCTTACAAATCAGCCAGTTGCAAGTAACCGGAATCTGATTCCGTTTTCTGGTAGGATGGCCGACACGCAACTTGAGGCGGGAGACCCCACCCGTCGATCTCAAGCCACACCGAAGCGAGCGAGTTGGAATGCTTCATCGTCCGACAGAATTGCACTGGATTCGGCCGCCCCGGCAGGCGCGAACTCACAAGAGCCTCGAGCGCATACTCGACGTCGCCGAATCATTGCTCCGCGACAAGGGTTTCGATGACATCCATGTCCGAGAGATCGCCTTGCGCGCCGACACTTCGGTCGCCGCCTTCTATCGACGATTCAAGGACAAAGACGGGCTACTTCACGCGCTCCAGGAACGGCGCTGCGAAGAGGCCTTCGCCACCGCCGACGACGCACTCGCCGAGGCCCGCTGGGAGGGAGCGGGGATCGCGGAAATCTTGTTCGCGATCTTTCCCTTCTTGATCGAAGTCATGCGGCCGAACGAGAGCCTCTATCGCGCCATCTACCAGCGCGCGATCAGCGATGAGCTCATGCGCGAGCGCTCGACCAAGCTGGATCGGTACGTGATGTCGGGACTCTTCGATCTCCTCATCACACGACGCGACGAAATCCATCATCCCGATCCCGAAGCAGCGGTCTCCTTCGCCTTGACCCAGGCCATAGCCCTTCTCAAACAGCAGTACACGGTCGGTATCCGGGATATGGGCCCCGTCCCCATGAGCGATGAGATGATCGCCCGCGAACTCGCAACCTCTTGCCTTGCTTACCTTGGCGTGCCTGGCGGCACACCGAAAACCTAGAACCCCTAGCAAAGGAGTTGGACCATGAAGAGATTCCTACACCATGAAGAGTTGGCCCGTGATAGCCGATTCGTTCGACAAGACAACGCACAGTCGACTGTCCTCGCAACACTGCCCGACGATGTGGACACCATCGTCAACGCCTTCGAGCAGTTCTCGGACATGATCGAAGGTTCCGTCCAGGGAACGGCCGCCGAGCCACTCTTCGAGTCCTACGGACCCGGCTTCGCATTGACGATTCTCAATGAGCCGATCGACCCGGACGTTCCCGCCAGCCTGACACGCCTCCTGCTTCGCATGCACGGCATCTTTGTCGGCGAAGTCCAGGCCCTCGAGGGCGCGGCGCGATCGTTATGGGATTTCCCGGACTCGCCCTGGGAATTCAAGATGAACATGGCGCGCCAGGCCTGGGACGAAGCGCGACACGTCCAGATTTTCGAGAAGCTCCTGGTCCATCTCGGCGGGTCCGTCGGCATGTTCCCCGAGAGCACATTTCTCTTCGAATGCGCCTGCTCGGAGGATCCCGCGATGCGCGTCGCCGGCGTCAATCGTGGCCTCGAAGGACTCGCCTGCGATGTCTTCCGCGACATGATCAAATACGCACAGAAAACGGGTGACGAGCGCATGCGACAAGCGGTCGACTATGTGCTCGCAGACGAACTCACCCACGTTCGATTTGGAAGCGAATGGGTGAAGGAATTCACGAAGGGCGATCCCGAGTACCGTGAACGAACCAATGAATACCGTCGCACCGTCGACAAGCAGTTCAGCTTCGGCGGCGCGCGTTCGGATCGCGAAGACGCTGCGATCCCGATCGCCTGGGATGATCGTCTCGAGGCCGGATTCACCGAAGAAGAGCTCAAAGACCTGGCCGAGCTCTCCAGCTCCGGCCCCCAGAAGAAGACGCTTGTCGAAGCAGCGCGAATTCTTCGCGAGCGACATCTGGCCAAGCGCGCGGCACAAAAGGAAGCCGCCAACACGGAGACACAATCATGAGCGAGCAACGCATGTACCCCGGCATGACGCCGGCCGAAAAAACGACCTTCGCCCCCTACTCGGCCTTCGACATTCCGGCAGATCTGCGAGAGCTGACCGGGCGCTACGACGTCGAGGCCATGGCTCGCCGGTGCCGCAACTTCCGCTACGCGGAAGAGTGGACGATGATGACGTTAGGCGGATGGATCGCAACGATTCCCGAAATGCCGGTCAAGACGGGCCTCGGCAAGGTAGTCTGGGAAGTCGCGCAGGCGGCGGACGTTCTCGGGAAGCGCTTGCCCGAACTTCGCTGTGGCACGAAGGCGGTCGATGCTTCTGAATCGGCCAACGAAGGTTTCGCGGCCTTCATTCAATCGGTCTCGGAGCCCGAGCGCCCCGATCTCACGATCGAGAAGCTGGTGGGTCCCTTCGATGTCCTGATGCCCCACCTCGTCGATGTCTACGAACAGACGATGCGCGAAACGGATCAGATCTGTGATGCGCCGACGATCGAGTTGCTCGAAGACATCGTGCGCAAGCGGCGCCGCCATATCACCTGGGGTCAGGAAGTGCTCGACCGACTCTGTGATACAGACGCTTTGCGCGAAAGACGGCGTGCACGCGCCGCGGCGCTTGGTGCCGAACTCGCTGCGAGCGGTGGCGTCACTGGAACGCTCGCCAACGATCGCGGCGCGCTGAACTGATCCAGCGCCTGCTGGGACTTCGCTGAACCCGTCCTCTCAAGCAGAGGGCGGGTTCAATGCGAAGAACCAGACCTGGGACGTCCCACCCGGCGGTCCACCGTCGTATTTCTCAGCGACGATCGAAACCAGCTTCTCAGAGAGTGGAGCGTCGTCGATTCGATCGAGCGTCACGTCATACCGCTTCCCCAGCACGCGAATGGTGGCGCGACCATCCTTGTCAGCACGCAAATGCCAATCCTTTCCGGGCGGGAAGCCCAGACTGCATGGGATATAGGCCTTGCCATCGTTCACGAGAATCCAGGTCGTTCGTGACGTCGAATCCGCCGCGAGTTGAAATTCGATGAGGTCGATGGACGTAGCGAAGCTCCAATCGGCTACGGGCTCCTCAACGAGTTCTCCGGAGACGAGTGGGCCTCCGGGAATCAACGCAAGCGGCCCGTCATGAAAACGTGCACCCAGGAAAAGAATTCCAACGGATAGAACCAGAACGACGATGATTCCGCCAAATACCTTGATGATTCCCATTTCTTTCCCCTTCAATTTCTTCGCAAGCCAACCGGGTTCCAGCCGGCTTCGACCGGTCGGCGGCCGCGCAAGTCTGACGAACTAATCCTGACGGGACAAGGCCACCACGGAGGCGACGCGCCGGTTGCCCCCGTCTCGCATGCGACCAAACCGACGGCGGATGTGCAAAGATCCCAATCGTCCCTAGCATGATGCCCATGACAGCGATTCTCATGCCATTACCGAGCGAAGGATTCGAACCAACCGAAGCCGCCGTGCCCTGGAAGCTTCTGCGTGCAGCCGACGTCGATGTCGTCTTCGCGACCGTCGACGGCAAGCCGGCCCAATGCGATCCGCTCGCGCTCAAGGGCGTCGTATTCGGTCAAATCGGCGCAAAACCAGAGGACGCCGAGACCTACCATGAACTCGTTCAGGACCCGGCGTTTCAAAACCCGATTCGCTACGACGAGATCGATCCGGCGCGCTTCGCGGGCGTCCATCTCGCAGGCGGGCATGCCCCGGGAATGAAGCCCTATCTCGAATCGACCGTTCTCCAGGAGAAAATGGTCGAGTTCTTCTCACAGGAGCGGATCATCTCGGCGATCTGCCACGGTCCCGTCCTGCTTGCACGTTCCCGCGACCCAAAAACGAACCGATCGGTCTTGGAAGGCAAGCGGTTGACCGGACTCACCAAGAAGCTCGAGCGCGCAGCCTATTGGATGACCGTCTGGACCCTGGGCCGCCATTTCCGAACCTATCCCGAGTATGTACAGGACGAAGTGAAGCGCGCGGTCGGGGAGGCCGGCCAATTCGAAGTCGGTCCGTTCGGCGCCTCCTATGATCAGGGATTCACCGTCATCGACGGGAACCTCATCACTGCGCGTTGGCCCGGCGATTCCGCGAATCTTGGACGCGCCCTGGTCCATGCCCTCGAGGCCTCGACCAAGCGGAGTCGCCCGACGTAACGACGGACCACCATGTTTCCGCAATCGCGCCAGCGCCGTGAGCCAACACCAGCGGGTCTCCGAAGTCGTGTATCTCGTTGTAGATTTCAGCATCGTGATTCTTCGCCTGAGGCATATTGACTCTCGACTTTGCATCGAAACCGATTTCATTCAAGCTCGGTCGGGGGCTCCGTTCTACCCTCGTTTTTTCACCGGCGGCGAGGCTCCATCCTGCGACGGATCGGAAGAGCCAGCTATGCTGTCGCGATGCTTCTCAATCTCTTCGACGGAATCCCCTTCTACTATCTATGGCCCATCCTCGCCGTGATCGGCGTGGGCTGGTATTTGGCAATCTGTGGCGGGCTCTACCTCCTGCTCCACCGCTCGAAGTTTGCCGAGACCGCCAAGCGTTGGAAGACCCAGCCCCGGCCAACCCGACCGGACCAGGTGCGCGGCGAAATTCTTGACGGCGTTCTTTCGATGAGCATGGTCATGGGCTGTGTCGCGATTTCCTTCTGGTGCTCGTACCACGGCTACAACCGCCTCTACGCCTCCCCCAGCGAATATCCGGTCTGGTATATCCCCCTGAGCATCCTGGCGGTCTTCTTGATCATGGAGGTCTTCGAGTGGACCTTCCATTGGGCCTGCCATCAAAACGACCTGCTCTGGAAAGTTCATAAGCACCATCATCGTTATGCGAACCCGACGCCCTTTGGCGTGATGGCCGACCAGCCGATCGACATGTTCATCAAAGCGTCGCCGATGCTGTGGATTCCCTTCCTCTTTCCGATCTGGGACGTCGCCTTGTTCGGCACCTTCGCGATCATGAACTTCATCTATGGCACCTATCTCCATGCTGGCTTCGACCCGCCGTGGATGCCGTCGCCGCATAGCCGCTACCTGGTTTCCGCTTGGCATCACAACGAACATCACGGTGGCAGCCCCAATCACAATTTTGGTTTCTTTACCGGCTTCATGGATCTAATGATGGGAACGCGGCTCACGCCGACCGAGAAAGCGGCCAAGCGCCCCGGCTACCAATGCCCCGAATGCCGAAACGCACCAGCCGGTGCGACTGCCGCAACCAGCTAATCGGGTTCACTCAGCGCACGGAGCCGTCTTCCGAGAGCACCTTCACCCAGAACCATTCGCCCCAGAACCCAAGGAGTAGAAAATGCGACTCGAAAAGCCTCGACTCGAGCCCCTCGAAATCGAAGAGATCGACAGCGACATCCGCGCACGTTTTGGGGACGGAAAAATCCTCAACATCTTTCGAACCCTGGCACATCACCCGAAGCTGATGACGCGCTGGCTGGTCTTTGGCAATCACATACTCGCCAAGAACACGCTGACACCCCGCGACCGGGAACTCGCGATCTTGCGGGTAGGTTGGCTCTGCAAGGCTGAATACGAATGGGCCCAGCACGCCGGGATCGCACTCGGTTGCGATATCAGCCAGGAAGAGATCGAGCGCGTTTGCCAAGGTCCCGACGCGAGTGGCTGGAGCGATCAGGAAGCCGCGCTGTTACGGGCAGCGGATGAGCTGGTCGGCGACGCGTTCATTACGGACGACACCTGGGCGGCACTCTCGACCTTCTACAACAAAGAACAATTGATGGATCTCGTCTTTACCGTCGGCCAATACAACCTGGTCTCGATGGCGCTCAACACGCTTGGCGTGCAGATCGAAGACGGTGTCGAAGGGTTCCCCAAGTCGTGACTCGGCGCCTGGAAGGACGCCTCGAAGGGAAGGTCGCAATCGTGATGGGTGGCGGTCAAACGCCGGGCGACACGATCGGCAATGGACGCGCGACCGCCATCCTCTTTGCACGCGAGGGAGCGCGGGTCCTCGTCGTCGATCAACGCCTCGACTCCGCCCAGGACACGGTCGAAATGATCGAGCAAGAAGGAAACCACGCGACGGCCATCGAGGGCGATGCCACCAAGGACCAGGCCTGTGCCGCACTCGTGAAAGAATGCCTCGATACGCATGGGCGCATCGACATCCTGCATAACAACGTAGGCATCGGAGGCGCCGACGCCGGACCCGCGCATATTGAAGAAGAGGGCTGGGACCGGATTCTCGGAGTCAACCTGAAAAGCGTCATCTTTCCCTGCAAGGCCGTCTTGCCCGTGATGCGCGAACAGAAGGCCGGCTCGATCATCAACATTTCTTCGATCGCCGCCGTCTGTTCCACAGGCATCGTCGCTTACAAGACCTCGAAGGCCGGAATCAACGCCTACACCCAATCCCTCGCGATCGGCAACGCGAAATACGGCATTCGCGCCAATGTCATCATGCCCGGACTCATGGAAACCCCGATGGCCATCGAAGGCATCTCGAAGGGGTTTGGCGTCGACAAAGACGAACTCATTCGCCAGCGAAACGCACAGGTCCCATTGCGCGGTCAGATGGGGACCGCCTGGGACATCGCCCATGCCGCCCTCTTCCTCGCGTCCGATGAAGCGGCCTTCATTACAGGCGTGGCGCTTCCCGTCGACGGTGGCCAGACCGCGCGCGTCGGCTAGACGCGCCCGACTCGAGCCAGAAAAATCTCAGTCGAGATTGGCTCGCCGGCCAAACCACGGCCGCGCCTCTTCCAATTGACCGGCGAGCTGATAGAGCCCCCCCTCGTCGTTCATTCGCCCGAGAAATTGCACGCCGACCGGAAGCCCTTGTTCATTCCAAAAGAGCGGGACCGACATCGCCGGATGACCCGACACGTTGGCAAGCTGCGTATACCCTACCGACTGGAGCACCGCGATTCCCTGGGCCTCGCGATCCGGATTGGACAAGGACAAGAGCCCGAGCGGATGCGGCGGAGTCGCCATGGTCGGCGACAGGATCATGTCGTAGGGCTCGAGGTGGCGCGCCAGATCCCGCCCGATTGAATGAATCGTACGAACCGCATTCACGTAGTCGGTCGCCCCGCGTCCATGCGAAAGCTCTGAAAGCGCCCAGGTTCCGGGCTCTACATCGTCCTCTCGCAAATCACGGCCTAACACCTGAGCCCGCTCCTCCATCATGGCCCTGATATTGGCACTGAGGATGGTGAGGGTGGCCGGAGCAAGCACGCTCGCGTCGACCGCAAAGGGCGCTTCTTCGACTTGATGACCCAGCTCTCGACAGAGTGCTTCCGCATCACGCAGCGCGGCAAGGCAGTCGGCGTGAGGCTCGAACCCGTTCCAGGCATTCACCTGCACCGCGATCCGAAGCTTGCCCGGCGCTCGGCTGACCTGATCGAGGAAGGCCCCGGCTGGCGGTTGCGCGGCATAGGGCGCGCCCAGATCGGGACCCGCCGTCGCATCCAGGAGTGCTGCGCTGTCACGAACCGAACGGCTCACAGCATGAACGGCACTCATGCCGGCCCAGCCCTCGCCCGAGCTCGGTCCGAGCGGCGTTCGGCCGCGGGTCGGCTTCATGCCGAAGAGACCACAACACGTCGCTGGAATCCGAATCGAACCACCACCATCGCTGGCATTGGCCATCGGCAGGATTCCGGCTGCGACCGCCGCCGAAGCCCCGCCCGACGAACCGCCAGCGGTATGGCCGAGGTTCCAGGGATTCTTCGTCTGTCCAAAGAGCCGCGACTCAGAACTGGTCGTCAATCCGTATTCCGGCGAATGTGTTTTGCCGAAAATCACCAATCCGGCCCGCCGATAACGCGCCACCAACTCACTCTCGACTTCGGGTACGAAATCCGAGAAGAGCTTCGATCCATTCGTGAGCCGCACACCGGGCCAGGCGAGATGGAGATCCTTCAGCAGGAAGGGCACGCCTTCGAAGGGTCCGCTTGGAATTCCCGCTGCCACCGCCTCGCGCGCTTCATCGAACATCCGAATAACGATCGATCCAATTTCGCCGTCTCGTTTCTCGGTCCGCGAAATGGCTTCTTCGAGTAGCGCCTCGGCCGTCGTCTCGCCGCTCTGAACGAGTCCAGCCAAGCCGAGGGCGTCGTAGTCTTCGTAGTCATTCATGGAATTTTCAATCCTTCTTCTGGCTTAGGGCGAGTGGGCTTCACGCAGCGCGCGCCAACAACGTGAGGGATCGGGCGACTTCCGCACTCGATTGCGGCTTCATTCCCTATCGGAGTGGTCATCATAGTCCCCCTTCCTCCCGCTTGCCGAGCCTGATTCGCTGTCCCGGCCGCAGGCCCCATCCGTTCAAGTTGCCGCGTGGGTCGTCTAGCATCGGGCCCGTGAACACCCCCGCCCATCTGATCCTCAGCGCCGTCGTCCTAGGACGGGATCGACAGCGCCCCCATCACCGAACGCAATGGCCGGCCATCATCGCCGGTGCCCTGCTCCCGGACCTGCCGATGTTCGCCTTCTATCTCTACGAGCGTCTCTACCTGGGCCAGACGGAAGCCATCATCTGGTCGACCCTCTATTTCGATCCCGCCTGGCAGAACTTTTTCGACCTCTTCAACAGCCTGCCCTTGATCGCAGTCGGACTCGCCGTCGCCGCCTATCGGAAATCGCCGCCCGCCCTCGCCTTCTTCCTCAGCATGACCCTGCACGTCGCAGCGGATTTGCCGCTCCATCGCGAGGACGCCCACGCCCATTTCTTCCCCTTCACCAACTGGCATTTCAACAGCCCTGTCTCCTATTGGGACCCCGCCCATTTTGGCGTGATCGCCGGCGGGCTCGAGATGCTCGGCGTGGTCGTCGGAAGCGTGGTCTTGATTCGCAGAGGCGCGCCCTGGCATCGCATCGGCTACGGCACGCTGGCCCTCTACATGGCCTTCGCTCTTTTCGCCTTTCTCTACTGGGCCAGCTGATCACGGCTCCGTTCGACCGGGCTCCCGGCTTGGCTCCGCGGCGAACCACACCCGGGGCGAGCCCTCGACGCAATCGATTCGCGACATCGGACCACAACTTGATGGAAAGTGTCACAAGCAGTGCCGAATCCGGCCGCACACAAGCGCTCGGGCTGGCACGCTTCATGCTCTTCCAATCTACTGAAAGCCAAAGAACATCAACCGGAAAGGTGAGCATGAAGAAGAACGAACCGATCGATCAAGTCCTCACGCGCGAGGTCATCACGGTCCACGTCGGACAAAGCGTGAGCGATGTGCGGAAGATTTTTGCCAAGAACGGCTTTCATCATGTACCCGTCGTGTCGGGCAAGAAGCTGATCGGAATCGTCTCGGCGTCCGACATCCTCGGCATCAGCGTCGAAGGCATCGGCAGCGACGAGCGTTCCATGGACGCCTATATCGATCATCAATTTTCGATCGAAGGCTTGATGCAACAAGACCTGAAGACGATCTCGATGAAGTCCCATATTGCGGATGCCGCGGAAGTCCTGGCTGATGGGAAGGTGCACGCCGTACCCGTCGTCGACGAGCAGGACGAGTTGATTGGGCTGGTGACCTCGACGGATCTGATCCGTTTTCTTCGAGACCAGTTCTAGCGGAAGCGATCACCGACGAGGTGGCGTCGACGACGCCGCGCGTGGCTAGCCTGACTAGGCCGGTCCCGTGGACTAGAATGGGACCATGACTCTGCTCCTGCTTGGACTCTTGATCTTCTTCACGGTGCATTCCATTTCGATCGTGGCCGAGCACTGGCGCGATGGGATGGTCGTTCGGCTTGGAGAATGGGGCTGGAAGGGCTTGTACGCGGCCCTCTCCATCCTGGGCTTCGTCCTACTCGTGAAGGGCTTTGCCTTGGCGAGGCAGGATCCGGTCGTTCTCTACACCTCGCCCGTCTGGCTGCGTCATGGCGCCCAGCTGCTCCTACTGCCGGTCTTTCCGATCCTGCTCTCGGCCTACCTGCCCGGTCGAATCAAGTCGGCGCTGCAACATCCGATGCTTGTGGCCACCGAGATCTGGGCGATCTCTCATCTGCTCGCCAACGGGACGCTGGCGGATTTGTTGTTATTCGGATCGTTCCTGGTCTGGGCCGTGGCCGATCATCGCTCGATGCACCGACGCACCCCGCGAACGATTCCCGGTGCTCCGGCCTCAGCCGCGAACGACATCATCGCCGTCGTCGTCGGCCTCGGCCTCTATGTTGCCTTTGTCGGCTGGCTGCACGTCTGGTTGATCGGAATGCCCGCGTTCTAGGCTCGGACTCATTCCGCCACGGCGACGAGCAGCGCGATCGTCTCGTCGTCGACACCGGCCTCCGCGAGAACCGCCGCCGTGTCCGCAGCCAGAACTGGCGCCGGGTTCGATCCCTCCATCGTGTGTCCGGACATGCGAAGCGGCGGGGCAACCGTCTTGAACGAGCCATACTCGGGATGCTCGACCGTCGCAAAACTCCCGCTCTGTTGGGCATTCTCGTCTTCGATCGCTTCGGCCAGTGTCCGCACCGGGGCCCAGATGAGTCGCTCTGCATTCAAGGGTTCGATCCATTTCTCGAGCGGCTTTTCGACAAAGACCTCATCCAACAACGTCACGAGTTCGCTGTTGTTTCGAAAACGTTTGCTCGGATCGTTGAAGCGCTCGTCGGCCGCCCACTCTGGTCGGCCGATCGCCCGCGTGAGCGTCGGCCAGTAGCGATCCGAATCGATCATCACCAAGAAGAGCCAACGACCGTCTTGCGTTGGATAGTGATTCCAGAGTGGGTTGCGTGGCGCGCGGCGATCGTGCCGCGGCGGCGTCTCGCCGGTCACCAGGGTGAGCGCAGTATCATTGCCGTTGATGTAGTACCCGATCTGTTGAAGCGTGACGTCGACGATCTGTCCCGTACCCTCCGCATCGCGGGTGCGCAGCGCCGCGAGTAGACCGACCACCAGCGACATCGCGGCGGAATGATCTCCCATGCCCGGGCGCATCCAGCCAGGCGGTGCGTCGAGATCATGCAGGTGATCCATCAGCCCTGACAGGGCCCAGAAGGCGGTGTAGTCGAAGGCCGGATCGTTCGCGCGATCCCCGTCGGGTCCATATCCGGAAAGGCGCCCGACGATGAGCTCGGGCTGGCGCGCGCGCATCGCCTCCGGGCTGAGCCCGTATTTATCGAGTCGCGCCGGCAAGACATTGGTAATCACGATGTCGGCCGTCGCGATCACTTTCGAGAGCGCTTCCTGCGCCTGGGGAAGTGCCAGATCGAGGGCCAACGAACGCTTGCCGCGATTGTCCATCTGAAACGGTGGACCGGCGGCGAAATCATTGTCAAAGCCAGCCAGGCGCGGTCGTGCATGTCGATAGATCTCGCCCCAGGGCACCTCGACCTTGATGACCTCCGCCCCAAGGTCGGCCAATAGGGCTCCGGCAGCAGGGACGGCTACGAAACTCGCGATCTCAACAACCTTGATTCCAGCAAGTGGTGCGGCCACGATCGAATCTCCTCTTGCTCGTTCGCGTGTCGAAGCCTCGATGCCTCGGCTTCGATTCCCCCCGGCGAGCAGCGACTGGGGAGGATAACTCGATCGAGAACCCCTGCATGGACCTGCAGAGCGACGCGACCCACAACCGAAGCCGGCCGTCTCTCAGCGATCGCCTTCGCGAAACGTCGCCGGGTCCTTCATCCTGAATTTCGGATCGGTCGGCTCGCGCATCGAATCGAGAAGCGGTTCGAGGCCGTTGCTCTTGATTTCATAGAGCGTCGCGAGGAGTTCACCCAAACGGCCGCGCGGGTAGCCCTTGTTCCGAAACCAGACGACATAGGGCTCGGGCAAGTCGATCAGCCGCGTTCCCGCATAACGACCAAAGGGCATGCGCATCCGCGCGATCTGAACCAGGACTTGCGGGTCAGGGGTAGCCGCCGCTTCGGATCGGTCATGATCGTCCTTCATCACACGCCCATCGTACGATGAACCATCGCCGCAACACAGACTGAGATCAGAAGACCAGCCACGGCGATCGGCGAAAAATATCGCCACAGCGCCCGTCTGCCCGACGCACCCCCTGCTTCGAGCCCGGTTCGTGTCGGTCGATCGAGTGCCATCAAGCCGACCCACAAAAGAGGGCCGTTCCAGAACCAGGGTTGCCCAGCGACAAGCGCGACCGCGATCAGCATGAGCGCCGTCCCCGCCCGGCTCCACGGCCGGCCCGCAAAGGGCAACAATCTGATCTGCGGTCTACGAAATCGCTCCGCCAGGCCAAGCTTGAAAACCCAAGCGACCGGGATCGACAACAGGATCGCCAGGGTCGTTGCCTGCGACGGTTCGAAGACCGCCAGTCGTTCCGAACGAAGGATCGCGGCCGCCCAGACCGCAGCCGGGGCCAACCAGACTCCAAGCAGACGCGCATACTCGCTGCCCTTCGCGAGCGCGTCGTTGGACAAGCTGAAATGCCCACAGGCATGCGCCACGTCGAGACGCCGTCCGGTCGGGAGGAGTCGAGGCACGGCCTCCCGGTAGCGCGAGAATTCATCCGGAAAGAGCGAGAGCAGACGCTGCTCCTCGCGGCCGATCGTCTCGTGATAGGCGTAGACCCAGATCGGCAAGAAAACGAAACCGACCCAGAAACGCCCGATCACGAAACACAATCCCAGATCGATCAGGAGATTGGCCAGATAGAACGGGTTGCGCGTCCAGCGATAGGGACCGGCCGTGATCAACCGAAGGTTCTGCTCGAGAATCCCCTTCGACCAGAAATGAAGGCCGGAACCGGCGAGCATCAACGATCCGCCGACCAAAGCCGACGGCCATTCGATCGTCGCGACGACACAGCCTACTGCGATGAGCAGTTTACGTAGGCTGCGTCGTCTGATCCTCAACGGGATTCGACGCGGACGCCCGAGCTAGAGCGTCGCGATCAAGGGCGCGATCAACAGGCTCACGACGCTCATGACCTTGATCAGGATCGCGACACCCGGGCCGGAAGTATCCTTGAAGGGATCACCGACGGTATCGCCCACGACCGCTGCCTTGTGTGCTTCCGAGCCCTTGGGATGACCTTCGAGGCCACCGGCTTCGATGTATTTCTTCGCGTTGTCCCAGGCACCGCCCGCGTTCGCCATGAAGAGCGAAAGCGAAGCACCCACGGCCGTTGCGCCGGCGAGCATTCCGGCCAGGGAGGCCGGGCCGAGCAGGAAACCCACGCCGACCGGCGCGAGGATTGCGACGCTGCCGGGAAGCACCATCTGCCGCAGCGCGGCCAGGGTGGCGATATCGACGATTGCGGCGCCATCGGGATCCGCTTTGCCCTCGCGCAGTCCGGGAATCTCGTTGAATTGACGCTTGATCTCCTCGATGATCGCCTGCGCAGCCTTGCCGACTGCGATCATCGTCGAAGCACCGACCGCATAAGGCAGACAGGCGCCGATCAGAAGTCCGATCAGGATCGGTGCGTCGTCGAGTCTGAGAACCAGGGTTTCCATTCCCGCCGCGATGCGTACGTGATTGACTTCGAGGATGAATGCCGAGAAAAGCGCAAGTACGGTCAATGTGGCAGAACCGATCGCGAAGCCCTTGCCGATGGCCGCTGTCGTATTGCCGACCGAATCGAGCTCATCCGTAATCGCCCGAACCTCCGGCCCGAGACCACTCATCTCGCTGATGCCACCCGCGTTGTCCGAGATCGGCCCGTAGGCGTCGACCGTCATCACGATGGCCGTACCCGCGAGCATGCCCACGGCGCCCAGCGCAATGCCGTAGAGGCCGAGACCGACGGGCATGACCGCGTTGGCGATGTACCCGACGATTGCAACGATCAACAGTGAAACAACCGTGCTCTCCATACCGACGGCGAGTCCGGAGATGATTCCGGTCCCAGCGCCCGTCTTGGTCGACTCGGCGATTCGCTCGATCGGCCCCCAGGCCGTGTAGTACTCCGTCACGAGACCGATCATTCCACCACCGATCGCCCCCGCGGCCAGCGCGTAGGTCACGGCCTGAATCACACCGAGCATCGGCATCAGGGCGAAGGCCACGAAGCAGATGATGACAGAGGGAACGAGCAGCGCGGCACGCAGCACCATGGCGGGCGCGTTGTTGCGCAGGGATCGAGCAATGAAAATACAGACGATCGAAACCGCGAGGCCCACGCCAGCCAGAAAGATCGGAAGCGTGACCGCCATCAGGCGCCCTTCTTCAGGCGTTGGAGCGTTGGTGAAGAGCGTCATGATGTATTCGGATTTCGCGGTCAGCGCGATCGCCATCGAGGCGACAATGGCGGCCACCAGCGACTCGTAGATATCCGCACCCATGCCCGCGACGTCACCGACGTTATCGCCCACGTTGTCGGCGATCCCGCCGGGATTGCGCGGATCATCCTCGGGAATGCCCTCGATGACCTTGCCCGCAATATCCGAACCGACATACGCCGCCTTGGTGTAGATGCCGCCACCGATGCGAGAGAAGAGCGCAATCGAAGAGGCACCGACCGCGAAGCTATGCAGCACCGTGGCGAGATGAGGGTCCGTGCTGAAAACGTAGTAGAGGCCACCGAGACCGAGCAACGCTGTCGCCGCCACGAAGAGCCCCATGACCGCGCCACCGTCGAGCGCCGTGAGCAGCGCCCTGGGCTTCGAGCCCTCGCGTGCGGCTTGCGTCGTGCGCACGTTGGCAAAGGTCGCGGCCTTCATTCCAACGAAGCCCGAGAAGAGCGACAAGAAAGCGCCGAGCAAGAAGCAGGAGCCGGCGAGCAGACCCGTTCCTTCGCTTCGAAACGCGGCGAAGAGAACGATGAAGACTGCGACCGAATAGACGGCAAGCACTTTGTACTCGCGCATCAGGAAGGTCATCGAACCTTCGCGGATGAAGCCCGCGATCATGTTCATCGTGTCCGTGCCCTCGGGCAGGGACTTCACTCGGAAGTAGAAGAACATGGCAACGGCCAGGCCGACCACGCCCGCGATCAGCGGTACGAGTGTGAGTTGTCCGATCAATTCATTCATCGTCGATTCCATCCTCTAGGGTCCGAGAGAACACGGGGCCGTGTAGCCGCCATGTCGGTCGTTTAGATCGTGTCGGTCGTGTCGACCGTGTCGATTGTGTAGTGGTCCGTGTGTTGCCGGGCCGGTTGGAACTCGCACCGTTTGCGAGCGCCATGCCATGCAGGCGAATCCGCGATTTCGCAAGCGGGCCTCGATTTGCGATCGAGCCGGTTGGCTTGCCACGCTGACCGGATCCCCGGCGACCCGATTTCGGCCCCGAGCCAGGTCCTGCGCAGCACAAAAACCGAGCGATCCCGCGCATGTGAGTAGCGACTCCCGCGGGCAACGGCAAGCAGATCGACTCTATTCTTGAGGATTCCGCACGCGTGTGGATGCCCGTCCGGCTCCCTTCGAGCCTCTTGGCGCTGGAATCACCGCGATCGGCACAGATTCCCCTGATCAGCCAAGGGTGGGGGTCTACGCCCAGCTCCAACATGGAATCTCGAGCCATTCGAAGCGGCGACTCGTGGCCGATCGAGGCCTGACTCGCGCCGACCGCGGCGGTCGCCCGTCGACCGCGCGCCGCACCATCTAAAGCTCGCTGTGGTTCACCACAGCTTCACTTCCGCGCCTCAATTGGTCATAAAAGCCATGCACTTCGTTCGGTCCGGAGTTTTTCCGCAACCTGCTAGGGCGTGTTCGTCGAGGTGGGCGCCGGGCAAGACGCCGTTCGATGGTTTTCCGTGGTGGCGGCGCGACGAGTACAGTCGTTCGTCAGGTCCGGCATGGGCATCCCGGCGAGGAAGAGCCCTGTTGGCGGTTGCCGCCGCCAGATGGGGTGCAGTGACCCCATAGCGGAATTCGGGTAGGATCATGGCTCATACCCTGTTGCCGAGGTCCCTCGATGATGCCCTGCCGCCGCTCCTCCTCCTTCCCACTCCGCAGCCGCGTTCTCGGACCGTTCTTGCTGTGCTTGATCGGCCTCCTGGCACTCGCCTGCGGTGGCTCCGGCGGTGGCGGTGGCGATTCGATCAGCGGCGGGACCGGCTCGACCAGCGTCTTCCTGACCGACGCACCCAGCGATCGCTTCGACGAGATCCTGGTCACGATTTCCGAACTGCAGCTGATCGGCAATGGCCGGCCGGTGACGATCTTCATGGGTCGGGAGACGGTGGATCTGAAAGATCTCGAAAGCTTTTCCGATCTCTTCGTCTACGCCGACACCGTCCCGACCGGGACCTACAACAAGATCCGTATGCGGGTCGATGCGGTTGAACTCGTCGAAGATGGCGTCGTGACCGATGTCGATCCGCCCGCCAACGGCCAGATCGACCTGCTGCCCCGAAGCCCCTTCACGATTCGAGAAGGGATCAACCTCGTCATCGAGATCGACATGGACGCGAAGAAGTCCATCCATCTGGTCGAGACGGGGCGCGGTGACGTCTACCGCTTCCGACCGGTCATCTTCGTAACGATCCAGGAGACGCGTTCCCCTGACAAACTGGCGCGGGTCCACGGCGAGATCATCGAGGTCTTCGACAACGGCGATTTCCAGCTCTGCTCGACCGTCTTCATGGCCGCGCGCACGAACTCATCCCAGGGTACGTACCGCGAAGGTGGAATCGGAGATCGCCATCGTTGCATGGCCGTCGAGCTGGAAGCCGCGACCGGTGTCTTCGACTCGAACGGAGACCCTGTCTCCGCAAACGTCCTGACCGTGGATGATGAAGTCACCGTCGTCGGCGCCTTCCATCTCGTCGACGACAACCACGACCACTTGATCGCGGAACAGCTTCCCCTGGCAGCCACCACGAGCCACAGTGCACACCGCGTCGCGCTCGACACCCTGCTTTCGAACAGGGGCGGTTATCCGGGCAGGTATGGTGGTACAGACAACGGCGGTTATAGGCCGGCCAACGAATTCCGAAGCCCGCGCCGGGGTTCGGACGAAGACACGGACCGGGATTCGGATCGAGACTCCGATCGAGATTCAGACACGGACTCCGACTCTGACACCGACTCCGATTCCGACTCCGACACCGACGGAGGCGACCGCCCGACACCACCGGAGCCGGATATCGTCTTCCTCGCTTACGTCGTGGAGATCGGGCCGCCCGGTACCTTCCTGCATCTGAAGGGGCTCATCGGTTCCGCGGTCGATGCTGGCGGCGAATTCGGTTTCGCCCTCGATCCCGGCCAGGGATTCGGAGAGGGCAGCAGCGTGACCGCGCTGCTGCAGGACGGAACACGAATCTTTTCGGACGACGGTGTTGAAGTCGACGAGAGCAATATCGTGGTCGATACGAGCGCCGGAATCGACGGCATCTTCGCCACGGACGAACTCGGAACGTTCTACAAGACCGCCCTCCTGCTTCTGAAGCTCGAAGTCCGGGGCGACACGGTGTTGCGCGGCCCGATCCTCAGCACGAACGAAGCGACTCGGCAGATCGTACTCGACGTGGCTGGCGCGCCGGAATGCGTCGACGTTCCTTCGAGCGCTTCGATCTTCCTGATCAGCGAAGACGAGTTGGGGGCCATCAGTGAAGAGGGCTCCTTCGAGGACCTCGTGCCCGGCCTGCGAACCGACACCTTCGGCCTATTCGAGGAAGTCGACGGATGCCTGGTCGCCGAAACGATCCTCGCGTTCCCGGTCGCCTGTGCCGACTCGAGCGAATGCTCGACGGGTCGATATTGTGCGAAACCAGCCGGAGTCTGCGGCGATCCGGGCCAGTGCAGGGTCGCCCCGGAAGGCTGCATAACGATCTTCGATCCTGTCTGTGGCTGTGACGGCGTGACCTACAGCAATTCCTGCGTGGCGAACGCCGCCGGGGCGACGGTCGATTTTGCCGGCGAATGTGCCCTCTGATGACCTGATTCGCTGTCTGTGAATCGAGAGTAGATCAAGCCATTAGTCCCCCGTGGCGCTCCGCGGCCGGCTGATCCAAGCGCCGAGGTCGTCCTCGATGATCTGCCATGGCGTGGAATCGCGCTGCCGGTCGGGCCCGAACGAATAGACGAATATTGCGCGACGGCGACGGTCCGCAGAGCAGACGTGTCGCACCCAATAGGCCGAGTTCCACGGATCAATGAAATAGCTTGCACGATCCTCGGGCAAGCCACTCTTTTGTAGCGATGCGAACGCCCCGTCAAAAAGATGATCCATCCCATAGGCCCGGGCCATCGTAAAGATCCGCTTATGGAGTCCACACTTCGTTCGCGTGCGCGCCGCAGCAATGTCTTGCTGGAGCGCCGCCAGTTCGATCTGCGCCCGCGCGAGGCGCTCCGGATCATCTGCCGTCCACAACCACTCGGCCCTGGCCGTACCCGCACCCAAGAGCGCGGTCACCAACCAGGCTACGCCGAAACGCCGTGCGAACCCTGGCTCCGCATTCCCGCCACCACCCGACCCAGCCATGTGTCGCAATCGACCGCGCTCAACGACGGCCACGAACAAGAATCCGTACCCGAGCATGGCCTCGGCCCATTCGCCGCTATGGCTCCATGGATAGACCTGGTAGA
>CAZMFM010000079.1:0-25742 GCA_964565565.1 uncultured Spirochaetaceae bacterium | reverse complement strand
GGTCAGGTCCGTGAAAAAATCGTAGCTGGCCCCGTCAACGAGTCCATAGCCGGCCTGATGGATCGTGTTGAAGGAATCCGCGAGCGTGTAGATGCTCGCGTCGAGGTCACGAATCGTGCCCGCGATGATGTTGTCGCGGGCCTCGAGCATTCCGCCCAGTTCGCCGCCTCGAAGACTCGAGGTCACGTCGAAGGGGCTCCCTGCGGCGTTGAAAAAGACCTGGGAGAATCCCGGATCGAAGGGATTCAAGTTCGACGGGTCGACCACCGCGACGAGTTCGTTTGCAATTCGATCGTCAACGAGTGAGAGCCCACCGGCCATCCGGATCGAAAGCCTTCCGTCCGCATCGGTGAGGGTATCGACCTCTATCTTCTCGGCGAGATCCAGGACCAGCTGATCACGGCGATCCCGCAGATCGTTGGCCGGCGAAATCGCTTCGGCCTCTGCAATTTGACCATTCAGGTCTGCGATCTGGCGTGCCAGATCATTGATCTCTGGAAGCAGCCCTGTGATGCCTCGATCAGCATCTCGTTGCAGATCCCGAAGCTGGGAATCGTAGCGACCAACGGTATCGACCAGGGATTCAGCCCTCGCAAACAACTCGCTCCGAGCCACACCTTGTCCGATCTCGCTCGTACTGGCCAGATCGTCGAGGGCAGCGAAGAACCCGGTCATCGCAGAGCTCAAGCCACCGACCTGTTGTTCGTTGACGATCACCTCCACTTCCCGATAGATCGAATTCTCGACGTCGAGAGACGAACGTCTCGACGTTTCGCTGATCAATCGGCTGCCTACGAATCGATCGATGATCCGCTCGACCGTCACCTGCTCGACGCCAGAACCGATGGTTCCGGTTCGACCAGACTGCGCGGGACCTGCCTGCAAGACCGATCGCTGACGCGAATAGGACGGCGTATCGACGTTGGCGATGTTATTTCCGACCGTCGCAAGTCCCCGTTGAACGACTTGCAAGCCGCGTGATGCCGTCCCGAGCGTATCGAAGAGTCCAGCCATGCTTTCCCTCAGATTGCCTGTCGCACGAGTCGGCCTCGACCCATGGACGAAGAACGATTGGCGGCGGGCCCGTAGCCCACCTCTTCCGGTGCGGCCCGGCCTAGCATGCGAAGGGTTTCCTGCACTCGCGTGAGCGATCGATTGGCGAAGCTCTCGTTTGCCTCGAGCAGCGCCTGGGTGGTACCGATCAATGCCTTGAGGCGTGCGTGAAGCGTCGGCAGCTGTGCGGCTTCCTCGCCGAGATGTGTCAGCAACACGCCGAGTTTCAGATCATCACCAGCCAATCCAAGCGAAGTACCCAGCTCGTCCGTCAGGACCCGTCGCGACTCCTCGAGTAGCCGAGCCTCTTCGGCAATGGCTCGCTTGGCCTCGACCGTCGACTCAATGACCTCGGCGTCGAGGCCAATCAATTCCGACTCTTCCCTGCGAAGTAGCGACTTAAGGCGAAGATAGAGATTCTCTTCCGCCTGAAGAACGACTTCGAGTCGCGCAACATTCGTCCCGATCAAGCTCATGATCCCTCCTCGCCCAACAGGCCAACACGTCGATTCGCCTCATGCGACTTTTCTGACGGATTCGTTTGATCCGATTTGTCCTCGGAGGCCTTCTGATCATTCCCGCCCAACGTACCCTTGAGTGAGGCGGCCAGACCGAAATCGCCCGTCTCCGCGATCAGCCGTGCCATTTCCTGGTAGAGATGATCTTGATACATACGACCGGCCTGCCCCCCGTCGAAAAGACCCGTCGTGTTCTTGGGCTTGCTCTGTCTCAACATCTCGCCCAGGAAATAGGCGTCGAACGCCTTGAGCGCGGTCTCCTCGTCCGGATCCGGACCAATTCCCTGACCCAGGCTGTACACGGTCGGCAGCGTGATCTTGTCGGCGGCACCCATTACATCATCTCCACTTCGGCGGACAGCGAGCCAGACGCCTTGATGGCCTGAATAATGGAGATCAGATCAGTCGGCGTCGTCCCCATTGCATTCAAGGCGCGAACCAATTCACCAATCGTCACGGTCGTTTCGATCACGCTGAGCTTGCTACTTTCTTCGAAAGCCTCGATTTCCGTATTCTGGAGACGAGCGGTCTCACCATCGGAAAAGGGCCCGGGCTGTGAGATCTGGTTCGTCCGATTCACGATCACCGTCAGATTCCCGTGTGCGACGGCAACCGTCGAGACGCGCACGGCCTCGCCCATCACGATCGTTCCGGTTCGTTCGTTGAGTACGATGCGTGCCCGAACGTCGGGTTTCACATCAAGCAACTCGACCCTCGCGAGGAATCCGACGACATTGCCGGTATAGGCATCGGGTAGAACCAGGTCGAGGGTGCCCGCGTCTCGTGCGGTCGCGATGGACTCCGCGAACGCTTCGTTGATTCGCTTGGCGGTTCGCTCCGCCGTCGTAAAATCCGGTTGGTGGAGTGCAATTTCAAAATCTCGTCGCCCGGTCAGTGAATAGGCCACCTCACGTTCGACGATGGCTCCCCCAATCACGGTGCCAACGGTCGGATGATTCTGTGAAACGGATGCGCCGCCTCCTTCGATCGAGAAACCGCCGACGGAAACCGAACCTTGCGCGATCGCATAGATCTGTCCGTCGGTTCCGATCAGAGGCGTCATCAAGAGCATGCCATCCTCGAGACTCTTCGCGTCGCCAATCGAGGAAACGACGGCATCGATCGTTCCACCCGTTCGAGCAAAGGCCGGCAGGGTCGCCGTCACCATCACCGCCGCAACATTCTTGATCCGGATCAAGCCAGAGTCGATCGATATCCCCATCTTCGCCAGCAGGCTGCGGAGCGATTGTGTCGTGAAGGGAACGCCGAGTTTGTCTCCGGTTCCCCGCAATCCAACGACGAGCCCATAACCGATGACCTGATTGGAACGCACGCCCGTGACGGAAGCGAGATCCTTCAGTCGTGCAGCGTCCGCGGGACCCGGAACGACGGATAGCCAGAGCAGCGCGATTGCGAGCCACGGCAACACGCCAGCTCGACGCGCTCGGATCTGAAGCGCACGATCCCGAAATTTTCTAGAGACATTCATTAGAACGGGTACACCCAATCGATCAGACGAGCCATCCAACCCGGTCGCTGCTTATCATCCAAGACGCCAAGGCCGTCGTAGGCAAGGCGCATTTCCCCAACCGAGTTTGAAAGCACTTGATTGTCGATCGTCAGATCCTCACGACGAACCAGACCTTCGAGGGAGATGTATTGCGCTTCGTGATTGACCACCACCGACCGCCGACCGCGAATGTGTAGGATCCCATTCGACAGCACGCCTATCACACGACAGGTGATCACCCCCGTAAAGCGCCCACTGCGGCTCGTTGTCCCGGCCCCGGTAAAGTCATTACGCATCGAGCCCTGAATGAAGTTGACCTCACTTCCCGCGTCGACACTCGTGCCCGGGCTGTCAAATCCCAAGAGGCGCAACAGGCCCTTGACCGGACTCGTGATCAGTTTCTGGAAACCCACCTGCGAGGAGAGTCCAATGTCGAGGACTCGCTCGGCCTCCGTCTCCGTCGTTGCATCGCCCTGTGCCTGGGTCTGTTCGATGATGACCACGGTCACCAGATCACCTACGCGGGATGCCTTCTCATCAAAGAAGAGGAAGGAACCCGATTGCGTGCCCCCCAACCAGATCGATCCATCGCTCGGAATGGGCGCCGGCGCAGCCTCGAAGGATCCGTAGTTCATCGGTTCTCGGGCCTCACGCAGCGAGGTCTCGACGCAACCCATGCTCGAACCCATGAGTAGGACACAGAGCCCAGACAGAATCAAGAAACCACGGACGTTAGAAAGCGACATGGACCATCCCGTTCCGACCGACACGTCCTGAAATTTCGCGCCTCGAGTCGAGGTTCACGACGCGAATCCAATCCCCTACTGCGCCGGCTTCCTTCGATCGCCCAATCGCCTGGATCTCGATCGGGCCGCTGCGTAGGACGAGCGTGACCCGATCGCCTCGCTCAACGATGGGAACGCCCTCGAGTTGCGCTGCTCGGACCACCTTTCCCTCACGCACGGAACGCTTCACGCGCAGACCCAGCGCCTCCGAAAGATCTACAATCGCATCAGCGGGCACCCGCCCTTCGTCTCGATCGGCGATCATCAGATCCCCGGCAGCGACGATGTCCCCTCGCCGCAGATCCCGACTCGCCACCACGGCCGAGACCAGGCTTTCGATATAGGCAGAGATCGAACTCTTCTTGACAAGGACATCGCCGGCAAAAAGCGACACCGTCACCGGCACCCGGCCCGAGAATGGCGCCTTCGACCTCGAGCTGAATTCGGTCCGAAGCGCGCCGGAATGCCGTCGGCGGTCGACCGAGAACACCCTGAGCCGAGGAATCACGATCGTCGCAGACGGGTCTCCCATCCGCGCTCGAATGAAGCGCTCGAGATCCGCGCGAACGCGGGCCTCTGCTGCCCCTTCTGCCCGAACCGAACCCGCCGCCAAGACCACGACAAGCAGGATCCAAAGGATGCGACGCAAACGATGATGACCGGCCTTGCCCACTGGATTCTCCTTACCCGAATATCAACGCGCTATTGCGAGAGCTGTGCGGCGATACGAAGCATTTCGTCGCCGGCTTGTATCACTCGGGAACTCACTTCAAAGGCCCGTTGAGCGAGAATCATCTGCACGAGTTCTTCGGCTACCTCGACATTCGAGCCTTCCAGGAACCCGGATGCAACTGCCCCGAAGCCATTCTGGTCTGGAACGCCCGTTTCGGGATCGCCCGACGCATCCGTCAGCTCATGCAGGTTCCCACCCACGGCTCGAAGGCCCGACGGGTTCGCGAATCGAACTAATTCAATCTGTCCGAGACTCTGTGTGGTTGTGTTTCCGGCCTGCACGGCATTGACCGTGCCATCCGGGAGTATCGTGACGGTGATCGAATCCGGAGGCACCGTGATGTTGGGAATCATCTGATAGCCCTGCGCGGTGACGATATTTCCGTCGCGATCGAGTTTGAACGTTCCATCGCGCGTATAGACGGTCTCTCCTGTGGGGCGTTGGATCTGGAAGAAGCCCGTGCCGTCGATCGCCAGATCGAGGGTGTTCCCGGTATTGACGCGATCGCCCGACGTGAAGATCCTGCTGATGGCGGACAGCTGCACGCCGTGGCCCACCTGTACGCCGGTCGGAAGGATCGCTCCGTCCGCGCTCGTCGCGCCCGGCGCGCGCAGCGTCTCATAGAACAGATCCTGAAACTCCGTTCTGGACTTCTTGAATGCCGTCGTGTTCACATTCGCGATGTTATTCGCGATGGTGTCAATCTGGGCCTGCTGGGCCTCCATACCGGTGGCGGCCGTAAACAATGCTCTCATCAGCGTATCCCTTCGATCAGTCTCTGGGTGGTTTCATCGTCGACTTGCATCGACCGTAGATTCGTTTCAAATGCCCTTTGCAGGATCACCATCGCCGCGAGTTCGCGCGACGGATTGACGTTCGACCCTTCAATCGTTTCCGGAATCAACACCGGCCTTTCGACTTCGAGGAGTCCCGCGCCTTCGCCGGCTCGAAACACACTCTCGCCTTCGCGTTCGAGTTTCTGGACGTTTTCAAAGTCCACGACCTTCAGGCGTCCGAAGATATTTCCGTTGCGATCCGTGACGTCGCCGGTCGGCAGAATTCGCGCGTCGCCACTCCTCACTTCAATCGGCCCCCCTTGACCCAGAATGGGATCACCGTTGGGCGTCGCGAGTAGCCCCTCTCGATTGACGATGAAGTTTCCAGAACGCGAGTAGCGTATGCCCCGAACCGTCTCGACCTCGAAAAACCCACGACCCTCGATCATCGCGTGCAACGGTGACCCGGTCTGCTCGGCTGAACCCGTCGAAAAGTCGGCCCCAACGAGATCGGTTGAGACAAAGGCATTGCCGGGTGCGCCCGGCACCACGCTGCCATCGGGTCCTCGCAAAGACGATTCCAGAACCGATCGAAAGATCGACTGACTTCGCTTGAAGCCCGGCGTCGAAACATTCGCAAGGTTGTTCGCGACGACATCGAGGTCGCGCAGTTGCGCTGTGGCGCCTGATGCCGAGATATACCCGTTGCTGCCCATCATCCCCTCGTCTTCTCGCACCTTGATTCGAAGTCAGGCGCCGGTCACCGCAGGTAAGGTCAATCGTGTCTATAGAGAGCAAGCGGCATGCCACCTGAGTTCAGGGGGCAAGTGGCCTCGAATCAGAGTTCTCGTCGACTCTGCGTCGCTAGAGGCTTTCGAGGGGGAAGAATTTGCCGGGTGGAGAATCCGGAATGAAAGCCTTCATTTCAGCTTGAAAACGAAGAGAGAAACGAAGCCGCCGGCGCGCCCGCGTCGCGGCCTGCCGATTTCGCGGAATGCTCCTCGAGCAGAGACTCCGCCATTAGTCGCAACCTCCGTGCGGCAGGCGAGTTGGGCTCGTCGAGGACGAGTGGGCTTTGTCGCGCCACCGATCGCACCATCGCCTCATCCTCGGGCAAGACGGCCCGAAGCGGCATGGCGCGCGAAAGGAAGCGCTGCGTCAATCGACCGATCGCCTGGTGCGTCCGCTGGCCCGCCGCGACGTTCCGCACGCGATTGATCACCAACTCGACCCGCTGCCTAGGCGACCATTGCCAAAGCTTCTTGGTCGTGGCATAAGCATCTGCCAGGCTCGTCGGTTCAGGCGTAACCACCAACCACACGAGATCACAGGCGGCGGCAAGGCTGAGAACCCGATCGCCAATGCCAGCGCCGAGATCCAGGATGGTCATATCTTGTGCGTCGATCAGGTCCCGAAGCGCGTCTGCGTGTGTGCCCGAAACCGCACCCCGAATGCGATCGGCCACGCTCCGCCCCGAGCCCGAGACGAGGACCTGCAAACCGGAGGGGCCACGACAGATCGTGTTACTCAGACGCGCGCGTCCCTCACACCAATCCTCTAGATCGCAGGCCGGAACCATGCCCATCAAGAGATCCGTATTCGCCAGGCCGAGATCGCCATCGATCAACAACACCCGCGCACCCGTCTGTGCAGCAGCCGTCGCGATATTGATTGCGAGCGCACTCTTCCCGACGCCACCCTTCCCGCTCACGATGCCGAGCACGGGCCCGTTCCGGTTCCCGCGATGGCCCAGTGGCGAGTCCTTCAGAGGCGCGGAACGAACCGATGTCAATCCTGTGGCTTGATCTCCCCTCATGCTGCTTCACCCAGCACTTCGCGAGCCAGCGTCTGAGCCTCGACCACTTCCAGGTCTTCGGGCACTCGCTGTCCGGTGCCCAACCAGCACAGTGGTGGACAGTTCGAATCCAGTACCAGGTTGGCGACGTCGGCGAGTGACTCGCATTCGTCCGTCTTGGCAAAGATGATCCGATCGGGCGCCAGCGGCGCGAACCGGGCGAGTTGCGCTCGCTGAACTTCCAGACGAACGGTCGCGTCCATCACCAACTCGATCGAAGCCTGATCGCCCAACGCCTCACGAAGGGGCAGGAGGGAGTCGAGCTCTGCCACGGCCTTCTGGCCGCGGCCGGCTGTGTCGATCAGGACGGCATGACCGGGAAATCGTTCTACTTCGTCGCGAAGCGTTCGGGCGTTGTCCACTTCAGAGAATGGCGAATGCAAGAGGTCGGCATAACGTCTCAGCTGGTCAGCGGCGCCGATCCGGTAATGGTCCAGCGAAATGAGCGCGACCTCGCGCTCGCCCTCGTCATTTCGCGCAGCCAGCTTGGCCAGGGTCGTCGTCTTCCCAACGCCGGGCGCGCCGACCAGGATGCGAACACGAGACCCATCCTCGACCCGCGGAGGCGACAGTCTGCTCTCGATCCTCGCCGTCAAGAACGCTTCGAGGGACTCCGCTTCATCCCCCGACTCACGGGCTCGCCACGCCGTCACCAGGGATCCGGCGTGGGCCCAATCCAACCCTGCCCGCGAGAGCGATTCAGCCAAAGGGTCCGCGGCATCACGCAAGCGGGATCCGAGTACCCCCTGCATTGCGCTGCGCAAACCGCGCAACTCACTTCGCACTTCTTCCTCAAAGCGCTCTCGACCACGCAGGATCGCCAACTCCTTGCGAAAGTCCTCGAGCATCGACCGCTCTTTCCGCTCCGGGCTCGTCGCAGATTGCGGGACCTTCGAATCGGACCACCCTTCTCGATCCTCCGCGAGCCCATTGGGTACCGCCGCTTCGGGGCTGTCTTCGCGGGTGCGCATGGAGCCGCCCTCGCCCAGCGCGTGAGCGCCCAACGATCCCCGTTCGAGGGCAGCTTGGACCTCAACCCGCGTATTGGCCATCAAGCCAAACGCCTGTCGACCGCGACGAAAAGTCCGCGAGGAAAGGATCAACGCGTCCGGGCCCAACTCGGCCTTGACCTGCGCCAACGCCGCCTTCATCGTTGCCGCTTCGAAACGCTTAATGTGCATCGGCTTCGAGCCTCACCGTTTCCATCGAGACGACCTGAACGCCACTGGGCAATTCCCCGTGCGAAAGCACGGCCATTCGAGGGAGAAAGCGGGCAATGATCTGACGCAGCGGCGAGCGAATGCTCTGGGTTGCCAGTAACACGGGACCAAGTTCATCGCCGCCTAGCCCGAGCGAATCCACGGCGCGCTGCACGCCCCTTACCAATCCATCGAGCGTCACCGGATCGACGGCCAGGAAGGAGCCGCTCTCGGAACGTTGCACGACGCTTCGCAACTGTTCTTCGAGTTCCGACGAGAGCGTGATCACAGAGAGCTTCCCGTCTTCTTCGAGATAGGGCTTGGTAATGGATCGTCCCAGTCGCTCGCGAACGAGATCCGTCAACAGGTCCGGGTCCTGAATCTTCCCGGCGTGCTCCGCGAGGGTATCGAGGATCGTGCCGAGGTCGCGAATCGAAACGCGCTCCGCCAGAAGTGCTCGCAAGGTTCGATGCAGAAGCGACAGACTGACGATGCCGGGAACGATTTCTTCGACGACTTTTGGCGCGTCCTCACCAAATTGCTCCAGCAGGTCCTGTACCCGCCGGCGGGTCAACAATTCGACGGCATGCGTGCGAATCACTTCCGAAAGATGGGTCGACAGAGCCGTCGAAGCGTCAACGACTGCATAGCCTGCGGCCGATGCGCGGTCGCGATCGCGGTCTTCGATCCAACGTGCGGGCAATCCGAAGGCGGGGTCGACGGTCTTGATACCGGGAATTTCTTCGGCGTCGTCACCGGGTGAAATCGCCAGAGCCCGCCCCTGCGGAATTTCGCTACGAGCCACTTCGTCGCCACGCACGCGAACGGAATAGCCGCCCGAGGGCAGGTCGAGATTGTCGCGGATGTGAATCAACGGAACGATGAAACCGAGATCCGAGGCGAGCTGACGCCGTGTTGCACGAATCCGCGAGAGCAATTCCCCGCCCCGCTTCTCGTCGACCAGGGGGATGAGTCCATAGCCGATCTCCAGTTCGAGATCGTCGAGCACAAGCGCCTCGCGAATTTGCTCCTCCTCCGTCGGAAGGGCGACTTCAGCGGTTTCGTGAATGTCTTCGGGCTCCTCTTCTTCCGGCTTGACGAGCGTTGCAAGCACACCGGTCCCGACCGAGAGCACCGCAAAGGGTCCGAAGGGCAAGCCGGGCACGATCGCCATCACGCCCAACATCGCCGAGACCATGGCCATCGCCCGCGGCTGTAGGATCACCTGATCGCGCAATTCTCCGGACAAGGAGTCCCCGGCCCCCGCGCGACTAACGATGACACCGGCCGCCGTCGACACGACCAGAGCCGGCACCTGACTCACCAGACCGTCGCCCACCGTCAAGGTCGTATAAGTCTGCGCCGCCTCGACTAGGGGCATGCCCTCCTGAAATACGCCGATTGCCAGACCGCCGACGAGATTGATCAACATGATCACGATCCCAGCGATGGCGTCTCCCTTGACGAATTTACTGGCGCCGTCCATCGCGCCGTAGAAGTCCGATTCACGCTGCACTTCGATACGCCGGCGACGCGCCTCCGAATCATCGATCACACCCTGATTGAGGTCGGCATCGATCGCCATCTGCTTACCCGGCATCGCATCGAGGGTAAAGCGCGCCGCGACCTCGGCAATGCGACCGGCACCTTTCGTGATCACGACCATGTTGATGATCACGAAAATCAGGAAGATCACGATGCCAACGGCATAGTTGCCACCGACCGTAAATTCACCAAACGCTTGGATGACGTTGCCCGCGGCGTCCGCGCCCTCGTTGCCGCGAAGCAAAATCAGGCGAGTACTGCCTACGTTCAAGCCCAGGCGCATGAGCGTCATGATCAACAACAAAGACGGGAAGACAGAGAAGTCCAGCGGTCGCTCGACGAAGAGCGCGAGTAACAGAACCAATAGACCAAGAGTCAGCGAAAGCGACAGGAAAAAGTCGAGAACAGGTGCCGGCAGCGGCACCACGAGCAGCCCCAGAATCAGGAAAAATGATCCCGCGAGCAGCATCTGACCCAGTGGCATCTTCATCAGGCAGCCCTCCAGTGCTCGCCCTTACGCGGATTGAGCTTGTAGACATAGGCGAGTACTTCAGCCACAGCCTGATAGAGGTCCTCTGGAATCTCGCGATCCACCTTCGCGGTCTTGTAGAGCAGTTGCGCGATGGGCGGGTTCTCCACGATTGGAATACCGAGTGACTCCGCACGTTTTCTGATCCGAAGCGCGACGTGGTTTCGCCCCTTCGCCAACACTTTCGGTGAGCTGTGTTCTTCCGGTCGATATTGCAGAGCAACCGCGTAGTGCGTCGGATTCACGATCACGACGTCGGCGTCCGCCACCGCTTCAAACATTCTCTGTTGTGCGATCTCCCTTTGAATCTGGCGAATTCGGCTCTTGACCTTGGGGTCGCCTTCACGTTGCTTGCTCTCATCACGGACTTCCTGCTTCGTCATCCGCAATCGCTTTTCGTGTTGCCATCGCTGCCAGACAAAATCCAGGATCGCAAAGACGCCGAACACGGCGAGAATCGTCCACATCGTACGCCGCAAGAGCAGCCCGCCGAGTCGTGCGGTCTCGATCAGATTGGCCCCCATCAAGGTAAAAATCTCGGGCATGGTCGGCTCGATCAGCCACCACAAGATCCAGATAACGACGCCCAGACGCATCAATGCCTTGCCCAATTCGTAGAGTCGATCGAGACTGAACATCCGCTTGAGCCCAGAGATCGGATTCATCTTCTCGAATTTCACGGCCAGCGCCTCGGCTGATAGCAGCCACCCGACCTGAACGAGGTTGGAAGCGGCGCCCACGACCATGAAGATCAATGCGAAGGGAGCGAGGCCGAGCGCCATCAACATTCCGTGATGGAGAAGCAGCGCATGATAGTCGGCGACCGTAGTCGGCTGCACCAGAAGTCCACCCCAGGCATGTTGCGCCGCCTCGAGTACGATTTGGCCCAGCCTCGTCCCCAACGACGAGCTCAGGGCGGCCACACCCGCCGCCAACAAGAAAACTGTCGACACATCTCGACTCTGCGCGACCTGCCCCTTCTGCCGCGCATCATCCTTCTTCTTCGGGGTGGCTGCTTCGGTCTTTTCGGCATCATCCGCCATCTGCACCACCGATCACGAGATCGAATACCTGACTGGGCCAGACCTCGATGATGTCCTTGAACGCATGAATGAAATCTGTGGCGCCCAGCCCAACGATCAAGAGCAACATGGCCACGTGCAGGGGAAGGTTCACGATCAACAGATTCAGCTGAGGCATGGCGCGCCCAAGGAGTCCGGTCGCAATGTTCTGAACGAAGATGGCCACCGTAATCGGAGCCGCCAACTGGAACGCAATCTGCCAGATGACTGAACCGAGTCGTGCCACCGCCAGAAAGACATCCTCGCTCGGCAGGCCACCACCGATTGGCAACGCCGTAAAGGACAAGCTGATTCCGCGGATGAGGTCATGATGTCCCCCGATCACGAGGAAGATCAACATTGCAAAGGTATTGAAGGCCACACCAATGGCGACGGAGGAGGCACCCGAAGTCGGATCGATACTCCGCGCCGCACCCAGACCGCCCTGCACGGCCGCAAATTCGCCGAGTTGAAGAATGCCGACGAAGACGAGGCCGGAGCCCACGCCTACGCTCAACCCAATCATGACCTCGACCAACACGGCAGATGCGAGGGTGATCGCATCCCAATCCGTTCCCGCCAAGCCGTCGACACCCACCGGCGCCGCAACCCAGGCAATCATCAGCGCGGCCATGATGCGAATGCGGGCGCTGAGTGCGGGATGACTGAAGATCGGCCCAGCGAGCATCATCACGAGAACGCGAATGCTTCCGAGCAATGCGTACAGGACTGGCATCAGCCCGATTTCGACGGTCACGGCCCACCCTGACTCGCAATCAAATCCATGACGCGACCATTGAATTGCATCATCATTCTCATCATCCACGGAAAGAGCGCGCCGAATACGGCAAAGACCGTCACGATCTTCGGCACAAACGTTAGGGTCTGTTCATTGATCTGGGTCGCTGCCTGAAACACGGCGATCAGAAGCCCTACAGACAGGCCGGCTAGCAATACCGGCGACGCGACGAGGAGTGTCGTGAACATCATATCCTGCAGAAGGGACGTAACTTGTTCGAGTGACATCGAATGACCTATTGCAATCCAGAGACGAGCGCCGTCAGCGTCAGGTTCCAACCATCGACCAGGACGAAGAGCATGAGCTTGAAAGGCAAGGCAATCATCACCGGCGGCAGCATGATCATGCCCAGTGAAATCAACATCGAAGCAATCACGAGATCGACGACGAGAAAGGGCAGATAGATCATGAACCCGATCTCAAAGGCCGTTCGGATTTCGCTGATCATGAAGGCCGGCATCAGCACTGGGAGCGCGATGTCGGCTTCTTCTTCTGGTGCCTCGCCCCCCTTCATCTCAACGAAGAGCATCAAATCTTCCTCGCGTGTGTGGTCGAGCAGATATTCGCGTACAGGCGCCAGTCCGCGTTCGATCGCTTCCTCGCCACCAATCTCTTCCGCCATATAGGGGGCGAGGGAATCGGCGTAGATCACTTCGCCGACCGGTGTCATGACGTAGACGGTCGTCATCAACGCCAGGCTGACAAGTACCTGATTCGGCGGCAAGGTCGCCGTACCTATGGCTTGACGGAGCAACGCCAATACAATCAAGATCCGTGTAAAGCAGGTCGCCATGAGCAGCAGAGATGGCGCAATCGAAATGGCCGTCAGGATGAGAACAATCTTCAGCGTGTCCGACAGTTGATCCGGTGCGGTCGCACCGTTGATCGAAATCGACAGTGTCGGCGCTGCGCTAGCGCCCGAGTTCGAAAGCGTCGTGGCCTGCTGAGCCATCGCCTCGGGCGCGACCAAAACGATTCCCATCACGATCAGAATCGAAATCGCTCCGAACCATGCACTCAAAACACTCACCAGCTTTCTCGGGCGAATCGTCTCCGATCGCCTCGGTCGTGGGCGGTCCGTCTCGATCGACTTCCCTTCGCAATTCTCGTCCATGTTCGGGACCGCCGGCAGCCGAGCCAACCGATGAATCCCCGCATCGCTTGCGCCCAATAGCAGTTCTCGACCGTCAATCTCGACCAGGTGCAATTGCTGCTTGACACCGAGTGACGCGGTCTCAATGACTTTGATCCGCTTCGTGCCGCGCCCGGCCCCAGAAGAAAGTCCAAGGCGAAGGATCAGCGTGCGCAGAAGCACGATTGCTCCCAACACGACACAAAGCGCTGCAATCGTCTCGAACATGATCTCCCCCCAACTCCTGACTCACCGCGGATGGCGCTAGCCGCCATTGGTTGCGGACTTCACCGCAATCAACTCAGTAATCCGAACCGCGACGCGATCTTCCTGTACCGTCAACTCGCCACGTGCAATCAAGCGATCGTTCACGTAGACGTCGGCGGGTTCTCCATTAGCCCGGTCCAATTCGACGACCGACCCCTTCGATAGCGCCAACACATCACGCACCGGTAGGCTCGCGCTGCCTAATTCGACGCTCAACCGAAGCGGCACGTCCATGATCAGCCCGAGATCCTCGGCGGCCCCTCCGGCGACGCTGGCCTCGAGCTGCTTCTCTTCCTGGCCGACCACCGATTCGTCGATTTCGGGTAGCTCCCCGATCTCGTTCTTGTTCTCGGTTACGTGCTCGATCTCTTTTTCATCTGCCATCAGGACCTACTCCAAAACGCCAAGGCGTTCGCCTAGTTGAATCGCTCGCTTGGGGCCGCGCGTTCCCGCAACACCACTGAATTTGTCCTGATTGCCGATCCGAACCGTCAACGAGCCATCGCTCGGCGAGTCGAGCACGATCGAAGTACCGGGCTTCAGCCCAGCCACTTCCGAGAGAGAAAGCTCTGCAGTGCCAACTTGAGCGCGCAGCCGAATCGGAACATCCATCACCGAGATTCCGGCGGTCTGCGTTCGAGTCGTGGTCTTTCGCGGCGAAGCGCCGTCTCGTGCAGCGAAGGGTTCAGCTGGGATTGCAACGCGAACCCGACAAGCCTCCCCGAACCCCTTCACATCGAAGGTCGCGAGAATGGCATTGATCTCATCGCTCTCGGAAACCGCTGATCGACTCACCAGTCCATTCCAGACCAACTCGATCGGAGCGAGCCCACGCCACGCAACCTCGAGCTGGTCGACCATCTCTCGTGCGGCCCGGCTATAGAAACGTCTTTCGATTTTCGAATAGTCTCGCGTCGGTGGCCGTGTCGGCTTGATGGTTGGACCAGCTCCAAAACTCATACTGAGCAGTTGAAAGAAGAAGGGCCGGGAAAGCAGCAGGTACCCGTCGAAGCCCTTCGGCATGATCTGATAGGCGGCGACGAGATCGGTCGGCAGCATCAGCTCCGCCAGCTCTGCCATCTCGATCTCGCGCTGCCCGATCAAAGAGAATGTGATTCCCCGCTGCTGGCGATTCGAAAGCATCAATCCCTGTTCGCGGGCAAAGCTCTCATTGACTCGTTGAAGCTCGATATCGACCGCCGAGAGAGACGCAGCCCCCGGGTCGACCTCCCGACTGAGAGACACCTTCGGCATCTCCTCGAGCAGCGCATCGAGCTCCTCTCGAGACAGAACCGCTTCGTCTGCCTGAGAACCTCTCACTGTACGACGAACTCCGTGAACAAGATCGATCGGACATCTCCGGTCTCCAACAGATCGTTCACGCGCTCGAGAATGTCTTCCTTGAGTAGAGCCTTGCCTTCGAAGTCGGTAATGTCGGAGAGCTGCTTGCTCGAAAGCAGAACGATCAACGCGTCGCGAACCTGTGGCAGCCGTGCATCCAGCTCGTCTTTGATCGAAACGTTATTCGTCTCGAGTTCGATTCGAAGCTTGAGAAAACGGTTGTAGCCGTCTCCAGTCACGTTGACGACGAAGGGATCCAGGCCGTATAGCCGCTCCTTGAAATCTTCCGTGCTGCGTCGACTCGACGCCGCTGCCTCCGCTTCAGCTTGTGCGGCCAGATCTTGTGCCGCCATGCTCGTAGGAGCGCTCGGAGGCGGGACCTGTGAACTCGCGAAAAAGAAGGCACCGCCCGCTCCCATGCCCAGGGAGATCAAAGCAGCCGCAATGATCATGGCCATACCACCCTTGCCACCGCCGCTCGCTTCACTTTCTTCGCTCTTGTCCCCTGCCTCTTTTTCATTGTCCTTGGCCATCGTCGTTCTCCATCCGCCTCGGCATAGCGAGGTTTATTTCAGAAAGGTTTCTCGCGGGTCGCCTCACGATGCCCGATTCGAGAACGGGCATTCAACGAGAGGCGACAATCGCTATCGCTGCATCGTTGGGGCGATCGCGACTCGCCGCGATCCATCCATCTCGATTCCAAATTCCTTCAAGCGCCGCCAGAGTGTCGTCGTCGAAATCTGAAGCAATGACGCCGCGCGCTTGCGATTCCAATTGACCTGCTCGAGCGTGTTCAGGATGTGCGTTCGCTCCATCACCTGAAGGCTATGAATCGTCTCGCCTTCTCGGACCAACGATTCTTCCTTCAAACGAACCGGAAGATCTTCGACCCGGACTTCGGATCCCTGACAAAGCGCAACGCCACGTTCGATCGAATTCTCGAGCTGGCGAACGTTCCCCGGCCACGCATAGCCTGCGAGCAAGTCCATCGCGTCCTCTGCGATGCCATCGACACGCTTTCCCGCACGCTCCGAAAATTTCCCAAGGAAATGAGTTGCTAGCGAACGAATATCCTCCGGACGCTCCCGGAGAGGCGGGACATGGATCGGAATCACCGCGAGTCGGTAGTAGAGATCTTCCCGAAACGCGCCGCTCGCCACTTCCTGCTCGAGAATTTTGTTTGTCGCGGTCACGAGCCGAACATCGACATAACGCGTCGCTTCGTCGCCGACCGGCCGAACTTCACCAGTCTGCAAGAACCTGAGCAATTTGACCTGCATGGAGAGCGGCATCTCCGCAACTTCGTCGAGGAAGACCGTGCCTTCGTTGGCGAACTCGAAGAGTCCCTTCTTGTTACCCGTCGCACCGGTGAATGCACCGCGACGATGCCCGAATAGTTCACTCTCGAGCAGTGCCTCCGGAAAGGCCGCTGAGTTGACGGCGCAAAAAACACGGTCGGACCTACGCGAGAGGCGATGGATCGCCCTCCCAACGAGCTCCTTACCAACGCCTGTCTCTCCGGTGATCAGGACGGAACTGTCTGTGCCCGCAACCTTCTCAATCAACCGGAGAAGATCGTCCATCGCCCGGGAGTTCCCGAGGATGCCAGTCAACGTCGATAGGTCGCTCGCCTCGGAGGCTTCTGGAACGGGCTTGGCGGCGACCGCACCCACCTTCGACAACCCCTCCTCGACGATCCCGACCAATTCGGCGGCTTCGATCGGCTTACGGAGATAATTGAGTGCACCGCGTTGAATCGCTTCGACAGCACTCTCGATACTGCCGAGACTCGTTGTCAGTACGACAACACAACCCGGATGCTGCTGTTTGATACGATCGAGCAAGGCGAACCCGCCCCCACCTTCGAGCCGGAGATCGGCCAGAACCAGTTGCGGTGTCGAAGCATCGATCGAACGAACGGCTTCTTCCAGACTTCTACAACTCACGACCTCGTGACCCCGAAGATGCAACGTTGCCGCCGCACTCCGCACAAAAGACTCTTCCCCATCCGCGATCAAAATCCTGGCCACGCTCGTCCTGCCTCCCAATTTCTTCTCTCTTGTACCCGGCCGAGATCGGCCGAGGAAAACTGACACGGTTCAACCCGTTGAACCGTGCATCCCAATTTCATCCGTCCGAATTTCGCCTTCGAGTTGCTCGACGGCGCGAACGACTCGGTCCGATTCGGAAGAAACGCGGTCGACCCATTTGGGCGACAAGCCCGCTCGCTCGGCCTCGCCCCGAAGCCGATCGATCGCATGTGCCAACGCGCCAATGGGCGTACGGAGTTCCTCGGAGACGTGCTGTGCCAATCGGCGCGCGGCTTCGGCACGCGCATCGGCGAGGCGAACCCGTCGAAAGACCATTTGCAATCCGGCCTGGAGTTCACGCATCATGGAAACCAGTGATTCCCGATGCCGGCTCTCCGCCCAGATCAGACACGTTCCGGTTCGACGTGCTTCATCGCGAATCGCAAGACCCAGGCAGATTTCGCGGCTCGTATCGGATTGCAGTCCGAGCAGTTCGCCATCGAGACGTGTAACGCGTAGAGACTTACGCGCCTTGGACAAGAGTCGGCGCTCATTGGGATCCAATGCCCCAAGCGCGACGCCACCTTCGACTGGCCAGTCACCGGCGATTCGCGTAGCAACTTCTCGGTCTTCATCGACCCAGAGCCAGGCCCTGACACAAAAGGGACGGGCCAGTTCGGAATGGAGAAGTTCGAAGACCTCCGATTCGAATTCACAGGAATTCAATCCAGCCAAGAGCCCGCGCAGAAGAACCTCGTGTTTCCGGTCGGGTTGTCGGCGGTCGAAGTTCGTCGTCCGGATTTTCCTGGACGACGCAGCCTGGCCGACCATTTGGTCCCAGCCCTTGAATTTGCCCTCCGACCCACCTGCTACGCCGAGCACCTCGCGAATCGTCTTGCGGAGCGAACTCGGGCTCCAGGGCTTGCTCAACAAGAAACAAAGCCCCGCGCGACCAATCGCACCGCGAATGAATGAGATCGATTCGCTCGCTGTCACCAGCACACGAAGGATCTTTGGAAATCGGCCGCGAATTTCGACCAAGAGATCGATGCCGTCACATTCCGCGAGCTGGTGATCGACGATGACCAGGGAGACTTCATTTTGCTCTAGATGAAGGAGGGCTTCGGCAGCGGTCGATGCAGTCTTCACGAGATAGCCCGGGCTGGCCACCGCCTCCGCGAGGGAGAATCTCGATCCCAGGACAGGGTCGACAATCAGGATGCAAACGGACCCGTCTACCTTCTGGCTTCGTCGGTCGAAGCCCGTCACGGTTGGGGTGCGGAAAATATTGCCGGGTTCATCGTTCAACTCTGCGGCCTCCGTTCCGCAATGAAATCCGCAATGAAGCGAACAGTTCAACGATCGGCCCCAAACGCACCTGCTTGAGCGTTATTCGTGCAATTTTGCAATGTGGCGGGAAGACAATTCAGGATGCGACGGTCTGCGCGGAACGTCTCGATGGAAGTACCCAGAGGACTCGTTCAGATTGTATTGAGCGCTTCGTTCTGGAACCCTGAAGACAACGCCGCGGCTTTCAAGTCGCGTTGTCTCTATCGACTAACGTTCCTTTTTCGCGCTCTCTCGCCTTCGTGCTTGGCGTTGGGCCCTCGTCGCGCGATCCGCAATCGGGTCTCGCTTGTAGACGAATTCGACACGGCGATTCACCGCACGGCTCTCAGGTGAATCATTGGGAACGAGCGGCCGGGTCGATCCATATCCGCCGGCCGATATGCGGCTGGCATCGAGATCCCCGGCATCGACCATATATCGCAGAACGGCGATGGCTCGCGCCGCCGACAAATGCCAATTCGTCGGAAAGCGCGGGGTATTGATGGGACCGTCGTCGGTATGGCCCTCGATGGAAAGCTCGAAGGGAAACTCCTCTGTGATCCGGATGACTTCGTCCAGAAAGACGAACGAGACGGGAAGAAGGGAGTCGGAGCCGGCCTTGAAGAGCGCCCCGCCCTTGACCCGGACGATCACGCCACGCTCGGAAGACTCCGCCTCGACGATGCGAGAGAGATTGTTCTCCGAGATCGCCTGCTGAACCTTCTGCATGATCTTCTGATCCATGCTCGGCGCGTCATTCGACTTGTCCATGTCCATGATGTCTAGAAAGGGCGTTGATTTCTTCTCGGTCCATTCGATCATGCTCGTACTACGAACTTGGAACTGGCCGGGATTGTCCTCAATCAAGCCCAGCGCATTCTGGATCGAACCCATCGCCTGCATGAAGAGCTGCTTGTCGGTGTTCGCGAAGGAGAGCATCAAGACAAAGAAGACCAGCAGCAGACTCATCAGATCGCCCATCGTCGCAAGCCAGGCCGGCGCGCCCTCTTCGCAGACATGATCTTCCGCTTCGCTTGGGTCGAGTCCCATGCTGGATTACTTCGCCGCGAGCGACTCGCGCTCCTCCGGCGAGAGGAAGGACTCGAGCTTCGATTGAATGACCATCGAATTGTCACCCTTCAGGATCGACTCGACGCCTGCAATCGCGAGCTTCTTGATGGCGACCTCTTCCGTCGTTCGGTTGATGAGTTTCTCAGCAATCGGTCCATAGACCAGAAAGGCCAGGATCGCGCCGTAGAGCGTCGTCAACAAGGCAACCGCCATCGCCGGTCCGATCGAATCCGGATCGTCGAGACTCTGGAGCATCTGCACCAGACCCACGATCGTTCCGATCAGTCCCATCGACGGCGCCGTCGCACTCATGAATTTGAAGATTCGCTGGCCACGATCATGCCGCTCCTTGAGCGCAGAGAGTTCTCCGGTCAGCGTTTCCTTGATCAGTTCCGGGCTGAGTCCATCGACACCGAGACGAACGCCCCGTGCCATGAAGGGATCATCGATCTGCTCACCTTCGAGGGCGACGAGTCCTTCCTTGCGCGCCTTGGCGGCCAGGTCGATGATCAATGGGACCATCAAGGTCTTGTCCGTCGAGCGATCGAAGAACGCTTGCATCCCGACCTTGATCGCACCGATGACGATGGGAAGCCGTTGATTGACCATGGTGGCGGCGATCGTTCCGCCGATCACGATCAGCGCACTCTGTGCGTCCATGAAGGGCATGATGCCGCCACCGAGCATCATGGCCGCGGCGATCAGGCCAAAGCCCAGCACCAGTCCAATAATCGTTCCAAGATCCATCCGCAGGCGGCCTCCGCTCGCACCACACCATCGTGGGGCCATCGCGTGAAAGGCTTATCGGACCCACCGGGCACCGGCTCCATCCTTTGTAATACGGAGTCGCGCGTCGGTCGAAAGCTGCAGATGGGGTCTTAGGGAATTTGGCTGAGGGATTCGGTGCGGTCGCGAACCGTGTACTCGATGCTTTCGGAAAACACCTTGAGTGGTGTCCATTCCGGCAGGTCGGACATATGAGGCATTCCTAGCGTCATCGCACCGGTCGGGTCGATGACCCAGGGATCTTCCGGGTCCTCGAACCAGAGCGTCACCATATGGTGTTGACCATCGGAGGGGCGAACCACGATTGCCCGGTAGACCTCACTGGCCGAGAAACCCAGATCGCGCAGCGCGTGAAAGGCCAGGAGTTCGAGACCATCACAATCGTCGCCACCCCTGGCGAGCGTCTCTTCCAAGGTGGCCCAATGATCGATCGCACCGTCTTCCCGATAGTGTTGTTTGGCCTCGGACTGAATCCAGGACGCGACCTCGGCGGCGAGCGCTCGCCGACGCCCCGCACGAAAGTCGAAGTATTTGGCGCGCAGGCCGCCCTCATCCGCTTGATCGGCGGGAAGTCGTTCGTTGGCGGCACTGTATCCGGCTGACTCCACAGCGGGGCCGCTCTCGAGGGGCGCGAGCAATCCCGCATCGAAGCGTTCTCGGCGCTGCCACCCTGCAATCTTGGGGCTCCAGACGTCGTCGGGCTGCGGGCGCTGGAAATAGTCCAGGCCCGTCTCTGACAAGGTATCCGGCAGGATCGTCGCGCATCCCATGCCAGAGAAAAGCAGCGCGGCGACCACACAAACGAGGAGTTGCCTATTCCACTGTGAGCGGAGAGCCATGGCCGAGTTATCGGCGTGGCTGTCGGGAAAGTTGAGCGGTGGCCGGGATCGGCTCGAGCGGCGCCGCGTCAGTCCGACGAGGCAGTACGCACGAGGGACGGCGAATAATCAGGGACAGGGTCGATGATAGAACGATGGACGGATAGAAGGATGGAAGGATGGAAGGATGAAAAAAGGTGGAGCGCGGCCTAGCCGTGAATCATGATATTTTGCGCGTCACACGATCCGACGAGTCCAAAAAGCACGACGAAGAAGAGAATCATCATCGGAATCCCGCCGATGACGTAGAGCCAGGAGCCAAGGTCGCTATTGATGCCCGGACCATCCTCGTTGAAATCGTCATTCTCTTCTTGCTGTTGCTCGGACATGTACTCCCCCTCGATCGCTTCATGGGCTTGGGCGCATAGGCGGCCACTTCTGAATCCATTTCACGCCGCGACCCCACAGGGACCTCAGCGGCGCTGATAGTAGCGACTGCCCCGTTGCCTGCCATGCAACATTCAATCTAGTTGTGACGGCCGGTGGCCGGACCTCCACCGCTACCGTGGTCTTCGCCGTGACGCCAACTCTCGGGCACCCCGGCAAGATCCGCCTCGATACGCAATTCCCGCGCTGCCTTTTCAGTGGATTCGATCCGTTCGCGATCTTCGCGCAGTTTCTGCCGGAGACGAAAGGACATCGGCGAGGTCGTGGCATTGGGTGGGCCGCCGCCTCCTCCGCCAGCACCCGGTGGCGCAACGGACCACTGACTCGAGCCTCCTTCATCCGCGACGCCATCGAGTTCGTGCTTCGTCGCGGCAAGCGAGGTTCTGGCCTCAGAGAGTGCTGATTCGGCGTTCTTGAAGCGCCGACGCCATTCGTTCTCACTGGCTCCCGAAACCGAATACGGCGAAGTCGTGATGAAGCCATCCGGCAGCTGTAGATAGGATTCAATACCACCGGACGCCCCTTGGGGCGAACTCGGGCTCCGGGTCCCGGGCACCGTCATCTGTGCTTCGGCCTCAGGTGCCGTCGACTGTTTCCCCCGATCAACCTCGTCTTGCGCCATCGCGCCGCCCGCCAGCAAGCAACCGAGCGGCAGCCACATCACGCAAGTCAGCCTCTTGGCTGGTCGAATTCGGATCATGATTCCTCACCTTGGCGAGATGTCGATCGCCTCGTGTCCGTCACCTTCGTGGACGGATCGGGCCTGGCACCGTGCCACGACAATCCGTTTGGATCGCAATTCCGCCGACGGAACGACGACCATCGCCCGGGAAACGCTTCAATCATAGCGGACAGACGGCCGCCTCAGGCACTCGACCACCGCGATACAGGGATTCCGGGGTCAAGGGCCAACGCCAACCGCCGATAAATTCAACGGCCGTCGTGCTCGCAACGAGGGTCCTCAGGCCAGACTGTATAGGGGAGCGGCGATGGAACGGGAAAAGCTATACAGGCTTCTCCGACTCGGTCTCGAAAAGGGGGCAAGCGATATCCACTTCCAGGTGGGATACCTGCCCCTTTATCGCTTCCACGGCGAGCTCGTCGAGCTGCGATACAAGGTCCTGACGCCCGAAGACACCGAAGAAATCGTGAAGATCCTGATCGAGAACGATTCACTCGGCCAAGACCTCAACTTCAATGAACGCGACCTCGCCTTCGAATTGCCGAGCGAAGGTCGCTTCCGCGTGAATATTTCCCGGCAGCGTGGCTTCTTCAATATCGTTCTGCGGGTCATCCCGCTGCAAATCAAATCCTTCGCGGACCTGAATCTCCCTTCGGTGTTAGGGGATATCGCCAAGGTCCGCCGTGGCTATGTCCTCGTTACGGGCCCGACCGGAATGGGCAAGTCGACGACCCTCGCAGCGATGCTCAATGAAGTAAATCGTCTGCGAAAGAGCAAGATCGTCACCGTCGAAGACCCGATCGAGTTCGTCTTCACGCATGACAAGAGCATCATCACCCAGCGCGAAATCGGAACGGATACGGCCAGCTTCCCGGACGCGCTGCGAGCGGCGCTGCGCCAGGATCCGGATGTCATCATGGTCGGCGAGATGCGAGACCTCGAAACCGTCGATACATCACTCAAGGCCGCCGAGACCGGCCATCTCGTTTTCTCCACGATCCACACGGCAGACGTCGCCTCGACCATCAACCGCCTCGTGTCTTTCTTTCCCGCCGAAGAACATCTTCAAGTTCGAGCCCGGCTCGCGGACAACCTGAAAGCCATCGTCAGCCTTCGCCTGCTCGTCAACAAGAAGCAGAACGGACGCGTGCCCGCCGTTGAAGTCATGCGTTCGACCCGATCGATCCAGGAATGCATCAAAGACCCAGCACGCACCCACGAGATCACCGAGTTCATCGCTCGCGGGCGCGCCGAACATATGCAGACCTTCGATCAACATCTTCTCGACCTGTTGAAGGCCAACAAGGTGACGATGGAAGCCGCGCTGAACGCAGCATCGAATCCCACGGACTTTCACACCAAACTCGAAATGGAAGGCCTGGTTCACGACGACACAGCGATCGACGAGAAACCAGAGACACCCTTCGACATCGAAACCGACGAACGGTTCTAGCAAAGTGGCCACGATGGAAACGACTCTGAATCCTGCAAGCGAGGACCGCCTCACACGCGTCCTGCGGATGGCCGCCAGCCAGGCCTCCGGCCTCTCCGGTTCCAGTGCGGTCCTGGTCTATTCCCATATCGATGCGGATCCGGCCGCTGGACGCCTTCGTGCCGCCGCCGGATTCCGCGCCGCTGAAGACGCGCGCAAGCTGGCCGCTGAAATCGAATCAAAGGTTCACGAAGCCATCGACTCCGCGGAAGCCAACAGCATGCTCACGCATGACAAATCTTGCGCCGTAGCGATTCCACTGATGGCGCGGGGGCGAGTCGTCGGCGTGTTGGCGCTCGCTTCCAGCGAGGCGCTCACTGCCGAGGTCATGGAGTCGATCGAAACGATCGCGTGGTCGACGGCGATCGCAATCGATCATGCCCGTATGTCGATGCACTACGACCTGCTCGCTGCCGAATCCGAGAAGAACCTCGAGATTTCAGACGAAAAGAGCGACGAACTCTTGAAGCTCTCCGAGGAGCTTTTCGCGCAGGACATCGAATTACTGCGGAACAATGAAAAACTCGGAAAGATCGAGAAACTCAAGAACGACTTCATCGAGAAGATGTCGCGCGAACTGCGTACGCCCCTCAACAGCATCATCGAGTCGACGATTACCGTCCTCTCGAACGAACACGAAAGCCTCTCGAGCGAATCACAACAGACGCTGCGACAGGCATTGGACGAAGGAACGGCCTTCCAGCGTACCCTTCAGAACATTCTCGACCTGTGGCGCGTCAAGCAGAATGAATTCCCGATCGAGATTCAGGAGGTTCGCATCTCGGACGTGATCGATGAAACGATCTTTAGCGTGCAAGATGCGCTCCGAGACAAGCCCGTCGAGATCACGAAGGAAATTCTCGAGCCCATTCCGACCTTGCGAACGGACCTGGCCAAGGTCAACCAGATCCTCTTCCTGCTACTCGACAATGCGGCGAAATTCATCGAGCGCGGCCAGATCACGATCGGTGCCCGCTTCGAAGACGATCGGCTCCACTGTTGGGTCGAAGACACTGGAATCGGCATCTGCCCGGATGATCAAAAATATATCTGGAACGAGTTCTATCAGGTCGATGATCGAGCCAGCACCCGCTATCGCGGCGCCGGACTCGGACTGACCCTCGTCCACGACCTGCTCATCTTGATGGACGGCGATTCGCTGCTGGAAAGCGAAGCGGGCAAGGGCACACGCGTCGAGTTCAGTCTTCCCGTCATTCTCGCCTGAACGCCGACGGGCCGTACATCCCGGCCAGCCAAGCGCAGAATTCCGCAACCAGTCGTCATCAATCAATTGATCGAAGATGAGCGTGCGACGCGCTACTCGCCCTCAGAAGCGGCTTTGGGAGCAGTTTCGGGCTCAGCGGCGGCGGCGGTCTTTTTCTCGACCGGCGCAGCGTCGGCCGAAGCAGAGGCGGTTGGAGTAGAGGCAGTTGGAGTAGAGGCGGTTGGAGTAGAGGCGGAGACCACCGGCGTTGCCTCACCCGGCTTGACCAACCCGGCCGCGATCTCACGCAGGCTCATGACCACCTGCTTGTTTTCCTCAGACTTGAGCAGCGGAAGCGCACCCTTCTTCAACTGCTTCGCGCGAATCGAAGCCATTCGAACCAGGTGAAATCGATTCGGGACGTGCTCCATGCAATCTTCGACCGTAATACGTGCCATTTCGTGTCCAATCTCATTTGAGGAGGCGAGCAGCCTAGATCAAGCGCAGGACGAAGGAAACCCCGGCCGGTTTCCCAGCCGGGGTCCCTTAGGCCTTCCAAAAACGGAAGGCCACTCATCCACACGCGCGATTAGCGCTTGCGGCGAGCAGCCTTCTTCTTTCCGGCCTTCTTCTTGGTGGCCTTCTTCTTCGCGGCCTTCTTGCGAGTGGCCTTTTTCTTGCCGGCCTTCTTCTTCGCGGCCTTCTTGCGAGTGGCCTTCTTCTTCGTGGCCTTCTTCTTGGTGGCCTTCTTCTTCGTGGCCTTCTTCTTGGTGGCCTTCT
>CAZMFM010000078.1:0-25777 GCA_964565565.1 uncultured Spirochaetaceae bacterium | reverse complement strand
TATCCCCGGTTCGCGCTTCGTCGACCTGCTCGCGGAATTTTCCGAACCCGACGACGTACTCCATTTCACACGACCGTCTCCGGAGCGACTCGACCGCGTCCTTGGACAGCTCGGGATCGCTGATGATTCGCAGGTCGTCGTCTATAGCGACGCGCCGGGAAGTACGATGTGGGCGACCCGACTTTGGTGGCTACTTCGGTCTGCGGGCGTCGCAAGCGTTGCGCTGCTCGATGGGAGCTTCGCGAAGTGGAAGGCGGAGGGGCGCGCGATCTCCGTCGAACCCTGTTGTTATGCGGAGACCACGATGCGAAGTCGACCCGACGAATCCTGGTGGGCGACTCAAGACGAGGTGCTCTCGGCAGTCGATGATGGCGCGATTTGCACACTCAACGCGCTGCCCCGCGCGGTCTATACCGGCGAAGCGAAGATGGGCTACAGCCGACCGGGCCGAATCACGGGAAGCCAGAGTGCGCCCTTTACGGGCGTTCTCGACCCCGAATCCGGTTTGCTGCGCAGTGCGGCCGATCTCCGACAGAACTTCTCGATGCTCGACGGCGGCAGTGATGAGCGGGTGATCAACTACTGCGGTGGCGGAATCGCGGCGACACTGAACGGCTTCGCCTTGCGACGGCTCGGCCACTCGAACGTCGGCGTCTACGACGGTTCGCTGAACGAATGGTCCCGAGACCCGAAGCTGCCCATGGAAACAGGGGAGTAGCGAGAGCCTGGCCCGAGACACCTCGCAGCGGAGAAAGCGACTAGTCCATGCCCGATTCCGAGTTTTTCGAGCTCACGACGAACCGGCTCCGGCTCGAGCCCTTCGCAGATCACCACTCGAAGGGTGTTTTTGCGCTTTGGTCCAACGCGGAGGTCTGCCGCTATTCCGGCGAAGCACACGACTGGGCGGGTCGGCCGATCGCCCTGCCCGCGCGGTCATCGCTCGACAGCGACAAGATTCTCGATTTTTTCATGCGCCGAGCGGCGGAGGGCAGCGGCGTTCGATGGGCAGTGATCTCGAAACAGACCGATCGATTGATCGGCGCGGTTGGGTTCAACGCCATCACACCGACCGCAGAACTCGCCTATCACTTTCATCCCGATCATTGGGGATCCGGCTACGCGACCGAGGCGTGTTCGGTCGTCGTGGCCTGGTGTCGGTCGAAGAGACCGGATGCGGCGATCGAGGCCTTCGTCGAGGCAGAGAATCCCGCCTCGATCCGATTGATCCGACGCCTCGGCTTCGAAAAAACCACAACTCTACGCGACGGCGCCCAGCGTTATGTCAAAACTGAAAGGCACGAGATCATGTCGCAGAACCCGAACGAAGACGACGAAGAACGTCTGCTCTCTGGTGAGGCGTGGAGGGATTTCTGTGATCGACTGAAGGCGACGGGTGAAGCGATCCTTCAGGATGGCTTTCCGACTGCACCCGGCGACCGCGCCGAAGGCTTTCGCTGGCTGACCCGCTTGGTGAGCCACGCGACGCAGTTGGAAGTCGAGGCCGGTGACCGCCAATTCCCGTGCTTCATCCGTTACGAAACGCCACACAACCAATGGGGCGGGCCCAATCCGGACAACACCTATTTCCGCGCAAACCTGAATCCGAGCTGCGACTATCGCGTCTGGGGCAACGTCAAAGATGTCAGGCAGGCGATCTTCTCCTTGAATGAAGGAGAGATGCAATTGGGCGAGTACGGCGTGTTCAGCGAGCGGTCGCTCGATCAATTCGAAGTGGATGAGCAGGGCATGCTCGAGATCTGGATCACCCGAGAAGAACATTCCGGCAACTGGATACCGAGCGATCCGAAGGGACGGTTGCTGACGATTCGGATTTTTCAAAGCGACTGGGTGAACGACGCCGCGCACCCCTTCCATATCGAACGCATCGGTGCGGAGGGTATTGCGCGGCCGCCGCTCACCGCCGAGTACATGACCCGAGCGCTGGATCGGTCGGCACGCTGGATTGAGAAGACCGGCGCCTTCTGGAATCAATATACGAATGCAGGTTGGAATCGAGCGACCCCAAACCAGATCGCGCCCGCGAAGCCGGCACCCGGCGGTGCCGACAATATCCTCTACGGAAGCTGCTTTTTCGAGTTGCGCGAAGACCAGGCCATGGTGATCGAATGCGACCCGCCGGACGCGGAGTATTGGGGGTGGACGATTCACACGATGGCCTGGCTCGAAAGCGGCGATTTTGCCGACCGACAAACCAGCTTGAGTGGCCACCAGGTTCATCTCGACTCGGACGGTGTGATGCGGATCGTTTTGTCCCAGCGCGATCCCGGTGTGGCAAATTGGATCGATCTCACCGGTCGCGAGCGCGGCCTATTGGTCTATCGCTGGGTGTGGTCGAAGGACAATCCGATGCCGACCTCCACGATCATGGCCCTCGACCAGGTCAGGGCGGCCATGCCGGCGGATCATCCGATCATCGACGACGGGGCGCGTCGAAAATCGCTCTCCCGACGTCGCGAAGCCGCCTGGAACCGGTACCTCTAATCATGAGCTGGCAACCACCCAAGCGTCCTCGATGGGCGCAGCGACTGATCGAATATGGCAACGCGGTCGGTGGACCAGCCAATCTCGTTTCGCTCGCCCCCGACGACCTGCTCGAGGTCGCGATGTCTTCCACGGGACTAACGGACTTTGGTGGTGATGACGGGTGGCGAGCGCACTTTCACGTTCTTCTTCGAGCGCTCGAAGAAGAATCCGATCTTCATCTCATTGGCCGGACCATGGTTCGCACAGAACTCCTCCAGGCACTGCGAAACAGATTGTTGTTGGCCGATCTTTGGAACCGGAAGCCTGCGATCCTGGATGCCGAAATCAACCAGCCCGTCTTCATCGTCGGAAGCCCGCGCTCGGGTACGTCCATCCTTCACGAACTCATGGCGCAGGACCCGGCGACCCGAACTCCAGCACTTTGGGAGATGCATCACCCTGTCGAAGCCCTCGGGGCCGGGGCCGGGTCATGGTCCCATTCTGCCGACCTGGTCACTCAATTCTGGCACGATGTTCAACCCGAATACGAAACCATGCACGCCAATTCCGGCCTGCTGCCGAACGAGTGCATCTTCATCACCCTGCACGAATTTCTCTCCGACCATTGGACCGGCTCGCATAACGTTCCCAGTTATGCACGGCATCTCGTCACAACAGATCAGCGACCGGCCTACGCATTTCACAAGCGATTCCTGCAGACACTGCAAGAACGGGAGACGAGCAAGCGCTGGCTGCTCAAGGCCCCGAGCCATCTCTTCCAGATGCGGACGCTCTTCGATGTCTACCCTGACGCCAGGATCATCCGAACACATCGCGACCCGCGAAAGACCCTTGCGTCCGCCATCAGTCTGATGGGCACACTCAAATGGATGCGCTGCAACACTGTCGACATGTCGCGCGCGGCGGAACGGCTGGCCTTTGGATATGCCTATATCTACGAGTTGGAGATGAAGGAACGGAAGCAAGGGCTGCTCCCAGACGAACGATTCATCGACGTGCGATTCCAGGATATGCTGTGCGACCCGATCGGCTGCGTCGAAAACGTCTACCGGCGACTCGATTGGCCGATGACCGACGAAATTGCGAAGCGAATCAGCGACTACGCCAAGGCAAAACCCAAGGGCGCCCACGGAGTCCACCAATATTCACTCGACGAGATCGGCCTCGATGCGACAGCCGAGGCAGAACGCTTTCGTAACTATATGGAGCGATTCGAAGTTGAAGGCGAGGATCTCTAGGCGCGGGCGGCACCAACGCGAAAGGTCGAAGTCGCGAGCGTCGTAGTGCTCGAAACGACACGCACTGACTCAACTGGATCCGGATCCAGTTGCCTCGCTACCCGGGCCGATCACTCGATCGAGCACCTCGGCCACGTTCTTCGCAATTTCCTCTTCGCTGCGGCTCGCTTCGATCCGTTCTAGTCCGGCGACGTCCATCGCCTCAAAGACCTGACTCACGCGTTCCAGGAACTCGAGATTTTCGAAGACGGGCTCACTTTCGCCACCGCGCGCGCTCACCCGAGCCAGCCCATCCTTGGCCGAAATCACAAAGAGCAGGACGACGTCCGGCCGCGCAAATTCGGCTTCGCTATCAGCGAGAATCTTTGTCGGGTCGAGGCCGCGCGCACCCTGGTAGGCGACCGTCGAGAGATAGGAGCGGTCGGAGAGGACGATGTGCCCGTCAGCGAGTGCCGGCTCGACGACTTCGCGCATATGCTCGCGTCGATCCTCAAAGAACCATTCGAGTTCCGTTTCAGGCGAGACGCCTACACCCTCGCGCGCCATTTCACGAATCCGCCGCCCCCACCGCCCGTCCGTGGGCTCACGCGTCACGACCGGATCGAAGCCACGTTCGTGCAGCCGCTTCGCCGCGCGGCGAAGCTGGGTTGACTTCCCGCAACCATCCAGACCTTCGAAGACGATCAGTATCCCGCGCTTCACGTGCCCTCCGTGCCCGGGCAGACTCCACGACGAGCCCGCCGACCGAAGCCTAACGCTCTCCTGCGAAGAGGGCCGCTTTCAATGGGACGAGACAGCGGCGCGACGTTGGTATGAAGTTCGCAATTCAAGATCGACGTCGCCTTCGGGCGGTGCTCGCTGCGCCCCTCTAACGGGACCGGGGGCAAGGCGGGGCCGAGAGTGCCGGGTGGCAACACAGGGTCGAGTCGGGTCAATTTTACGGGGTGAAATCCGACTCGAGTTGCCACTCGGTGCTTCTCATTTTGACGCTGGATACACGAAGGGCGCGGAGGTTCAAAGAACCCCCACGCCCGTTCAAACTCGTCGAACGATCGTACGACCGTGGAACGTGTGGCCGTGTGGCCGTGTGACCGTGTAACCGTGTAACCGTGTGTAGTCGCGCCGTCGGAGTAGACCGAGGGCCACGCCGAAACGAAATTTGGCGCGTCCTACATCTGGCCTTGCAGCATGATCGCGACAACCAGGCCGTAGATGGCGATCGATTCGATCAGCACCATGCCGAGGATGAAGTTCGTGAACATCGCGCCGGCTGCGCCGGGGTTTCGGGCGATGCCAGCGGTGGTGTTGCCCGCGGTGAGGCCCTGACCGATGCCACAACCGAGACCGGCCATGCCGACTGCCAGGCCCGCTCCGATGCCGAGGCCACTGACGCCGGCGCCGTCGGCTGCGAAGGCCGCGGTCGGTGCGAGGAAGAGGACGATTGCCCAGACGAGGATGTTGACGATACGACGCATGCTGTTTTTCCTTCTTTCCGAGACCCTGGAGCCGATGGGGCTCCCCCCGTCATGGGGCGGGTCGAATGAACTCAGCTCGGTGCTTTTCACCGGGCCAACGAACGGGGCCTGTCCCCGTCCGAGAAACTTTTCCAACTTCAGGATCCGCAGATCAGTGCGGCTCCTCCAACGCTTGCCCGATGTAGATCATCGTAAGAAGCGCAAAGACGAAGGCCTGCAAGAAACTCACGAGCAGCCCGAGACCCATGAAGATCGCTGGTAAGACAACGGGAACCAGGCCCAACCAGATCACGATGACCTTGTGATCCGCGAACATGTTGGCGAGCAGACGAATACCGAGCGTCAAGATTCGTGCGAGATGGAGCACGACTTCGAGCGGCAGGAAAAAGGGCGCGAGCACGCGTACGTGGTAATGCGTGCCGCCGATCTCCGGTTGGTAGAGGGCTGGGCCCATGAATTGGTAGATGTACTTCCATCCGTGCTGCCGGATCCCAACGTAGTTGTAGACAGCGAAGGAAATGATCGCCCAGGCGAAAGTGATATTCGCGTCGCTGGTCGAACCGAGCAGGCCAGGTACCAGGCTCATCAGATTGGAAACGAGGACGAAGAAGAAGATCGTTCCCACGATCGGGAAATAGCGCCGCCATTCATCGCCGATCGTGGTTTCGCCGAGGTCGCCTAGCGCCTGGATGATGACTTCGATGACGTTTCGGATCGACATGCCCTCGTCGGGCAATACGCCGCCGTTCTCACCGGAAACCGCCCGCTTGACGGACAGACCCGCGAGGATCAAAATGCCCGCCGCGAAAAGTGCGGAGAGGAAGATCCACTCGGTATGAAGTTGATGGGCGAGATTCTCGAAAGCGTTCATTGGTCTTTCTCGTCGGTTCCGACCTCAAGGGATCGGTCGTTCTCCGGCCAGTCGTCATCGGGCCGATCGGAGAACTTGGAGGTGAATAGGCGACCGTTCTGCCAAAGGCGGTCGTCTTCGTCTTGATCGATTCCATCATCGAGCAAGACGGGCAGAGTCGAGGGATCGACGATTGGTGGCCGGTTCAGCCAGGCGTCGATGATTGTTGCGGGCATCGCAATCGAAAGCCCGATCAAGAGCCCAATCGGGTTCGCACCGGCATTCATCGTGATGAAGATCGCCACCCCGAGAATGATGAAGCGCATCGACAGGCCGCCGACCCAACCCCGTGACAGAATCTCCCCCGCAAACAATCGCTTGGCCGCGCGGTGAATGGCACCGAGGTTGATGGCTTCAAGAAAGGCACCGGCGGCGAGACTGGTCGCGAAATGCGGAGTCACGAGCGCATAAGACGCCGCCACCGCACTCGCGGAGAGCCCGATATTCCATTGCTCGACCTTGGCCAATTCGAATCTCATTTTTGCTCTTCGTCTACTCTTTCGGACGCTTTCGCTTCCTTTGATTCTTCGCGCCTGTCGCCTTCACCGGGCGTCTCGTACTCGACTCGCTCGGTAAACTCGTCGCGCTCGTCACGCAACACCGAACTCATCCCCGGTGATTCGCCGACTCCTAGCTCGTCCGTGAGCCGCGTTGTCGGGGTTGATCCCTTCGTGTTCCCCAATCCAGGATCGGATCCTGGCAATTCGGGATGAATTTCTTTTCCCAACCGAACCAATCGAAGAACCATTGCCGCAAATCCGACAGCAGTTCCAACTAACAAACCGACCGGGGCCGTGTCCCAGCGATAGTCGACCCAATATCCAAAGGCACCTGCGATCAAGACCGACCCGATCGCCTCGAAGGCGCCCTGATAGGCTTCGCTTCCTGCCGCAGCGGCCGCACGTTTGAAACGCTCACGACCCGGATAGTCGGGTGGCTGACTCACGACCACGTACCGATCTGTTTCAGGCAATCTCGGTTTGGCCCGGAAGGCCTGAAATCGGCGCGCAGCATAGCCTTTAGACGTTGTCGGCTCAACGCGCACGGGCCACTCGAGCGAGTGCTCGACGGGCCGATTCGAGGGTTTGCGCGATGTCCCGGGGACGGTGCGCAAGGGACACGAAGCCCGCCTCGTAGGGCGAGGGCGCCAGATAGACGCCTTCTTCGAGCATCGCGGCGAAGAAGATCCGGAAGGCCGCTGCATCACTTTGCTGCGCCTGCTCAAAGCTGTCGACGGGGCCCGGATGGAAGAAAAATCCAAACATCCCCCCGACACTCCGCGTGGTCATCGGAATATCGAGTTCCGCGGCAATCTCCGCCAACCCGGTGGCCATTGCCTCCGACCGCTCGGAAAGCGCTTCGTACACCCCATCGGCTTCCAGCTCTTCGAGGGTCACCAGGCCCGCCGCGACCGCCAGTGGATTCCCGGAAAGCGTTCCCGCCTGATAGACGTCCCCCTCCGGCGCGATCCGCGCCATCAGATCCCTACGACCTCCATAGGCCGCCGCCGGCAGCCCGCCGCCCACGATTTTGCCGAGGGTCGTGAGATCGGGTTTCACCTTGTAGAGGCGCTGTGCGCCGCCTCGCGCCACTCGGAACCCGGTCATCACCTCATCGAAGATCAGCAGCGCGCCGAATTCGTCGCATAACGCGCGCAACCCCTTCAGGAAGCCGGGCAGCGGCGGGATGCAGCCCATATTGCCGGCGATCGGCTCGACGATGATCGCGGCGATGTCCTCGCCCCATTTCTCAAAAGCCTTTCGGGTGGCTCCGAGATCGTTGAAAGGGGCAATGATCGTCAGATCCGTCATCGCGCTCGGCACGCCGGGTGAACCGGGAATTCCGAGCGTCGCCACGCCACTTCCAGCGCCGACCAACAGGCCATCGGAATGCCCGTGATAGCAGCCGTCGAATTTGAGAATTCGGTCTCGGCCGGTGACACCCCGAGCCAGGCGAAGCGCGCTCATCGTCGCCTCCGTTCCCGAACTCACCATGCGCACCTTTTGGACCGAGGGCAGCACACGCCGGATCGCTTCGGCCAGATCGGTTTCCCGCGCCGTCGGCGCCCCGAAGCTCGTGCCGGATTTCATCGCCTGGCGCACCGCAGAGAGAATCTTCGGATGCGCATGGCCCAGGATCATCGGGCCCCAGGAACCGACGTAGTCGATGTACTCGTTTCCATCGATGTCGCGAATGCGCGCGCCCTTGGCCGACTCGATGAAGCGCGGCCGTTCACCGACGGAACTGAAAGCGCGAACCGGGCTATTCACGCCGCCGGGAATCGAGCGCTTCGCGCGACGAAATTCGCGACGGGAGTTCGCTTGGTCCATCGGACTATTCTTCCCCGTCGCCGTTTCCGTCGGCTTCGTCGTTCTCGTCGACTTCCTCGGAGCCGTCAGAGTCGTTCGAGGTAGGCGTCGATTCCGCCACATCGGACGGCGCAGACTGACTAGTCGGAGCGGGTTCCGCCTCGACCACCGCCTCAACGTCTTCTTCTGCCAGTCGCGCAATCGAGACGAGTTTCTCGCCCGAACCCAGATTCATGACACGCACACCCTGGGTCGCTCGGCCCATCGAAGAGATTCCATTCACGGGACAGCGAAGAACCTTGCCGCCGTCGGTGATCAACATGACGTCGTCGTCGTCGACGACCTGCGCGATGCCAATCACGGGACCATTTCGGTCGTTCGCGCGGATGTTGATGATGCCCTGGCCACCACGCTTTTGCGGACGGTAGTCCTCGAGGGGCGTTCGCTTTCCAAAACCATTCTGTGTCGTGGTCAGGATCTGGGCATCGCGCGCCAGGATTTCCATCCCGACAACTTCGTCGTCTCCACCGAGCGAGATGCCGCGCACGCCGGTCGCCGTACGACCCATCGCACGAGCGTCTGACTCCTTGAATCGAATCGATTTGCCCGCACGCGTCGCAAGCAGCACGTCGTCACTTCCGCTGCTTCGGCCCGCGGCGATGAGCTCATCGTCCTCGGAAAGATTGATCGCGATGATGCCGGCCTTTCTCGGATTCGCGAAAGCGCGGAGTGAGGTCTTCTTGATGACACCCTTTCGGGTAGAAAGAATGATGAATTCATCCGCCGCGTCCTCGAAGCTTCGCACCGGCAGCATCGTCTGGACACGCTCGTCAGCTTGAAGCTGAAGCACATTGACGATCGCCTTGCCCTTCGCCGCGCGGCCGAGCTGCGGCAACTCGTGCACCTTCAGCCAATGCAGACGACCGAAGTTCGTAAAGAAGAGCAAATAGGCGTGGGTCGAAGCTACGCCGAGGTGCCGTACGAAATCCTCTTCTCGCGTCGACATTCCGCGAGCGCCCTTGCCACCCCGGCGCTGCTGTCGATAGAGCGTCACCGGATTTCGCTTGATATAACCGAGGTGGGACAAGGTGACGACCATGTCCTCCTCGACGATCAGGTCTTCGTTCGTAATCCCATCGATGGCCGGCGCGAGTTCCGTTCGTCTGTCATCAGAAAATTTCTCGTCGACTTCGCGTAGCTCGTCGATCACCACTTCGAGAATCCGCTCGTCGCTCGCGAGCAGGTCCTTCAAGTCCGCAATTTTCTCGCGCAACGCGGCCAGCTCATCGAGAACGCGTTGGCGCTCCATCGCTGTGAGTGCGCGCAGGCGCATGTCCAGAATGGCTTGCGCCTGGCGCTCCGACAAGTCGAAACGCTCCATCAACTCGACCCGGGCCGCAGCCGCATTGTCCGCGGCGCGAATCAAGGCGATGATTTCATCGAGATGGTCGAGGGCGATCGCGAAGCCTTCGAGGATATGGGCTCTAGCCTCGGCCTGGGCGAGATCGTAAATCGCCCGACGAATTACGACCTCTTTGCGAAACTCGACGAAGTGCCCAAGCGCCTGCTTGACCGAAAGCGTTTGTGGGCGGTTTCCAACCAATGCCAAGAGGTTGACGCCGAAGGTCGTCTGGAGCGGCGTCATCTTGTAGAGCTGGTTGAGGATGACGTCTTCCGCCGCATCCTTCTTCAGCTCAATCACGACCCGCATACCCTCGCGACTCGATTCGTCGCGAAGATCCGCAATCCCTTCGAGACGGCCATCACGAACCAGGTCCGCAATTCGCTCGATCAGCAGGGATTTGTTCACCTGATAGGGAATCTCGGTCACGACAATCCGTGTACCGCGCTTGTATGGCTCGAATTCGGCCTTTGCGCGTAGACACAGGTGCCCTCGACCGGTCGCAAAGTAGCTGCGAATTCCGTCCGTTCCGCATAACATCGCACCAGTCGGAAAGTCCGGGCCGGGCATTTTGTCGAGAATGTCATCGAGGGTGCAATCCGGATTTCTAGCGACCAGGATGAGTGCGGCCGTCAACTCACGAAGGTTGTGGGGCGGGACATTCGTCGCCATCCCAACCGCGATGCCCGTCGAGCCGTTTGCGAGAAGATTCGCAAAGCGCGTCGGTAGAACGATGGGCTCTTCCATCTGCCCGTCGAAGTTCGGCTGAAAGTCGACGGTTTCGCGATCAATATCGCGCAACATTTCTTCAGCGAGCTTTGCGAGCCGGGCTTCCGTGTATCGATAGGCCGCAGCCGAATCCCCATCGACGCTTCCGAAATTTCCCTGACCGTCCACGAGCGGATAACGCAGCGAAAAATCCTGGGCCATCCGGACCATCGAGTCATAGACTGCGCTGTCGCCGTGGGGGTGGTAATGCTTCAAGACCTCACCGACAACACCTGCCGATTTCGAGTACGGCCGGTTTGAAAGCAAGCCCTCCTGGTTCATCGCGTAAAGGATTCGTCGATGAACTGGCTTTAGACCATCTCGAACGTCCGGTAGCGCTCGCTGAATGATGACCGACATCGAATAGGCGAGAAATGAAGAGCGAACTTCATCCTCGATATTGACGGTCGTCAGTTCACCTTCCGGTGGAGTCGGAGGGCTTGGCGGCGTTTCATCGCCGGTGGGGTCGATTGGCTCGTCGGACACTGCTAGTCGGCTTTCTCTTTCCTGATTACTCGGGTCTGGTCTCTAGATATCCAGGTTCACGACGTTCAGGGCGTTGTCTTCGATGAAACGTCGCCGCGGCTCGACGACATCCCCCATCAGGGTCGTGAAGACGTCATCCGCCTCGACGCCATCTTCGACTCGAATTTGCACGAGGCTACGGTTCTCTTTATCCATGGTCGTTTCAGCGAGCTGATCGGGATTCATTTCGCCGAGGCCTTTGTAACGCTGGATCGAAAGACCCTTGTTGGCGATTTCGAGCATGCGCGCCAGCAAATTACAAACCAAGGTGAAGTGCTCCGGCTCGTCGTCGCCGCGGCGCAGCTGATAGGGAGCCGGGCCGAGCTCAGCGAGTTCGCCGAAGAGTCGAATCATCTTCTTGAAATCACCCTTGCTGACGAGTTCTCGGTCGAATGCGCTTCGCAGGGTCTGCCCGGCGCGCCGGGTCTTGGCGACCAACCGATAGCCGTTGCCGTCGAGCTCCACCTCTGTCGACCACCGCAATTCGCCGACGACATCGCCCCCATCTAGTGGGTGGGCGCGCAGGATTTCAGCGTCGATCAGGGGAACGACTTCTTCGAGCAGGATACGTTCGTCCATGAGATCTTCGACCGTCGGGCGGCCAACATGGGACGCCGCATCAACCACACGCTCATCGAAGAGTCTGATATTGAAATGGTCGAGGGCCTTTTGTCGACTGCTGGCATTCTTGAGCAGCACACGAAGCGAGTCGTCTTCGCGGGTCTCTCCGTCTCCAGATTCGACAATAGAGCCCTCGAGCGCCAGACCGAAGAGATAGTCCTCGAGCGCTGGCTCGTCCTTCAGGTATTGACTCTTCTTGCCGCGTTTGGCTTTGAATAGCGGCGGTTGGGCGACGTAGAGGTAGCCGCGGTCGATCAGATCGCGCATCTGCCGATAGAAGAAGGTCAGCAACAGCGTTCGAATATGACTGCCGTCGACATCGGCATCCGTCATGATGATGACGCGGTGGTAGCGAGACTTTTCTGCAGCGAAGTCTTCACCAATACCGGTACCGAGCGCCGCAATGATTGCTTGGATTTCAACACTGGCGAGCATGCGATCGATGCGGGCTCGTTCGACATTCAGGATCTTTCCGCGGATCGGCAGGATTGCCTGGGTGGCTCGCGAGCGACCTTGTTTTGCGGTGCCTCCGGCCGAATCGCCCTCGACGATGAAAAGTTCACACTTCGCAGGGTCGCGTTCCTGGCAGTCCGCCAGTTTTCCCGGAAGGCTGAAGTCTGAGAGAGCACCTTTTCTACGCGCGAGATCCCGGGCTTTTCGGGCAGCGTCGCGGGCACGCGCGGTATCAACGATCTTCGCGACAATTGGCTTCGCGATCCGAGGATTCTCTTCAAGAAAGTTTGTGAGTTGTTGATAGACGATGCCCTCGACGACGCCTCGAACACCACTGGTTCCAAGCTTTGTCTTGGTTTGGCCCTCAAATTCGGGTTGGGGAATCTTCACAGAGATGACCGCGGTCAGACCCTCTCGAAGGTCCTCACCGGAGAGAGACGGCGTGTCGGACTTCCCTCCCTTGGCGCCTTTTCCGCCCTTGTTCGCGCCCTTCGCCATCGAAGCGATATAGCGGTTCAAAGATCGCGTGAGTGCGGTTCGAAAGCCGATTAGATGTGTTCCGCCTTCGATCGTATTGATGTTATTCGCGAAGGAGTAGACGGATTCGTTGTAGGAATCGTTGTACTGGATGGATATTTCGGCGTCGACCATCACGTCACGACCATGGTCGTCAAAGGAACGTTGGCCATGTAGATAGATGGGATCTGGGTGAAGGGGATTACGCTTTTCGTTCAAATGCTCGACGAATGAGTTGATTCCACCCTCGTAACAGAAGTCGTGGCTTTTGTCTGTTAGGACCTCTTTGATGAGGATGCGAACGCCCGCATTGAGAAAGGAAAGTTCACGAAGCCGTTTTGAGAGAACTTCGAACGAAAATTCAGTGACCGGAAAGATTACGGGATCAGGGAGGAAGGTGACCTTGGTTCCCGTTTCTTCGCTGTCGCCGACGACCTTGAGTGGCGCATCCGGCACACCGCGTTGGTAGGTTTGTCGATGTAGTTTTCCGCTGCGACCAATTTCGACTTCGAGTTGTGTCGAGAGCGCGTTCACGACAGATATGCCGACTCCGTGTAGGCCACCGGAAACCTTGTAGGAATTTTCGTCGAACTTTCCGCCGGCATGCAACGTCGTCATGACTACTTCACAGGCCGATCGGTTTTCCCCTTTGTGCATGTCGGTCGGGATTCCGCGACCGTTGTCCTGCACCGTGACGCGCCCATCATCTTCGATCGTGACCGAAATCTTGTCGCAATGTCCGGCGAGGGCTTCGTCGATCGAGTTATCGACGATTTCGTAGACGAGGTGGTGGAGTCCATCGAGACCAGTTGTTCCGATATACATCGCCGGGCGTTTGCGAACTGGTTCGAGTCCTTCCAGGACCTCGATCGAACTGGCGTCGTAACTCACGGACCAACTTTCTGACGTATCGCGCGCCGCGAATCGGGCTGGTCGCGCTCGAGATCGTTTTGGGAACTCGCTTTGGGGCCTTCCCCAGACCCCATCTGGACCATTTCCAGATCAGGCTTTCATAGGCTCGTTTTCGACTCGACTACGGAATCCGCGACGAGCTTCTTCGAGAAGTAGAACCTACGGCCGGAAATGCACCTCAGGCGTTCCGGAAGAGTACCGAAACCCTTAGGGTCAAGCAAAGTGAATTCATCGAATAGACCCAGATAGAGGCCATTCTACGGCCCGTGAGTAGATGTTTTCAGGGCGATGTAGAATTCCCGGGGGTCCGTTGACTTGACGAGCCCCGGAGTTGGGGTCGGAGTTGGGGTCTAAGTCGGAGCCGATAGATGATCAGATTCGCATCGGCATCACGACGGCGATCGTCTTTTCGTCGCCAGGGGGGGAGAGTTTCGAAGGCGAAAGTTCATCTTGAAATGAAAAGACGACCTCTTTCGACTGAACCGCATTGATCGCGTCCAACAGATATTTCGCGTTGAAGCCGATTGCGAGGGGTTCTCCGCTGTAATCGATATCGAGTTCTTCCCGTGCGTCGCCAAGGTCCGGGTTGCTGGAGGTAATCACCAGCTGGCCATCAGAGAGCTCCAATTTGACGGCGCGACTGCGCTCAGACGAGAGCAACGCGACACGCCGAACAGCTTGAACCAAGGGCTCCGTAGGCAAAGTCAGATGCCGTGTCAGATTCTTGGGAATGACCTGGTTGTAGTTTGGAAATTCCCCCTCGATCAGCCTCATCACGAGAGTCACGTCACCACGTCGGGCCAGCCCACTGTTGTTCGCAAAGGCCAGCTCGATGTCTTCATCGTCGTTTTCGTCCACGAGTCTCTTGAGTTCGCCGAGGCCCTTTCTAGGAACGATTACGCCACTGGTCAGAGCAGTCACGTCGCCTTCGATCTCTCGATCGACGCAGGCGAGCCGATGTCCATCCGTCGCAACGAGCCTGATACTGCCGATCTCGTCTAGAACCTCGACATATACGCCGTTCAGGTTGTACCGGGTTTCATCGACCGAAGCGGCGTAGATCGTTCGATCGATCATCTCGCTCAACACGCTCGCTGGAATGGGTACCGTCTTCTCCGGACTGAACTCGGGAAGCGTCGGGTATTCCTCTGGTGCAGTACCGGCCAGGGTGAAGCGACTTCGAAGGCAGCGAATTTCGAGGTACGAGTTGGCTGTCGCGGACAACTCGATCGTTTCGTCGGGTAGTTCGCGAATGATCTCAAAAAGCTTCTTTGCAGAAACAGTCAATCCGCCCGATTCGCTGACGTTGGCGGTATGCAAGCTGCGGATACCGACTTCGAGATCTGTTGCTGCCAGAACGAGTTTCGTTTCCTTGCCTTTTTCGGGTGCTTCGATGAGCACATTCGCGAGGATCGGCATCGAATTGCGTTTCTCGACGATGGATTGGATTCGGCCCAGGCCTCGTAGGAACTCAGACTTTGTAATGGAGAGTTTCATCTGCTCTCTTCTGCTTTGAAGATTAATTTATTAAGAGTAGTAGTAGAAAGTGACAAGAAATCGGACAAAACAAACTCAACTCACGGGTTGAACAGGGTTTTTCTGCTTGTCCCTCTTTTGTCAACGAAGCAGTTCTCGGACAACCAAGTTCATTGCGAGCTTCTCTTCACCGATTCTGTCGGCAGAGTAACACGGGCGTGGCGAAACGGGCGCGCTCCGTTGAGACTGGTTCGCTTGATTCGCAATCCTAGGGATTGGAGAATCGAGCAAGCGCGTCTTCGTAAATCCATTGACAGGCTAGGAGGCTGACAGGTAAGCTCTCGCGCTTCCTGAGAGTTGGTGTTCCCGTACCTCGGTCGTCGACCAAAGGGGATACATCAGTCAAACCCATATCGGTTAGATCGCGCCGTTCGTAGGCCCAATTCCCTCGAATCGAGCAAGAACCCAAAACCGAATAGCCGCGCTCGCCGGAGTTTTCTGGCCTGGATTGAGTGCGATAGAGAGTGAGGATCCGCAGCGATGAAGCGGACATTTCAGCCGAGTCGGATTAAGCGTCTCCGCAAGCATGGATTTCGAGAACGAATGAAGACGAAGGCGGGGCGAGCGATTTTGAAGCGCCGCCGGGCAAAGGGTCGTAAACGACTCGCTGCAACCGTCGCGTCCAAATAGGCTCATGGCGACTGAGACCGGCCGTTTTCGACGGGCGGATCGGCTGCTCGATTCTCGAGACTACCGTCGCGTCTTGCGTCGCGGGCGTCGCCGTGGCCTTCGGGACCTTGTGGTCATCATGACGAATGATCAGAAAATAGAAATAGGTAGTCAATCCAATACGTTGGCGAGTCTCGAGTGTACGGGGTCCCGATTGGGGATTACTGCGAGCCGCAAGGTGGGCGGTGCCGTCGTGCGAAATCGGTTCAAACGACGGGTGCGCGCCTGGTTTCGCGAGCACCGGCAAGAATTTTCCGAAAATGTAGACCTGGTCGTGATCGCGCGCCGGTCAGGTGCCCAACTTTCGTTTGATCAGCTTGATCAGCGACTTTCCAAACTGATGGGGCTTTCAGGGTCCGCATCCAGGTCGAATTAGTGTTCCCGAGGGGATTCGCGTGATCGATTCTGAGAGCCTAGGGTCGGCCGTCGCTGGCTCCAGCGGTCGTTCGCTGGCCGGGCGGCTCGTAGCCGGGCTCTTTCTCTTCTATCGCACGGTGATTCACTCATTTTTCGGTCCGACTTGTCGGTTCGAGCCAACCTGTTCCCACTTCACTGAAGAATCCATCGTTCGCTACGGCGTCTTACGCGGCTGCTGGCTCGGATTGCTGCGGATTCTTCGTTGTCATCCCTTTCACCCCGGCGGCTACGACCCGGTCCCGTAAAGGCCCTCATCTTCGTGGATCGAAACACCACTCTCGCATTTGCTCTCTCTATGCTCGTGTTCGTTCTATACGTCATGTATCAGGAGGACCAGCGCGCCGATCTCGTCCAGGACGGCGTGATTGGACAAGAGCAATTGGCCGTCGGCGATGCTGACAGGCCCGAGGATTTTCTCGCCCGGGAGGCCAGCAGGGCCGGTTCGGCGCTGGATACGGCTGCGTCACCTGGCGGCGACCGCGCTTCTGATCGTCCCGCGCCTCGTAACAATCAGCACGTTGCGGCCGCCGAGAAGCAATTTCGGCCTGCGCGTGAAATCGCCCTTCGCACGCTCGTGCTCGAGAACGATTCTGTCGTAGCGAGGATTTCGAATGGACCGGCGCTGATCAGTGGCTGGAGTCTTCTCGGGTATACCGAATACGTCGAAGACGGGGAAATTCCGATTGAACTCGTGCATTCGGACCATCCTGTTCTCACGACGGAGGTGAAGGGAATCGCTGGGACGAGTTTCGCCGAGGCTCGCTACGAAATTGTCCGTCAGAGCAACCGAGAAGTGGTTCAACGTGCGGAAGGGGCGGCGGGAACGCTGACGCGTACGTTCAGGCTCGACGAGCACGGCTACGGATTCGATCTCGAGTTGGAGTATCGAAACGATCGCGGCGAACCGGTCGACGTAGAGTTCGAGTTTGTCTGGCCACAGGAAATTTCGGATCGCGAAGATTTTCGTGAACTGTCAGTACTCGCTTACGGCGAAGAGAATGGTGTGACCCGAACCTTGGTCCAGGGCGTCGGGCAGACGGGAATGCTCAGCTCTATCGGGTTCGGCGGTAACGTTGTCGACGGTGTCGAGTTAGTCGATGGCCGCTCCCAATGGGCCGGCTTCGACATTCAATACTTTACCGGCGTAGTCATCGATCCGAAGGAGACGCCGAGGCTTCGAGTCGAGTTCCTGCCTCTAGAGAAGCAGGAGAGCGCGGAAGTGAGGGCGACACTGCCGAGTGTTGCGATCGGATCCGGAGCATCCGTCGTTGAGGCGGTGCGAGGATTCATAGGGCCGAAGACTGCCGAGGCCTTGGCGGAAGCCGGGGGTGGTCTCAAGCATTCAGTGAATCGCGGTTTCAGTTGGCTCGAACCTTTGACGCGGTTTTTCGAGATTGCACTCGACAAGCTCTACCTATTTATTCCGAATTACGGTCTAGCGATCATCGTGCTGACGATCCTGGTTCGAATCTGCACGGCGCCGTTGATGGCGAAGCAGATGCGCTCGGCCGAACGGATGCGTGCGCTGCAACCGAAAATGAAGGAATTGCAGGAGCGCTACAAGGACGATCGGCAGAAGCAGTCCGAAGCGACGATGAAGCTCTATCGCGAGGAGAAGGTGAACCCGATCGCCGGGTGTCTGCCTCTGGTTTTGCAGTTTCCGGTGTTAATCGGGCTGTTCTATGCGCTTCGCAGTTCGATCGGGTTGCGTCATGCGCCCTTCGCGCTCTGGATCAATGACCTTTCGCAGCCGGCTACGTTATTCGTTATGCCCGGGCTCGACTTCCCGGTGCGCTTATTGCCGTTGGTCATGGGCGCCAGCATGTTTGTTCAGCAGAAGATGACGCCGACGACGGGCATGGACCCGACGCAGGCGCGCATGATGCTGATCATGATGCCGGCGATGATGCTCTTTATTTCCTACACCTTTCCCTCCGGACTCGTCCTTTACTGGACCGTCAGCAACCTGCTCGGCATCGCTCAGCAGTATTGGATCCGGAATCAGACGCAGCTGAAGAGCTGAACGCCGAATCGCGGCGAGAAGAGAGAGAAGATATGTACGACGCGCGCCAGGAACCGAATGAATTTGTTGCCGATAGTCTTGCAGCCGCAAAGGCCAAGGCGGCCGAGTTTTTTGGAACAGACGAAGGGGATCTCAAAATCGTCGTCCCGAAAGACGGCGAAATCTACGGCGTACACGGACAGACCGTGATCACGGCGGTCCCCAAGAATGCGAAGGGCCCGGAGCCCTCCGGGGGCGGTGACCGTGGCCGAAGCGAAGGTCGTGATGATGATCGAGGGCCCCGAGGGGGCGGTCGAAGCGACCGTGGAGGCGATCGCGGAGGCCGCAGCGACCGTGGTCCGCGTGGTGGTCGAGGCGGGAATGACCGGGGCGGGAATGACCGAAGTGCCCGGAATGACCGGAATGACCGGGGCGGGAATGACCGGAGTGAACGGAATGACCGGAACGAGGGTAGTGATCGGAATGAGGGCCGAGGGCGTGGCCGACGGCCCGAGCGCGCTCGGCGAGATGAGACCGATGAGGCCCCTAGAGAAAAGCTCGAACCCGAGGTCAAAAAGTCGGTTGAAGGCTCGAAGGGCAAGGCTGTCGGAAAGATCGGCGAAATCGGCGAATTCCTGCTTGGCACGGTCGAACTCATGAAGATCGGATCGTTTGAGATCTCAGAGTCCTCCGAGGGCGACTACCTGATCTTTCAGCTGCGTGGGGCGGCGGCGGAAGCCCTTCAAGGCGGAGACGGACGGGCGACCGATGCGCTTCAGTTGGTCGCGAACCAGGTCTCGATGCGGCAGAGCGAGGATGCGCCGCGAATCGTGGTTGACGTCGAGGGTGGTGGCGACGAGCGAGAGAATACGTTGGGTCGACTGGCCGATCGCGCAGTGAAACGAGCTCGTGACACCGGACGGTCGATCGCGCTCGATCCGATGAATTCTAGGGATCGCCGGATGGTCCACGTGGCGGTCCGAGACACGGACGGAGTGGCCACGATGAGTATCGGCGAGGGTCGCTACCGCCAGGTCCTGGTCGTCCCAGAGGGCGCACCGGAATATGACGACGCTGTGAGTGAATCCGACTGAGGTCTGCCGATCGACTCGGGTGTTCCACGGGGAACCCTGCATTGCGTGAGAAGCGCCAGGGGCCGGAGTCGAGGTTGAGCGCGAAGCGCCGAATTTCCAAGGTCGGTCGATCGCGAGCAAGAGACACGTTTGGTCTAGGGGGATCGGAGGTTTTCCTCCGATCCCTTCTTCGTTCGGGCCAGTACAATTCAAAACGCGCGTCAGACTTCAGTCTGTGATTGAAATGTTCCACGTGGAACACAATCCAGAATGAAACCCAGATCCAGGTTTCGATCCCTCGCCCTTCTTCAAATCGGAATGTTCCACGTGGAACGGAGTTCAAGATGAAGAGCGTCGCGGATCCCGAAAAAATCGAGCGCGCGGTTTCGGCATTGATCGGCAACGGACTCTCTGAGCTCGCAACGCCCGTAAGTTCTGATCAGCTGGCCAAGCTGACCCGACTTGTGATTCTCGTTTCCGAATGGGCAGGCCGAATCAGCCTGACTGGCCATCGCGACCCGCTCGAGATGGCCGGGCGCCTGGTTCTGGATGCAGCTGCCCTCTCGGATTGTCTTCCTGAGCTGGGTTCCGCTGAAACCCTCGCAGATCTGGGTAGTGGCATCGGCTTTCCAGGGTTTCCCGTTGCCATTCTCCGGCCTCACCTGGAGGTCTATCTCGTCGAATCTCGGCTGAAGCGGCACCACCTACAGCGCGAAATTCGGCGTCAACTCAATTTGACGCGCGTCATCCCGATTCTTGGCCGCTCGGATGAGGTAGCGGCCAGGGTCTCCGACGTTGTGGTCGCGCAGGCAATGACCGGTCCACGGGCAGCATTGGATCTGATGCGTGGCTGGGCGCGCACCGACGGACTGGTCGCACTCCCGGCGTCGGAGACAGCGGAACCGCCCGAGCTCCCGGACGGCTACGGTGAGTTGTCTATGCGGGAATATCGTGTTCCGATGACCGGCCGAGATCGAAAACTCTGGACTGCGCGGGTCGTCGCCGAGTAGCCGATCACCGCCGCCAACGCCGCGGCCTGCATGCACGGGCTCTATGGGAGCTTCGAACGTCGCTCGGTGTTCGCCGTGTCAGGCGAAAGCCGGTCGCAATCGGGCGTTCGTGTGTTAAGAATCCTCTGACGAGCCGCCCAGCGGTGACGTTGGTCCAGTCGCAGCCGAGGGGGGCGCCGCGGCGATGACCTTTCCTCTTTGGTGCCCCACTATCGGTCGAGATCCTTCCTATGGCTTCAAGCCCTGGTCCGTACGTCATAGCGGTCGTCAATCAAAAGGGTGGCGTTGGAAAAACGACGACCGCCGTCAACCTCGCGGCCTGTCTCGCTGCCTCTGAACGGCCAACCCTTCTCATTGATGTCGATCCCCAAGCCAACGCCAGCAGTGCCTATGGAATTTCGCACGCGGAGCGACAAATCTACGATGCACTGATCGACGAAGTCCCGCTCACGCATTGTGCCTTCGAGACGGAACTCGAGACCCTGCATGTCGTTCCCGCTGGCCGAGATCTAGTCGGCGCCGAAATCGAACTCGTTTCCCTCGAGTCACGGGAGTATCGACTCTCCCAATCAATCCAGTCGATCGGTGACGCCTACGAGATCATCCTGATCGACTGTCCGCCCTCCCTGGGGTTGCTGACACTGAATGCGCTCACCGCCGCGGATGCGGTCCTGATCCCCCTTCAATGTGAATACTATGCGCTCGAGGGGTTGGCGAACCTGGTCGAGACCGTCGATCTCGTACGCGCTGAACTCAATCCGCGGCTCGAAATCCAGGGCATCGTCCTGACCATGGCCGACCAGAGGAATAACCTCGCGCGTCAGGTCGAGGCCGAAGTGCGCGGCCATTTCGGGGAAAAGGTCTACCGGACGCGCATTCCTCGCAACGTTCGGTTGTCGGAAGCGCCGAGCCATGGCCAGCCAATCCTGCTCTACGACATTCATTCGAAGGGCGCCGTCGCCTATGTCAAATTGGCGGATGAATTGCTCGCACAACTTGCACTCACAACTTTGCCACGTAAGCCGCCGGTTCTCCCGAACCCGCAATCCAACAATCTGGAGGACTAGATGGGTCAACGTCGAAACGCATTGGGTCGAGGACTGGGTGCACTGATTTCGAATCCCGCTTCCCGCGGTGGCGCGCAGGCTTCTCGGCCGCCCGGATCCGAGCCCGGTGAAGCAAAGACTCCGCCGGCTTCGACCCAACCTGCACCCGTTCGATCAACACCAAGTAGTGTTGACACAAAAATGGATCAAGCCTCAATCGGGCAGCGCACGGATTCCGTCAATCTGCCGAATTCCGGGGATACAGGGTCTGTAGAGCTTGATATTACTTTGATCGATCCGAACCCGGATCAACCGAGACGGGAATTCGAACCGACGGCGCTACGTCGCCTCGCCGACTCAATTGGTCAACACGGCGTCTTGCAACCCGTCGTTGTTCGTCGCGCGGGCAGTCGCTACGAGCTGATCATGGGGGAGCGGCGGTTTCGAGCCAGTCAGCTCGCGGGCCGGAAGACATTGCCCGTGGTCGTTTCAGATGTCGTTGCCGCGGATCGTCTCGAACTCGCCATTGTCGAGAACGTCCAGCGCCAGGATCTCAATCCGATGGAGCTCGCGCATGCCTACCAGCGGCTGGCCGACGCTGGTCATACCCAAACCGAGATTGGCCAAAAGGTGGCGATGGATCGTTCCTCGATCGCAAACCACCTACGCCTGCTCGATCTCAGCCGAACGATCCAAGCGGACGTGGAGGGCGGTCGCCTATCGATTGGCCATGCCAAGGCTTTGCTCCAGGTGGCAGACGTCGAAGCGCGGGAAGGTCTGCGCGAACGGATCTTGAAGCAGGGCCTCGCTGTTCGCGCGGCGGAAAACGCCGCTCGTGAACTCAACGGAACAGACCGTAAGCCCTCGCGCACCACGAAAACACTGAAGCCTCCAGTCGCCCCCCTGGATCCAGACACCCGGGCCTACGTCGAGCGGATCGAACGACATCTCCAAACGAAGGTCACCCTCCACCCCACGGCCGAGGGCGGCGGCAAGCTCGAGGTCAACTTCTTCAACCTCGAAGACCTGGAGCGCATTGGCGGGATGTTGCTTGGAGAGCCGCGGTGACGAGCAGGGCGGCAGAGGGCTATGACGACGATCAATCCGGCGCATTGGGCGAGCCCCTGATCGGGAAGCAGCGCGAAGGGCCTAGCGACTTGGGTTCGAAAGCCGAATTCGCGCTTGTGCCGCGGGCGGGCTTCTTTGAGGGCCAGATCGCCGTGGTGGGGGAAACCAGGATCGATGGCATCGTATTGGGCAGCTTGCAGGGCCCTGGCGATCTGATTCTCGGAAGCCATGCAAGGGTAGAAGGTCGGATCGAGTGCGAGAGCGTTTCGAGTCGAGGGGCGATCGTGGGTCCGGTCGTGGCGAGAAAGCGCGCGCATCTTGGAGACGGTGCCCGCTTCGAGGGAGATCTGGTGGCTCCAGCCATCGAAGTCGATGGCGACGTCATCTGGAATGGGAAAGCGCGCGTCCGTCCCTAGCAGCATGTGGCGCTGTGCTGGGCGCCCGGGTCCGCCGAGAACCGGTGATCGGAAGCCGTTTTTGGCCCTTGCCGGCGGTTGAATTGCGGTCTCGGCGGTGCAAGACTTGGCGCCGCTCGCGCCCGGCGGAACGGTTCGAAACATCACCGGTTGAAGGCGGACGAGGGCGCCGGGCCAATCGGTCAACAAATCGTTGCGTCTCTCTCCGTTGCCTGTCATTTCGTGGTACCCACTCGGGGCCGGCGGGTTTGCGACGCGATTGTGATCAGCCCCGCGCAGGGAAGAATTTGAGTCCCGTGACAGCCAGTCTTGAAAGAATTCGAAGGGCGATACTTCGCCCTGGAGCAACCACTTTCGTGCAAAACAGATTGAACTCGTCAGCAGCGAGGGCGTTGATGCGCCGATCGCGAGTCCCATCGACGATGACGGTGAGCATGACCGCTGTCACTGAAAGGTTGCGTGCGAAGAGTGTTCTCTTCTCGGTCCTCGTTCTCAGTGTGCTGATCGCGGGTCACGCATCCGCATCCGAAAACCTTCAGCTGTTGCCCGACTACGGCTTGTTCAATTGGATCGGCGAATCCTATTTCGGCGACCTCTGGATCATGATCATCGGTTTTACGCTGCTCGTCTTTCCGCTCAATCAATTGATCTTCAAGCCGATCTTTCGCTCCCTCGACGATCGCGCCGATCGCATCAACGGCGCGCGCCGCCGATCCGTCGATCTCCAGAAGCAGGCCGATGGCGTGCTCGATCGATATGAGACTGCGATTCGAGAAGCGCGTGGCGACTCGGAACAGGCGAGACAAACCGGACTGCTTCGCGCCCGCGAGGAGCAGGCGGCCTTGACCGCTGAGGCACGCGGCGAAGCAGAACGCGCTCTGGTCGAGGCCCGGGCAGAGTTGGCGCGGTCGCTCGAAGATGCGCGTGCAAGTCTTCGTTTGAACGCAGAAGAACTTGCTGGTGCTGCGGCAGAGCAGGTTCTGGGAAGAGCGCTGTCGTGAGAGTCGTGAAGAAAAGAACGAACCTACGACTCGCGCAACCGCCGATCTGGATTGCAGTTTGTGTCGTTTCGATTCTGGTTTCCGGAGTCGCGCTGGCGTCGGGCGACGAACACGCCGCGAACGACCACGTGGTCCGAGACCTGTTATTCCAGGCCTTGAACCTGGGGCTCCTGCTCGCTGTCCTCATCTACTTCGGTCGTAAGCCAATTGCCGACTTCTTTGCTGAACGCCGCGAGGGGATCGCCTCGGAACTCAGCGAAGCCGCCGATCTCCTGAGTCAGGCGGAACAGCGAAACTCCGAACTCCAACGGCGACTCGTCGATCTTGGATCAGAGGTCGATGGAATTCGAGAAGACGCGGGCCAACGGGCCGAGGAAGAAGCCGAACGTATCTTGGCCGATGCGCGTGCCTCCGCAGAGCGGATTCGACGCGATGCACAGGCCGCTGTGGCCCAGGAGCTTCGTCGTGCCCAAGCAGCGTTGCGAGACGAAGCTGCAGACCTCGCGTTGGAAATCGCGGCCCGTAAGTTGAGCGAGCAGGTTGGCGATGCAGACCGAGAGCGCCTGGTCGACGAGTTCATCACGCGCATCGAACCGGGCGCCGGAACAGCGGCCGGAGAGGGAACCAGCCAATGAGAGGCGGAACCGCAGCCTATCGTTATGCCAAGGCACTCTTCGGTCTGGCCGAGGATGACCATCGCCATCGTGAAGTTCGGGACGAACTCGGCAAGCTGACTGCGCTCTTCGACGGCAGTCGCGAATTGCGCGAGGCGCTCCTGACTCCGCTCCATCCGGCCAGCGGCCGAAAGGCAGCGCTGCGCGAGATTGCGAATCGAATCTCCGTCAGCCCGCTCGTCAAGAATTTCATCTCCTACCTGATCGACCAACGACGCCTGATCGACTTCGAGGCAATCACCCTGGCCTACGGTGAACTCGCCGATGAGGCTGAAGGCTTGCTGACCGCCGAAGTGGTTTCGGCAAGCCCCCTCGATGATCGCCGCAAGGACCGTCTACGCCGCGCGCTCTCCGAGCGCACGGGTCGGGAAGTCCGCCTCGAAATCGAAGTGGACCCGAGTCTGATCGGTGGAGCCATTGCCAAGGTCGGAGACCTCGTCTTCGACGGAAGCCTACGCACGCAGCTCGGACAGCTGCGCGCCAACCTCACGAAGGGATCCTGAAAGATGGACATCAAACCCGGAGAGATCACTGAAATCCTCAAGCGGGAGATCAAGGACTACGACCGCGAGATCGACGTCGCCGAGACCGGAACGGTTTTGAGCGCGGGCGATGGAATCGCCCGGGTCTATGGCCTCGAGAATGCGCTCGCCGGCGAGCTCGTCGAGTTCGACGGTGGACTTCGCGGCATGGTCCTGAATCTCGAACAAGACAACGTCGGCGTCGCGCTGATGGGCCCTTCTCGAAGTGTGAAGGAAGGCGACCTGGTCCGACGGACCGGCCGCATCATTGAAGTGCCCGTAGGCAAAGCGCTGCTCGGTCGCGTCGTCGATGCGCTCGGTAAGCCGATCGACGGCAAGGGGCCAATCGAGGCCGAGGCGAATCGCCAGGTCGAGATCAAGGCTCCGGGAATCGTGACCCGAAAATCCGTCAACGAGTCGATGGCGACGGGCATCAAGGCAATCGACGCGATGGTTCCGATCGGTCGTGGCCAGCGCGAGCTGATCATTGGCGATCGCCAAACCGGCAAGACCGCGATCGCCCTCGATACGATCATCAACCAGAAGGGCAAGGACGTGATCTGCGTCTACGTCGCGATCGGTCAAAAACAGTCGACCGTGGCTCAGGTGATGGACAAACTGAATCAGCATAACGCGATGGAGTACACGATCATCGTCGCTGCGACGGCTGCCGATCCGGCGCCGCTGCAATTCATCGCGCCCTACACGGG
>CAZMFM010000077.1:0-26053 GCA_964565565.1 uncultured Spirochaetaceae bacterium | reverse complement strand
CGTCACGTGAAAAACGATGGTCCCCATTACCCGCTTCCCTATTTTGGCGAGGGTGCTTGGGGAATGGGTAAGCCACTCAAGTCGATCACCCATCCTTTGCGATCCGATCTCCCGATCTATCTCGGGGCAGAGGGTCCGAAGAACGTCGCCTTGGCAGCCGAAATCTGTGATGGCTGGATTCCGCTCTGGTACTCACCGTACCGGGAAGACGTCTACGCGGATTCCCTGACAAACGCGCCGGACCACTTCGACATCGTTCAAGGTGTGACGGTTGCGGTGACGGATGATCTCGAGAGTGCGTACGATCTTCTGCGTCCAATGTTGGGCTTCTATATTGGCGGGATGGGCTCCAAGGATCGAAATTTTCACAAAGAGTTGATGGCGCGCATGGGATTTCCCGAGCAGGCGCAAAAAATTCAAGACGAATTCATCGCCGGAAATCGGGCCGAGGCGATCGCCGCGGTGCCCAATGAATTCATTGATGAGATCGCATTGATCGGCTCGAGGGAAAGAATCCAGGATCGTTTGCAGGCCTGGAAGGAAAGTCGGGTCACCACGATGCTGATCCATGCGGCGGACCCAGCGAAGCTTCAAGAGATCGCCGAGATCGTGATGGATTGACTGGCTGATCGACCGAACGCTACTCACCTTGGACTGGATCGGGAGCCGACTATGAAGTTCATCCTTTTTGCCGCAAACGTGGTCCTGCTCGCGATCATCGTGATCCTGGGGAGCCAGTGGCCGCCCGCGCTCTTCATTCTGTTGGTCGTCGGGCCCATGTCGATTCTGAGCATCTGGAGCGCTTCGAACGGAAGTGTTTCTGCGAGTGCGGTGTTCGTGACGACCTCGGTCGTGGCTCTCGGTGGGATCGTGATCGGCAGCCTCTTCTGGCCGGCGGCCTGGTATGGGATGGTGCTCGTTGGCCCGATCACCCTTCTCGGCATCGCCGACATGATGCAGAAGAAGCGGGCGGTGCTCAGGAATTTTCCGGTGATTGGCCACATCCGATATTTCTTCGAGATGATTCGCCCAGAGATGCAGCAGTATTTCATCGAATCCGACATCGATGGCCGCCCCTTCAATCGAGAAGATCGCAGCCTGGTCTATCAACGCTCGAAGGGCGCTCCGGACTCGCTGCCCTTCGGAACCCAGCGCGACGTCTACGCGACCGGCTACGAGTGGATCAATCACTCCATGGTTCCCGTTAAACCGCGCGAGCTGAATCCACGGGTGATGATTGGGGAAGGGCATTGTGCGAAGCCCTACAGCGCGTCCATTTTCAACATTTCCGCGATGAGTTTCGGATCGCTTTCCGCCAATGCGATCGAAGCACTTAATATCGGGGCGCGAGAGGGGAACTTCGCGCATAACACGGGCGAGGGGTCGATCAGTCCACATCATCTTCATGGCGGTGATCTCATCTGGCAGATCGGGACCGGCTATTTCGGTTGCCGCGCGGAGGACGGCGGATTCGATCCGGAGAAATTTGCAGCATGCGCCGAACAGGACGTCGTCAAGATGATCGAGATCAAGATCTCGCAGGGAGCCAAGCCGGGGCATGGTGGGATTCTTCCGGCGGCGAAAATCACGCCCGAGATCTCGGCGATTCGTGGCGTTCCCCTGGGCCAGGACGTGGTCTCACCCCCTGCCCATTCCGAGTTTTCGACTCCGATCGAACTTCTCGATTTCGTCACGCGATTGCGCGCACTCTCCGGCGGCAAACCGGTCGGCTTCAAGTTCTGTGTCGGAAAGCGCCGGGAATTTCTCGCGATCTGCAAAGCGATGTTGGAGACCGGGAAGTACCCGGACTTCATTACGGTCGATGGTGGCGAAGGGGGAACGGGTGCAGCGCCTTTCGAGTTCTCGAACCGCCTCGGCTGCCCGCTCGTTGACGGTCTGATTTTCGTTCACAGTTCCCTGGTCGGAATCGGTCTGCGCGATCAGATCAAGATCATCGCTTCGGGCAAGGTCGCGAGTGGCTTCGGCCTGACAAGGATGCTGGCTCTGGGTGCTGATCTTTGCTTTGCCGCCCGATCGATGATGCTTTCGATGGGCTGTATCCAGGCAAGGAAATGCAATAACAACGAGTGCCCGGTCGGGATAGCGACACAGAATCCATCGCTCATGTCCGGCCTGGATCCGGCCGTGAAGGCGCGTCGCGTCACGCGCTATCACCAGGAGACAATTCGTGCGGCGGGAGAGTTGATGGGGGCGGCCGGTCTTGTTGCACCGGAGGAGCTTCGGCCCTGGCATATCATGAGACGTGTCTCTCAATTGGAGACACGACACTATGGTCAGATCGCGGACTACCTCGAGCCAGGAGCGTTATTGGAGAGCGAGTTGCCGAACTCTTTCGCAGAGGCCTGGAAGGTCGCCTCGGCTGCGACATTCGCCCACGTCAATCCGGAGCTGAATGGTGGCGTCGAGTCGAAGGAGCCAGGCGGAGTGACGATCAGCGCTTAGCCGCCTGGCTGATCTAAAGCGCTCTGGCGCTCGGCCTGGTCCCGTTTCGATCCGGAGCTGTCTGCTGTGTTGGACCGGGCGGGCTGGTCAGAGAGTCGGGTCGAGGAGTACTTCCGTTCGGTCGTGCTCGATCACGCCCCAGTCGCCCAACTCATCCGCACCGAGTTCGCGTTCGACGACGCGCAGGACACCGCCGCGAAAATCCACGCGGGTCCACATGCCGCCGTGATCGGATTCGAATTCGATGAAGCTGTCGGGCTCGACGAAGCGTGCGATCGGTTCGAAGAAGCGCGCGATGGCGCGGGCGGGCAGTTCGTCCATCATTCCCTCGCGGCCGATTCCTGCGACGCCGCCGTCCGGGATTTCATGGACGATGATGTGATCGCCGAGGCCGATGACCGAACGGATAGCGGCGGCCAGTGTGGTGGCCGAAGCGAGGTTTCTGTACGCGGCCGGCTGTTCATGAATGCCCCGGGCGAGAAATGACGCCTCTTCCGGAAAGGCCGACTTCAGGGCGGCGATCGCTGCCTGCTCACCTCCGGCGCTCATTCGAAATTCGGCTTTCTCAATCCAGACCGCGGTTCCCATAGACAATCTCCGACTTCAGGCGCCTGACAAAGAATCCCCTCGGGCTCGAAACGATTGAGGGTGTCAGGCCAATGAGGTTTCCGTCGGATTGCCGGCACCTCGCCTTGAGTCCCCAGCCGGAATCTGTTCGAGAACCGTCGATTGAACTTCGTTCTGCGACTACCGTTCGGAGGCGGGTCCGAAATGGACTGCGTAGTCACGATCAAGTCGCCACGACCAAATCGGTTGGAGCGGCGATTTGGTGCGGCCTGAGAAGCGGCGATTTGCGCGCCTGCTCCGAACTCGATCGGGAACGATGCCAACTGAATCGGGCAACTTGCCCCTGTCTGAACTTCGTGTCCTTGATCTGGCCGATGAGAAGGGCGAACTGGCAGGGCGTCTTTTGGGCGATCTGGGCGCGGCTGTCGTTCGAATCGAAAGGCCTGGCGGCGCTCGTTCTCGTGGGATTCCACCATTCAAGAACGATCGGAGTCTCTATTTCGCGACACGCAACGCGAACAAACTCGGGCTCGTCCTCGACCTCGAGGCAAGCCAGGACCGCGAGCGATTGCTCGATCTGCTTTCGCGAGCGGATCTGCTGATCGAGACTGAGGCGCCGGGTCGGCTGACCGCCCTGGGCCTTGACCCCGAAGCGCTTTGCGCGCGCTTCCCACATCTGGTTGTGCTGTCGATCTCGGACTTTGGACAAACGGGACCCTACCGCGACTGGGTGGGCACCGATTCGACGCTCTGCGCGATTGCGGGGATGCAATGCAAGGCGGGTACAGCGGACCGTGAGCCGCTCTTTACCCCTGGCGCCATGGCCTATGACATCGCGGGGATCCTGGGTGCCTATGCGGCCTTGGTCGCGATTCATCAGCGCGAGACGACCGGCTTCGGGCAAGCCATTGATCTTTCTGTTTTGGAGGCGGCCGCTGAGCAAACGGATTGGGCCTACGCGAATGGTTCGATGATCGAGGCGAAGGGTCAGGACAGTCATCAAGTACGGAATGGATCGGGGCCGATATATCAGATCATCCCCTGCAAGGAGGGCTTCGTTCGCCTCGTCATCATGTCGGCGCGACAATGGCACGCGATGCGAGAATGGTTGGGTGAGCCCGACTATCTGCAAGATCCGAAATACGACAGCTTCCTTGGCCGAATGGAAATCGCGGAGGCGCTAGGCGTAGTCGTCGAAGACCTCTTCGCCTCGCTCACTCATCTTGAAGTGGCGGTCGAGGCGCAACGTCGGGGCATCGTCTGCACCCCCGTCCTGTCCCCGGGCCAGGTCTTGAACAACGATCATTACCGGTCACGCGGGACCTTCGTTCCCGGCGAGTTCTCCCCGGGTGCGTCGGGGCCCTTTGCGTCGGGATTCTTTGAACTCGATCGCGAGCGAATGGGCTATCGATCGCGCGCGCCGGAGCTTGACGAACACGCAGAAGAGATCGCGGGTCCGTTTTGGCCGGACGTCCGTCCGACCCCGGCGGGTGAGCGGTTGCCGGCGCCACAACCCTTCAAAGGATTGCGCGTGCTCGACTTCGGAATAGGCGGCGTGGGGGTCGAAGCCGCTCGCTTTTTTGCCGAATTCGGGGCGGATGTGATCAAGGTCGAAAGCCGGACCTATCCAGATTTCATCCGCGTGGTCATGTCGACCGAGATGAGCGCCTCCTTTGCCTCCTCGAATCGAACGAAGCGTGCATTGGGCATCAATATCAAAACCGATGAAGGGCTCGCCCTGGTCCATGAGCTCGTCCGGCATTCCGATCTGGTCATAGAGAACGGGTCGACGGGAATGATGGATTCGCTGGGGCTCGGTTATTCGAAGCTCGAAGAACTGAATCCGGGAATCGTGATGGCGAGCAGCCAGCTCTTGGGTAGTCACGGTGTTTGGGCAGACTGGATCGGTTACGGACCGAGTACGCAGCCGATCGGTGGCCTGGTTCATCTTTGGGACTATCCGCAAGAGGGTCCACCGGCGGGTGCCGGATCGATCTTTCCCGATCATATGGCGGGCCGACTTCTTGCGATCGTGGCGCTCGCCGGGCTGATTCGACGTGGGCGGTCGGGCAAGGGCGGACATGCCTCCGTGGCCCAGGCAGAAGTCGTCGTCAACATCCTGGCCGACCAGTTCCTGAAAGAAGGGGTCGAGCCCGGATCGGTGCAGCCTCGAGGCAATCGAAACGAACGCGGTGCGCCTTGGGGTTCGTATCCCTGTTCGGGCTTTGAGCAATGGGTCGCGATCACGGTTCGCGATGATGAGGATTGGCGGCGATTGTCTGCGGCCATGGGCGAGCCCGATTGGGCGAAACCGGCAGAGTTCGCAGAAGCCGCCGGCCGCTTCGCTGCGCAGGATGAGATCGACGAGCAGCTTCGGAATTGGACCAGCACGCAATCGGCACAGATCGTCACGACGACACTTCAGATGTTTGGTGTGCCGGCTGCGCCGATGTACACGGCGCGTGAGCAACTTCGGGATCCGCATTTTCAGGCGCGTGGCTATGGCCGTTGGCTCGATCAGCAAGGGGTCGGATGGATGGCCTTCGAAGGGCCCGCTTTCAAGGCATCGGGTGCTGCGCGGGCGGAGACTGTTCAAGCCCCCCTGGTCGGGGAGCACACGCGCGAGATCGCATCGGATTTGCTCGGTCTGAGCTCGAATGAAATCGACGAGCTGATTTCGAAGGGAATCCTCGAGGTAACGGAATAGGTCGAGGGTCGAGGGAAGATCAGGACGAGCTGGATCCCCGAACGTTCCATTCGTTCGTTTCCGACGGCTCGTCTTCGAGCACTTCCCGCACCGAGAAGAGCGCGGACTCTTCGATCTCATTGCAACGCATCCAGGCCTGGTTGCGGTCTTCCGCTTCGATGAAGAGGCATGCCACGAGATCCGAAACCGAGCGCGGTCGTTCGACCATCGCATCCGGCTCCTTCTCCCATTCGACCTGTACTCGACAGGCAGGCATGCGAATGGTTTGCCAATGCTGAGAAGACGAGTCGAGGGGTTGGATATCGAAGTCGTTCCGGGGGCTCAACCGTCCGTCGGTATTCACATAGAGAAAGCGAGTCGCATAGCCACGGGTGAGCGCGCCCGGCTCGTGGTCTAGTGACAACGGGTTCCCCGTCGCGATCGCGCATTCGAGTTCGGCCACACGGAATCCAGAGAATTCGAGTCCGCAGTCCACTTTGGCGTCGAGTTGGCAACCGACGTCGATAATGAAACTCCTCTCCCCGTCATCGATCACGTCGAGGCTCATAAACGTATCGTCCAGTTCGAGGGCCCGGCCGGCCGCGGTGGCGAGCGCCTGGTATTGCTGCCAGCGAGGTTCTTCATCGCTGCGTACATTTTTTCGAGGAGCGCCCCACGCGTACCCGGTTGGCAGCGTTCCGCGAAGCTTTCGGGCGGAGAACTTTCGCCCCAGGTGAAGCATCTGGAAAACGCCGTCGCGAATGATGCCGTCGATGGAATATTCATCGCCTGTGACGAAGGCTTCGGCCAGGACCAGTCCGGAGGCAGACGTGTCCTGCGCTTCCCGAAAGAGGTCGCGATTTCGTATCTCTCCGCGCCTTACCCGGGCCACGCCCATGGATCCTCGACCCCCGGATTCGGGTTTCACGAGGGTGCAGGGTTGCTCGTCGAGAAATTGATCGAGTTGCTCCGGCGTCGAGATCAGTGCGCTGGCGGGCGTCGAGATGGAGCGCATGGCTAATCGGTTCTTCCAAACCGACCGATCGGCGAGTACGGTCGTTGCGGCTCTTCTCAGACCGGGCAGGTCGTGTTCTTCGCGAATCGCCGCAGCGGCATCGAGGGCAGACGCGGCCGAGGAAGTTGTCGAGCAACCCGTGAGTAAATGGTGTGAGGCGAATGTGCGAACATCGCGCAGGATTCCGTCGAGATCGTCTCGACTACGCTCGATCGTCTCGGTGGCGTAGGCGAAACCAGGCGCGTTCGGGTCGATGTCGATCGCGACCGTGCGTAGGCCTTGCGCTCGCGCATGCCGGAGCGTGTTGACGGAAGACAGACCCGCACCGATGTGCAGGAGCCAGCCGGAATCGCTGTGGCGATCCACCATGAGAACTCATCATGCGCGCCCGGGGAGGGGATGGGCTACGCGACCGGCCGCAGAACGGCTCAGTGGCGTAAAGGTAGAACCGCGCAGGCGATGACGCCTCGGGGAAAGCCTCCAGCGGCTGTTCGGGAATAGGCCCCAACGGCTTGGGGTGTTATGCTCTCAATCATTCCATCGGTGTGAAGGCCGAAGCGAGACGGGCGGTATTTTGATGACGAGTGGCGCGGCGGGATCGGCTCAGCAGGTCGCACCAGAGGCGCGAGTATCCAGATTGATGCGGGTCCTGATGTCGCTTGCGACCCTTCCGGAGCGGGACGTGCGTCGGACTGCGATTGGTCCCAATGGCCCGACTTTCAATGATGGCAAGGCCGACGGCAAGGCGGACGGCCATGCGCAAGTTCTCGTCGTGGAATTCGATGACGCCTATACCGAATTCGTCGAAGGCTTCGAGCAGCTTCCCAGCGAATCTCAAATGCTTGCCCTGCAGGCGGTCGATACGCAATTGTCGGCCATGGTCGGCGCCAAGGACGCGGCGCTCTGGACGGCTCGTGCTCGACACGAAGAGCCGGCCTGGACGGCGCTGCGCGAATTGGTGGCCGACGTGATCGAGGCGTTCTCCTGGCCGGAAGCGTCCGGCGGGGCGTTGACTGATCGAGCGCTATGAGAGAGATGAGTAGAGTGCGGAGGACGACGCGATGACGCCAGGATTCGACCCAACTGAAATCGTGGCATGTGCCATGCGCCCAGCGGGAAGTTGGAGTCATCTGGGCTCATTGATCGGCTTCGTCGTTGTCGCGTGGTTCGTTTCTCCACGCAGACGCCTTCGCTCCGCGCGTGAACGCTAGCGGCCCTCCGGCAGACATTGACGTCGTCCGCAGGCCCGGGCCCAGCCGTCGACTAGCTGTCGACCGACTTCCTACCAACTTCCCACCATTTTCGCCGCAGCTCCCTACCGGTCCAAGGCCGGCTTGGTACCGATTTCAGTCGTCTCAGAATCTAGCGCCTCAACGACCTTCAGGGCATCGCCTAACGCCGAGACATCGTGCGTACGGATAAAATCGGCGCCCTCTCTTGCAGCATGGAGCTCGGCAGCGAGGGTGGCTGCACCGATCTCGTCGATTGCCCGGCCGGTGATGGCTCGGAGGAAGGATTTTCTCGAAACCGAGATGAAGACCGGGCGTCCGAAGCGAGCCTTCAGTTCAGGGATCCGCTGCAACACGGCGATCGAGGCCTTCGGATGACTGCCGAGAAAGAAGCCCATACCTGGATCGATGATCAGGCGTTCTTCACCAACGCCCGCCCGTATGAGCTCGCCGAGGCGCCGATCGAAGAAGCGGTCGATCGACGCAAGCACCTCTTCCGGTGTCGCCCGGTTACGAGCCGCGCGCTCGAGTTCAAGCAACGAATGAACCACGACGAGTGATGCATCACAGTCGGCGAGGCGAGCGTGAAAGGGCGGATCGGGAAAGCCGCGTATGTCGTTCAGCATGGCCACCCCGGTCTCGATTGCGAAGGCAAGAACAGTCGGGTTCGTGGCGTCGATCGAAATCGACAACGCTTCGTTCGAAAGTGCCCGGAGAACCGGGGCGAGGCGTTCGATCTGTTCCTCGGCGGTTACGACAGTGGCGTCGGGATTGCTTGAAGCAGGTCCCAATTCGACGAAGTCCGCACCTTCCGAGGTCAGCTGGCGTGCGTGATCGATGGCCGCGGAAGGCGTCTCATATCGGCCGCCGTCCGAAAACGAGTCCGGCGTGATATTGACGATTCCGACGATTTCGGGTCTGGTCAGCACGGCCGCTTTCTAGCACGCTGACGCACCATCGGAAATTTGCGCCGTCGCCAGGTATTTTCCCTTTCACCCAATGCGACCGTTTCCGAATTTCCTGCCTCATGGCGAAGGCGTCAGGACGCGAATCATTGCTTGTTTCGAATTTTTCGAAACCGCGTCGCTGTACGGGGTTGGATCTTGATGGCGCGCACCGATTTTTACATCGCTTTTACCATGTGAGGCGGCTGCTGCGTTTTCCGGATCGTTGATATTGGCTACACCTGCGCCGACGTCCGGTCGCAATTGAAACCAAAGGATCGGTTGTTCTCGATGGACCACGAGCAGTAGAGATCAAGCACGAAGCTCCACTACAGGGATCCATCACAACACGCCATGCACCCCCGTGCACCCCCCGTGCACTCTGCGAAAGTCTGATACTGACTATGAATGCTGCGATAGAGCTGGACCCTAGTGAGTTTTCGATTTCACCCACCCAGTCTGATGCACGGCCCGATGCACGGCCAAAGGTTGCAACGGAAACCCGTCGTTGGTTGCGATACAAGGCTGACCGGCGCTCGGTGACGCTGACGAGTGTCATGTTCGCAGCACATGCGGGTGTGTTCTTCTTCGCGCCAACATGGATCGCTGTGCTCTTTGTTATTCCGCTCGCGGTCGGAAGTATGTTCATCTCGGCGATCAATCATCATCATCAACATTTCAACACGTTCCGGCTCGCCTGGATGAATCGAATCTACGACCTCGCCCTATCCCTCCAGACCGGGATCGCACCCTTCGCCTGGGTCCTCCATCACAACCTGGGTCATCACGTCAACTATCTCAATCAGCGCCCCCATCCCGAGCCTGACGAATCGAAGTGGACACGCCCCGACGGGTCACAGATGGGTCGCATCGAGTACACAATCGATCTGCTCTTGAATCATCAGCTCGACATCATCCGCGTAGGCCGTCGCTACCCGAAATATCTTCGTGCGTTTCTCTTGATGAAGATTCCGCTCTACGCCTTGATTGGATTTGCACTCTATCTCAATCCCATCAACACCTTTCTCGTCATCCTGCTTCCCGGGTTCATCACCCTGGTTCACACATCCTGGGTGACCTACGGCCATCACGCAGGCATCTACTCGACGGACCATTACGAAGCGAGCTGGAACTGTGTCAATCCGCTCTTCAACTATCTCAGCTGCAATCTTGGATATCACACGGCCCATCACAAGCGGCCGGGGGTGCATTGGTCGCTGCTTCCAAAGTATCACGATGAAATCAAAGACCGGATTCCGCCCGAGCAGATCGACAACAAATTCTTCTAGTACCGTTTGGTGCCGTCGGGGCCGCGCCGGGCGATCGCGTGACACTCGGTCGAGACGTCACCGCACCGCAGTGATCACCGATCTTCAATCTGCCGTCGTCACGCCTTCTTCGGGAGGCCGCTTGCGACGAGGTTCGTTGGTTCGGTGATCGAGGTCGACGTAAACGGTTGCACCGCGAACCGAGACCGCGAAGCAGGGTACCGGGAAGCCATCGGCGTTGTCAGGATCGAAGCCCGTTCGAACGTCGAAGGGCCATCCGTGGGCCTCGCATACGACGACACATCCCTCGAGTTGCCCCTTCGATAGCGGGAAGCCGGCATGTGGGCAGTTGTCCTCCATTGCAAAGACCTGTTCGCCCACCCGGTAGAGTCCGACGTCGACCCCGTCGACATGAACGCGGAGTCCTCGGCCTTCCGGGATTTCATCGGCCTGGGCGACGGGAAGGAATGACATGGGCACCTTGCATGGGCGGCGGATCGAAATAGATCGAAACTGACCGAAGTCGGTTGACGTTGGTGGGGCTGCTGAGACCGACTAGATCTAGTCGAGTCGCGCAGCGGCTACGGCAGCATGCCGCAGGTATTCGCCAGAAACCAACCCTGCGTTCCGTCGGTCGTAGTTTGCGGGCGCAGGCGGTAGCGTTGTCGATCGGTGACAAACTCGAATTCCAGACTGCCGATCTCGCTCAAGACGTTCTTTGGGATCGGGCAAATCGCTGAAGGTGTCAAGAACACCGGATTTACGACATTCCTGCTCTTCTACTACAACTCCGTTCTGGGTCTATCGGGTACCTATGCCGGCGCGGCACTTCTGATCGCACTCGTTTTCGATGCGGTGACGGACCCGCTGGTCGGATCGCTCTCCGACACATTTCGCCACCGGCTCGGCCGGCGACATCCTTTCATGTTCGTGTCCGCCCTGCCCCTAGCCATCACCTTTGGTTTGATCTTCAGCCCTCCGGAGGGATTGAGCCAGACGGGCCTCTTCCTCTGGCTCACGGTCTTTGCGGTTCTGGTGCGCGCGTCGATGACTCTTTATCACGTTCCACACATGGCTTTGGGCGCAGAACTCACGAGCGACTATCACGAACGAACGGTCGTGGTGGCTTATCGGTCGGGATTCGGCGTGCTCGGAATCGCGCTCGTGTTAGGCCTCGGCTGGTCGGTCTTCTTTCCGGACAGCAATGGCGAAATGGGTCGCTTCGATCCGGCCGCCTATCGCGGTTTCGGCTGGACCTTCGGCGCGATCATGATGGTGTCGATCCTGGCATCGGCCTGGGGAACCCGCGGAATCATCCCCTCGCTGCCCAAGCCGCGAGATGATGTAGACCCCTTCAGTCCGCGCAGGCTGATCAGGGAATTTCGGCAGGCACTCGAGAATCGATCCTTTCGTGCACTCGTGCTCGGACTGATCGTCTTCTTCGCAACCCGCGGAGTCCAGGACGCCCTCGAAGTCCATATGGGCACCTACTTCTGGGATCTCGACGCGTCCGAGATCCAACTCCGTCAATTCGCGGGCGTACCGGCATTCCTCCTGGGTTTGCCGTTCTGGGTCGCCATGACGCGAAGGATCGATAAGGGCACAGCCTTTCTTTTCGGCATCGCTCTACTGGTCTTCTTCACCATGCTTCCGCCGCTGCTGAAAATCTACGGCTGGTATCCGCCCCGGGACAGCGCCGCCTACCTGGGGGTGTTGATTGGCTGCCATCTAATCGCCGTCTTCGGTGCCACGGCGGGTTCCGTGAATGCGGGTTCGATGATTGCCGACGTCACGGATGAACATGAACTGCGCACGGGCCATCGCCAGGAAGGCATCTTCTTCGCCGCCCTGGCCTTTGCGATCAAGGCGACGGTTGGGATCGGGCAATTCGTGGCGGGCGTGAGTCTCGACGTGATTGGGCTCTCGGCGGGCTCGGCACCGGGTTCGGTTTCCGCAGAGACTGTGCGGTCGCTCGGGATGCTTTACGGGCCGGGAACGGCCGTTCTTGGGATTGCGTCGCTGTTTCTTCTGACCGGCTATCGGCTCGACCGCAAGCGGCATACAGAAATCGTCGAGGCCCTGGCAGCACGACGTGCCGCCAAGGCCCAATAGACGATTTCGCAGAAGCCCCGGTCGTTGGGTCTAGATTTGCCTAACGGTGAGCGAGGGAGGCCGGCGATGTACTGCCGATCCGATCTGTCGTCACCAGGCAGGTCTCGATTTCGCCGTGCATGGCACCGCCCGAACATTCCATCGTGGTCGGTCCGGCAAGCCCGGTCAGCTGGCTGCTGCCGTCTTCGGAGACAAAGCTTTCGAAGGCGAGATCGAGCTGGGCGGTCGTAACCGCTCGGAGTTCGGAGGCGTCGGCGGATGTCGTTGCTTCGTTTGGATTGGCGGCCGCTAAACCGCTGCAGCACAGCGCAATGAGCGCTGTGAACATGATTCGTGATGCAGGTTTCATGGTGGGGGGCTCCTTTGGGGGATGTATCGGATGCTCGATGGATTGCTTGAGACGTTCTTCCGTGCGGGTTGGAAAATTCTCAGAGCAAACCGGCAACTCATCGGTAGCTTCGGGTGGCGACCCGATAGAGCGAAGCTCTCCATCCATTGCGTGGGGGAGGGTGGAATGGGAACCGATGATTTCGTGCAGAGGGGCGCTGGGTTTTACCGGAATCGGCCGCGCGCGAAGTTGCACGAGCCGCCGATGTCCGGCGTTGTCGTGCGACTCGCAGTCACTCTTGCGCGCCCATTCAACTTGAAACTGGGGCGAAGGGTCGGTTCGGTCTCGGGGATATTCCGAGGCGTCGCCGGGGGCGAGACGTTAGGCGATCGCTGCTGGCGACGAGGCGTTGTGGCTCGGTCGCTGGCCCTCGATCGTTTGGCGGCTCGTCGGGGAGGCCGCGATCGCCCTCTAGAGTGAGATGACGTGCCCGTCCTGGGGATCGATCCGTCCACTCAGCATGTCCAGATAGACGCGTTCGAGGGCTTCTGGGCCGTTGTGGTGGAGGATCCGGAGCCACTGATCGCTGAAGTCCAGGAACTCGGACCAGGCATTGCCGAGCCGCTCCTGTAGCCCGCCACCGCCCCAATCCTCCGTTCGTTTGACGATTCGCGCCGGTGCGAAAAAGAACTCGGGCTGGGGACCGGGCAAGTTGGCGGGCTTGGGCTTCGACTCCCAATGCGTACCGCCGACAGCACAGGAATATTTCAGCCGATCACCGAGGCGTTCATGGATCGCAGCGACGACTTCTCCGTTTCCCGCCATGTCGATCATCACGGCGGGGGCGGTCGCGGGGAGCGTCGACAACTCGTCATAGCGAATCACCTCGTCGTAGCAGCCGAGGCCGAGAACAAAATCTTTGTTGCGTTCCGAAGTGAGTCCGATGACGGGTCCGTGGGCGCGCCGCTTCAACAGGAATGCCAGGGCGATCGACGTCTTGCTCGAGGCACTGGTGACGATCGAGGCTTCAGCACCGTAGAAATTCTCGTCGTCGAAGAGATCGTCGACCAGGAAGGACGTCATGAAAAGGCCGCGTAAGAGCATGATCTGGTCTTCTCGCGTCTCGTCGTAGAGGGCGTCTTTCCCGGTGTAGCTATAGGTTCGATAGATGGGCGCCTGGTTGGCGCGATGGGCCACGGAATCGATGAGGCCCGAGTGATTCGCCTTCGCGTCGACGACCAGGTAGCGACTCATCGGGAAGAATCCAAAGCAGCGCGCGCCGACTTCGACTTCGGCGTTCTCTGACGCGACGACATCCCCGAAACCCATGGCTGGAATCCGTCCCCAGCGATCGGGTCCCGGAAAGAATCCCCAATAATCGAGCAGGTCTCCGGCTGCTGCGTAGGAAATGTTGTTGGCCGTGAGTGCAAAACGATCGACCCGGAAGCGCACTTGCCCGGGACCGAGCGGGCCGAGGGCATTGCCCGGGGCGATTCGGCAATCGCGAAAATCATCTCGGTTGACCTGGAAATCGATCGGGGACGGGCTGGATTCGGACATCGTTTCACCTCTCATGAGTTCGTCGTCGGGGGCGTGCGAATGGACATCATGGCATACGCCATGTCGCTTTTCGGTCCTTCACCACAATGATTGCGAGAAGGCGTCGATTCTCTTTTTGGAGTGAAATGCCCCCTAAAATTGGACCAGGACCAAGGAGAGGGATTTCACGGGCGCATTTCGCTGGCAAAATTGAAAATGACATTGATTTTCATTTTCTTTAACCATAAGCTGCCGATGTTCAAGTGAGTCAGGAAGCCTTCCAATGCTTGTATGCCAATGCCGCGGAGTCACGGATCGACAAATTCGCCGTCTCGTCAGAGATGGCGCCCATTCGACGCGTGAAATCGTTCGAGCGACCGGAGTAGGACGGGATTGTGGCGGTTGCCGCTCCAACGTGAAGAAGGTTGTCGAGCTGGCGATCGAGCAGGTCGCCCAGCGTGAATTCCAAACGACGGTCATTCACAGCCATTCACAGCCAGACCCAGACCCAGACACGGACCAACGCCGGTACGGACACGATCTCCGATAGCGGGATCCCCGGGCAACGACCCTGGCCCAGAGACCGCTGGCGCTCACGCAGCCGATCCGCTCCCTACGTCCTTCCTTTAATCTACCTCTCGCTATGTGTCGGCGCGATTGTGTCGGCGCGTTCCGTCGGCGTCCGTTCGAAGCCGAGGCTCTTCATGTCGACGACGTTACGCAACGTCTCGCCCGCCAGGAAGTGTACGAGATTCTCGTGGAAGAGATCGAAGACATCGTCCACGTAGCGGTCGAGTGAGACCGATGAATGCGCCGAGATGTAGACGTTGGGGATGTCCCAGAGAGGGCTTTGTGCGTCGAGTGGCTCGGGGTCGAAGACGTCCAGGACGGCGGCTGCCAGAGGTTCTTCCTTCATGACGCGCGCCAATTCTCGTTCGTCGACCAGGCTGCCTCGCGCGACGTTGACGAGGACTGCGTGGCGCGGAATGGCGGCCAGGGCGCGAGCATCGAGTAGATGGTGGGATTCCGGCGTTGCCGGCGCTGCGATGACGACGGCGTCGCACTCGGCCAGCATCGAGTGCAGTTCACCAGCGCAGTAGAGCCGATCGACGTCCGGTGATTCGTCGCCGGGTTGCGCACTGCGCCGCAGGCCGAGGGTTCGACAGCCCAGGGCACGCGCCCGCGCGGCGACTGCGCGCCCGATATGGCCGAGACCCACGATGCCAATCGTCGAGCCAGAGAAGGTCCTTCCGTAGCTGCGCTTGAATCGGTGGGCCTGCTGGAATTCGTCGGCACTTCGAAAGCGCTTCCAGACTTGAAGCAGTCGTCCGATCACCCACTCCGACATGGCGGTGGCGCTAACGCCGGCGCAATTGGTCAAGATGACCCTGCTCTGATCGACACCAGCCCCTGCGAATTGCTCGACACCCGCGCCGGAGCCCTGAATCCACGACAGGTTCGGCGCGCGTTCGAAGAGTCGGTCGGGCGTATGGAGCGTCATCAACACGTGGGCACGAGCAAGCACCTCTTTGCGTGCAGCGGCCACCGATGTTGCCCAGGGTGGCGGCTCGGGGTGTGCGACCTGCGCCGTCACGCCGCCCCATTTGGCGTTCTCGTCGATCGGCAACACGACGGGCTCGACGCCCTCGAGCGCGCGAAGCCGCACAAGGAAGCGTTCTTCCGCAAAGGGTGGAAAGCCAAGACAGACGACGAGTCGGTTGTCGTTGTGGTTGTCGCAGTCGCGGTCACGGTCGTTGGAGATCCCGCTGATTCTCATATTGATGGTCCTTCTCCCGCTTTGGCATCGCTTGTTTTGGATCTGGTTGGCCAGCTCGGGCAGTCTGCGACACACCGGGCATAATGCATCGCTCGTTCAGGGGAAGACCGGATCGACACACCCCCCAGCGACCGGAAAAATAGACGAGGATCGACAGTCCCACATATTCGAGTGATCGGGGGAAGACGATGGGCAAGACCTGCGCCTGGTGTGGCACCGTGCTTCGAACAATTTCCGGAACTGCAATTCCGACGAGCCAGGCGCTCTGCCAGGGCTGCCTTGATGAACTGCAAGGGGCCTTGTCGTCCAATGGACTCAAAGGCGATGCGACCGAGCCCGGATCGTCGACGATCCACTAGTTCGAATCGCCTAACGTCTTTGTTCGAGACGTAGACTCGGTTCCAAAAAGCACTTCCGCAGGTTTCAACCCCGAAGCAATTCCTTTGCGATGGCACGGATCTGGATCTCATCCGTTCCGGCATAGATCTGGAGGACCTTCGCATCGCGCGCGAATTGTTCGACGACGTACTCGGACATATAACCGTTGCCGCCATAGACCTGCACGGCCTCCATTGCGACCTCGACCGCCGCGCGTGCGGCATAGAGTTTCATGGCCGAAGCCTCAGCCAGGGTCATCGTCTTGCCCTGTGCCGAGAGTTCGATCGTGCGAAAAACGAGGTTCTGAAGGTTCATGCGCGCGACTTCCATTCGCGCGAGCTTGTCCTGGATCAGTTGATACTCCCCGATCGGACGGCCGAATTGCACGCGCTCCCGGGCGTATTTGAGCGAGAGTTCGAGGCATCGATCCACGATCCCGAGCGCCATGGCAGCCACGCCGGTCCGTTCGGTCTGAAAAGTACCCTTGGCTCCTTCCCGCCCGCCCCCGCCGCGGTTGAGCGCTTCTTCGCCGCCGAGTAGTCGATCCATGCCCACACGCACGTCGGTCACGAAGAGCTCGCCCGTCGGTGAGGAATGCATCCCCATTTTGCGCAGTGGCGCGGTCTGTTCGAATCCCGGCATCCCGCGATCGAGAACGAAGTTGAGGATCTTTCGGTCACGGAGGTCGACCTCGTCGTCATCGAGCTTGCAGATGAAGACCGTTGTATCTGCATAGGGCCCATTGGTGATGAACGTTTTCGATCCGTTCAAAACGAACTCGTCGCCTTCGCGGCGAGCGGAGGCACGCATTCCGCCGAAGGCGTCGGATCCGGATCCGGGTTCCGTAATCGCCCAGGCGCCGATCTTTTCGAGGGTGAGGATCTCGAGTCCCCAGCGTTCCTTCTGCTCGGTCGTTCCCTTCGAAAGGATTGCCGAGGCCGTGAGCCCAACGCTCACGCCTAATGCCGTCACCATCCCCGGGCAGTAGCGACACAATTCGATGATCGGGATCAGACCGGCAGCGGCCTGATCGGCCCGGGCTTCGTTCGCCCCTTCTGTCGACGCCGGAGCCTTCTTGGCGGCCGACCTGGTTGATTTGCCCGCCTTTTCGGCTTCGATTTGCTTCTGGAAGCGCGCCCGGGCCATTTCGTCCATGCCAAAGGCGGCGTACATCTTTCGAAGAATGTCATAGGGTGGCAAGTCGCCATGTTCGAGTTCTTCGACATGTGGGGCGATCTCCGTTTCGACGAAGCGACGGACGGCATCGCGGATCATTAACTGAGACTCACTCCACTCGATCATATTCAAACTCCAGTTGCGGGTTGCGGCGAGACGTTACACGGCTTCCGGTGCATTTCCGGTAGGAAAGATCTGCCGAGTGGCCCATCAATTTCCGTCGATTGTGCTCTCGCGGCCGGTGCGCACGGTTTATTGAAGCTTGAAGATGGTACAGAATCCCGCTCAATCGAATCAATTCAACCTGCGCGGAGTCGCTACCGAAGAATCGAAACAGTGAAACGAATGCTTTCACACGAGCGGGAATAGGGATGCGCTTCTTCAACCAACGCCGTTCAAAACGTCTCAGCGCGAGCGTCATTCTGGTCTTCCTGATCCAGTCCGTGGCTGCCTTGTCGGCCCGAGGGATTGAGGAAGATCGGGTTGGCTTGACGCCGGTCCTCCTGCAATGGTCGACGGGATTCGATTTCAGTCGCGGTGACTACGGTCTCGATCAGGACACGACGGTCTACTACGTCCCACTCGGTGTGACCATCGACTACGATCGATTTCGAGCCAGGGTTTCGATTCCCTTTCTCGTTAGTTCAGGTCCGACGCGAATCGATTCGTTGGAAACAGTCACCGATTCCGGAGAACGACGTGGGCTGGGCCAACTTCAGCTCTCGGGAAGCTATCTTTTCGATCCGATCTCCGAGGGTCTTCCCTATCTCGAATTGTCGACGAAGGTGACCGCGCCCACCGAGACGAGTTCGTCGCTCGGAACCGGACTCTGGGCCCTCGCCCTCCAGGCAGACTTCTTTCAACGAGTTGGACGTTTCACGCCCTACTTGAGCGCAGGGAGAAAGTTCTATATCGAATGTGGCTGTGATGATCGCCTCAAGCATCGCTTCTTTGCGTCGGTCGGCTCGAGCTTTGCGCTGACCGAGACCATCGACCTTGGTCTCGGCTACGACTGGCTCGAAGCTGCGGTGAAAGGCGTTTCGGATTCCCATGAGATCGTCCCCTACGCGTCGCTGCGGCTGAATCAAAACTGGTCCCTTGGCCCCTATGCAGTCTTTGGGCTTTCCGATGGGTCGCCGGACTATGGCGTCGGATTCAGCTTGAGCGTGCGGCAATGACGTTCTGGACTGCTGTTCCCTCTGGTCCGTGGCGGCCGGCGGCCTGACCTGAGGGACCGACGACTGCTCGTTCGTGTCGTAGAGCGCGGGCGTGGACCCAACGCAAGTCGATTCGAGGGGGCCGATTCGGGCGAGTTGCGTAATCTTCCCGGTCCATGCCGATCCTGGACGCCACCGCACTGCGCAAAACCGTTGCCGACCGAACGCTGTTCGAAGACGTCACGTTGACGATTCGTCGGGGCGAGAAGGTCGGTCTCGTCGGAAACAATGGCGCCGGAAAGAGCACATTGGGTCGCGTCCTCGCGGGCCTCGAAGAAGCCGATGGCGGATCGATTTCGCGTCGACGCGATTCGACGGTCGACTATCTACCCCAAGAGCCTCGTTTGACTCCAGGTCTGACCATTCGAGATGTCGTGCTCGAGCGTCTTTCGGAGTGGAATGAAACGAAGCGACGCTTCGATGCCCTGACCGAGGCGCTCGGGCAAACGAGCGACACCGAAGAACTAACCCGGCTTGCTGCCAGTCAGGCCTTGGTGGGTGAGGAGATTGAGCGGCGTGGTGGCTGGGATCGCGATCATGAGGCCGAAGCGACGGTGAGCCACCTGGGAATCGATGATCCCGGACGCCTGGTCGACACGCTCTCGGGTGGTGAGGCGCGCCGGGTTGCGTTGGCGAGGCTCTTGGTGGGCACGCCCGACCTGGCCATTCTTGACGAGCCGACCAACCACCTCGACATCGAGACGATCGAATGGCTCGAGGAGTTTCTCCGCGACCGATGGCAGGGTGCCTTGCTCGTGATCAGTCATGATCGGCGGGTGCTGGATGCCGTGACGAGCCGAACCTTCGAGCTCCACGACGGGACCGTCGACGGTTACGAAGGTGGGTACGGGCGCTATTTGCTCGCCCGAGCCGAGCGCGAGGCGCATGTCGAGCGCACGGAGAAGAATCGCCAGAATTTCCTGCGCCGCGAGGTCGAATGGCTTCGCCGGGCACCCAAGGCGCGAGGAACGAAGCAAAAGGCGCGGACGGCGCGTGCGGAAGCCGCGCTAGCGATCAAAGCGCCCCAACAGGAACGTCAGGCTGATCTTCGCCTTCGGTCGGAGCGTTTGGGCAAGACGATCCTCGAGCTTTCGGGACTGGTCGTTGCGCGCGATGGGCGCCGTTTGATCGATGGACTCGACCTGGCACTCAAGCCTGGCGAGCGAATCGGAATCGTCGGTCCCAACGGTTCGGGCAAGACGAGCCTACTACTCGCTCTGCTTGGCAAACTCCCCCTGGAGAGTGGCTCGATCACCGTCGGGAGCAATACGAAGATCGGCTATCTGGATCAATCCCGGTCGGGTCTCGAAGAGGGAATGACCCTGCGCGAAGCCGCGGTGGGCGATGCAAACGAAGTCGCCATTGGTTCCGAGCAGCTGTCGGTCGGAAACTATCTCGAACGCTTTCTCTTCCGCCGACCACAACAAAGGCTGCGCGTGAGCGAGTTGTCGGGTGGTGAACGAGCGAGGGTTTGCCTGGCGAAATTGCTGGCTCAGAAATGTAATCTGCTCTTGCTCGACGAACCGACCAATGATCTCGACGTCGCTACGCTGAGTGCACTCGAATCGATGTTGCTCGATTTTGGGGGCAGCGTGATTCTCGTCAGTCACGACCGCTGGATGCTCGATCGCGTGGCCACCGCCATCCTGGCCTTCGAAGAGAACGGCCAGCTCGAACTGCATCAGGGCGGCTATTCGGACTATCGCGAGCGTCGAGATCGCGAAGCGGGTCGTCGTATGAGAACCGAGCGGTCACGAAGAGGTGGCTCGGAGTCGTCGAGTGCTTCCGTTGGTTCACCGGATTCGTCGACTTCCATGTCCGCGGCTCCGTCCGTATCGTCGTCGGCGCCTTCCCGGGTGCCTCCCAAGCGCCTGAACGCTTCGGAGTTGCGTGAACTCGACGGCCTCTTCGAGGCGATCGAAGCGGCGGAAGCACACGTCGCTTCGATTCAATCGACCCTCGCCGATCCCGCTCTCTACCAGGGCGCAGGCGAAGGCGCCGCAGCGCTGCGCCACGATCTGGAACAGGCTGAGGCCGATGCGGCGCGACTAACGATCCGCTGGGAAGAACTCGAAGAGCGGAAGGCGGCAACAGAAGACCCTGGTTGACCGGAACTCGCATGATTCCGGATCCTCCGCGGCGAACGCGGTCGTCGCCACCGGAGATCGGCGGCGCTAACGTGGCGAGCCGTCTCTTCAACCGACCGGAGATCTCCGCATGGCCATCGATTTCAGCTTCCCCGAAGAAGTCACGCTCATCGTTTCGAAGGTTCGCGAATTCTGCGACCAGGTCGTATCACCCGGCCAGAAGGAAATCGAAGCCAATGAGGGCGACCGGGAAATTCTCGTGCGTGAGATCATCAAGATGCGGTCTGCCGCCAAGGAGTGGGGTCTCTGGCTACCGCATATGCCCGAAGAGTATGGCGGGATGGGACTCGGGCATGTCGCCATGGCCGCGGTCTCCGCCGAAGCGTCGCGGTTGAGCAGCTTCGGTCCCTTCGCGCTCAATGCGCAGGCCCCGGACGAAGGCAACATGCACACGCTCCTGCATTGGGCGTCGCCGATGCAGATCGAGAAATATCTGAAGCCGCTTTGCAACGGACGAAGCCGATCGTGCTTTGCAATGACGGAGCCGGATGTGGCGGGATCCGATCCGACTTTGATCCAGACCAAGGCCGTCCGCGACGGGGACGATTGGATCATCAATGGTCATAAATGGTTCATCTCAGGGGCAGAGGGCGCCAAGTTCGCGATCCTGATCGCGCGAACCGAGGACGATCCGAAGATTCCGCAGGCAGCCAATAGTGCATTTCTCGTCGACATCCCATCCGAAGGTTGGGAGATCGTTCGCGATGTTTCGACGATGAGCGGTAGCCACAACCATTGCGAGATTCGAATCACGAATCTTCGTCTCTCGAACGATCAGATGCTAGGCGGACCCGGCCAGGGACATCTACTCGGCCAGGCCAGACTGGGTCCGGCGCGACTGGCGCATTGTATGCGTTGGATCGGTCAGGCCGAGACCGCCCTCGAGATGATGGTCGAGCGATCGCTCAAACGCTTTGCCCATGGATCACTACTCGCTGAGAAGCAGGGGATCCAATGGATGATCGCCGATAGCACGATGGAACTCTATCAATCGAAACTGATGGTCTTGCACGCGGCCTACAAGATCGACCGCGGCGAGGATTTCAAGAGCGAGGTCTCGATGGCGAAGCATTTCGTGGCCAATTCGCTCGGTCGAATCATCGACCGTTCGATTCAGGTCCATGGCGCGCTCGGCTATTCGACGGATACGCCACTGGCCAAGATGGCCACCCAGGCGCGCTGGGCGCGATTTGCGGATGGTGCAGATGAAGTGCATCAATGGCGCATCGCCCAGCGGACGATCGATTCCTGGGTCCGAACCGGCAGCATGAAAGCGGCAACCGGCGGTCTACCACTCTAATCGGAGCGCCCGGAGCCCATTCTCAAACAGTGTGCTAAGGTGGCCGCCCAGCGATCCCCGATCCCAAGCGACTCACATATGCCCTGTCCGCCTGATTCCAGGCGGCTGTGAGAACCTCTGAAGCGTTCCGTTCAGGAGCGATCGTGATTTCGTCAGGCACACTTTTTGTGCCACTCGCGCGTGCTTCATGCGGCTGCGGCCACGAGCGACTCTCTTACGCACCCATGACTAGCGACCCCGGTTCCCAGCGATGACTGCAAACGACAATTCAACGATGACCAATCCAACGGCGCCTGCGCCGACGACGGCTGAGAACACGTCAGCGACGAACGAGGAAGATCCCTTCGCGGCGGTGCCCGCTCCGATCGCTTCCGCCTTGAAGACGCGAGGCTTCAAGGATCTGACAGCCGTTCAAAAGGCCGTCGTGGCCGCGCAATCCCAGGGACGGGACTTGCGTATTTCTTCTCAGACCGGCTCGGGGAAGACCGTTGCCATCGGCATCGCGCTCGCGACCCACTTCCTTGATGCACAGGAGTCGGGCGGAGGCGAAGCGTCCGGACAGAATGCCGCCGAGCAGACCCAGGGCAGTAAGAACAAGAAAGCCTCCAAGAAAGGCGGCGCCTCGGGCAAAGCCCGAGGCTCGCTGGCACGTCCGACGGCTCTCGTCATCGTTCCGACACGCGAACTCGCCGCCCAGGTCCAAGGCGAATTGCAATGGCTCTACGCAAACCTTCGAGGTTTGTCGGTTCAGGTCGTTACCGGTGGCACATCGATCCTGATGGAGCGCCGAGCGCTCGCGCGCGGGGCGGGCTTGATCGTCGGCACGCCCGGTCGGCTGCTCGACCATATGCGCAATCGCGCAATAGACTGTTCGTCGATTGAACACGTCATCCTCGACGAAGCCGATCAAATGCTCGACATGGGCTTTCGTGAAGAACTCGACGGGATCCTTGAACAGCTACCGAAGTCTCGCTCGAGTCATCTGATGTCGGCCACATTTCCGCGTGCCGTCGTCAATCTTGCCGATCGCTATCAGAAAAATGTGCTCACCCTCGAAGGGACTCGGCTTGGCGTGGCCAACGCGGACATTCAGCACATCGCGTATGCGATCCGCCGGCACGAAACCTATCCGGCACTGGTCAACACGCTCCTGCTCGCCGGGGATTCGCGCTGCCTGCTCTTCGTGAATCGTCGCATCGATGCAACGGAGCTTGCCGAAAAACTCGCAAGCGACGGTTTCGGCGCAGCGCCCTTTAGTGGCGAATTGGCCCAAACCCAAAGGACACGGACCCTGGCCGCCTTCAAGAACGGCACCTTCAATATCCTTGTCTCGACCGATGTGGCCGCTCGCGGAATCGACGTTCCGGACATTTCGACCGTGATCCATGTTGATCCGCCCCGCAACTCCGAATCCTATATTCACCGCAGTGGTCGGACTGGGCGAGCGGGCCGAACCGGACGCAGCGTTCTGTTGGTCGCCGGCCCAGATTCTCGCCGCGCTGCCCGGATGCTGCAGGCCGCTCGGATCGAGGTTTCCTGGCAGACCGTACCCCAGCCAGAAAATGTCCAGAAGGCGCTCCTCAAACAAGCAAGGCGCGAGATGCACGCGCGGTTGGTCGAAGACGCACCGACCGAAGCGCAGCTGATGTACGCAAAGCAATTGATCGAAGAGCGCGATGCGACCCATGTGATCGCCACGCTTCTCGAAATGGCCAAGACCGAGCCACCCCGCGAGCCGATGCACGTCGTTGGACTCGATCCCTTCACGGAGGATCGATCGAAACGTCGTGGTGGACGTTCGGAATCGCGCCGCGAAGCGTTCTCGGCCGGCAAGGCCGGGGCGGGTGGCGCCCGAAGTGGCGGGCCACGGCAGGGGGCTCTGCGTGACGCCGGCGGCTTTACGCGATTTGTCGTGACCTGGGGCCAAGAGCAGGGCGCGACGCCGAGTCGGATCCTCTCGCACATCTGCCGTCGCGGTGGACTCGAGAGCAGCCAGGTGGGTGCGATCCAGATTTCGACAAAGTCCTCGACGGTCGACATCGCTCGTGATGCGGCCGATTCCTTCGAGACCCGCGCCAAACGTCCAGACAAGCGCGATCCCGGCATCATGGTTCGCCGGGACGAAGGCGGATCGGCGCCGACCGCAAAGTTCTCGCCACCCAAAGGACCCGCGGGCGAGGCTCGACGCCCGGGCGAAAAGCGCCCCGGTCGTCCGGCTCATCTAAAAGGCAAGGGTCCGCGGAAGAATAAGAGCCCTCGTCACTCGACCTCGCGCTAGTCGGGGCCTAACGCGGCTCACAGACAAAGACCGGGATCTTTCGATCGGTCCGTTTCTGGTAGTCGTCGTATTCGTGATAGTGCTCGACGCAAACGGGCCAGACCTCGGCCCGCTCTGCATCATCGATCTCTCTGGCGCGAAGCTTCATCGTCTCCTTTCGGTATTGCACGACGACGTCGGGATTGGCGACGAGGTTGTTGTACCAGACCGGCGAGCGCGGAGAGCCCCCCTGCGAAGCGACGACGACGACGCCGTCTTTGTACGGCACGTACATGAGCGGAATGGTGCGTGGCTTTCCGCTCTTGGCCCCGGTCATCGTAACGAGCATGACCGGCCGGCCCTGAAGCCGTCCCATGACTCGCCCGCCCGTCCATTTGTAGACGACGCTATTGAGTTTCGAGAAAGGCTTGAGCAATCGTCGAAATCGCTTGACCTCGGCTTCGGTCATCGGGTTCTGGGCCATGCCGTCTTCTCCAATCGATCGAGGCGCGCGACGAGTCCCGCGAAGGTGCGGCTCGCCCGGCTCTGTCCAGCATAACAGCTTCACTCGAAAGGTCGTCGCACGGTCGCTGCCCGAGCCGAAACCCGGTCGCATGAAATGCGCAGCGGCAGCCAGGTGATCAGGTCGACGTACGGTGTGGCATGAGTGCGATCGTCGAGCTGGCTTTTGCGATGATCTCGCCGTCGGTGTTTCGCAGGATGCCTTCGGCGAAGGCGGTCTTCTTCCCGATTCGTTCGATCCACGCCTCTGCGACGACGAGGCCGGGGTTGGCGGCTCGATAGAAGGACACCTTGATTTCGAGCGACATCACCATGCGCTCGAAATCGGTCTTCCAGAGCACGGCGGTGGCCATCGCGTTGTCGATCCAGCCTGTTACGAATCCGCCCTGTACGACGTTGCCCGAATGGCATTGATTCTTCTTGGCTTCGAATTCGACGACGACACGTCCGACCTCGGCGTCGATACTGATCGTGCGAACGAAGCCCATCGTCTGCATCAGCGGGTCCGAGCCGGGATTCCAATCCGCCAGATCAACCATCGAGTTTTCTCCATTCCGACCGCCCCCGTCGAGGGTCCGGCTTCGTCTCTCATCAAGAGTGTGTGGTTCAAGGGCGAGGGCGTCGCTAGAGCGCCTCGAAAAATGCTTTGAGGACGGCGAAGGCGGTCGGTCCGCCGACGAGCCCCATCTGCATCTTGTTCATCACATAACCGAATCCGACCCCGGCGTCCGGATCCGCCATCCCGATCGAGCCGCCGGCACCCGGGTGTCCGAACGCGTTCGGGCTCGGCGACAGAGGCATGAAATCGCTGCGCAGCATGTACCCGAGGCCATACCGCATGGGCATCTGCCCGAGGGTCGCGTCCGGTCCCGAGACCTGTTCGCTTCGAGCGCGATCGATCGATTCGGATTCGAGGATTCGTATGCCGTCGACCTCGCCTCCACAGGCCAGGGCGCCATAGATTCGCGCCAGGGATCGCGCTGTTCCATGACCATTGGCGGCGGGAATCTCTGCACCACGCCAGGCGCGGGTATTTACGGCGCCCGCGGCCATCCTGGGATTGTTGAAGGCTGCGCCGACCATCGTCGTGGGATCGAGCATGTCCCGCAGGAATTCGCCCATAGGACC
>CAZMFM010000076.1:0-26263 GCA_964565565.1 uncultured Spirochaetaceae bacterium | reverse complement strand
GACTCGACTCGGCGGCGTACACGTGGGGGTCGTGGGGTGTGCGTTGAATACGCTGGTGGCCGTCGCGGGAACACTCCTCTTGACTCCGTCATCGGACCGATCGGCAGCCGGATTGCAGTCTGGAGGCATCGGCGGTTCTAGAGTGTGAATTTTCCCAGCAATTACGGGTATTCAGGCTAATTCACTTCAAGGATCTTGCGAGAGGTGGAGGTTCGCTCCCACAAATACGTGGAGGCCCCGAATGGGTCGCCGGAAGCGTGGAGTCGAAGATGCTTGCTTTGTTGGGATGGGCCTGTGTGGCCTGGACGAGTTTCGAATTGATCCGGCTTTGGAACGCAAGCCAGGTCCAGGTTCGGGTCCATGACGATATCGCCTCGGCTTATCGACATCGCAATGCACAGCGCTTCGCGGCCTGGGATGATCGCGGTCAACCAATCGTGGTCGAAGATCTCGGGGATCACTGATCCGATTTGTGACCCAGTTTGCGACCAGGACGGCGACGCTCCGAATTGCCAGATCCGGTCCCCCCTCCCGCCCGCCCTTCGCTAGTTTCAGATGCCCATGAGTGGACTCGCACGTGATCGCCATTTCGCGATCCGTCCCGCGAGTCCGTCCAGCGAAAGGATCGCGAATCTTGGCGTCGGTTGAAACGAATCCGCTGCATCGCTTCGGGACGCTTCCGCGTTTCGATCTCATTGCGCCCGAACACGTCGAGGGCGGGATCCGCGCCTTGATCGAGTCCCTCTCGGGTGAACTCGAGGAACTCGAGGCCAATCTCGAACCGACCTGGGCAGGGCTGATCGAACCACTCGAGTCGATGGGCGAGCGCCTGGGTTATGCCTGGGGACTGGTGGGCCACCTGACGGGTGTGAAGAACAGCGATGCGTTGCGCGACGCCCATGCAGCGGTGCAAGGTGAACTGGTGGTATTCGGATTGAAGCAGGCGCAGAGCCGTCCGATCTTCGAAGGGCTCGAAGCCCTGCAAGCAGGTCCGACGTTTTCATCGCTCGAATTGCCGCAGCGTCGCATTGTCGAGAACCTGTTGCGTGAAGCCAGGCATTCCGGTGTCGGTTTGGCCGAGCAAGAACGGGCGCGATTCAACGAGATCGCCGCGGAATTGGCTCTGCTGGGAACGACGTTCAGCAATCATGTGCTCGACGCAACGAACGCCTTCTCTTTGATGCTGACGAGTCCCGACGAGGTCGGGGGGCTTCCCGAGAGCCTCATGGCCGTGGCGGCGCAGGATGCGCGTAGTCACGGAGAGGAAGAGGCGACGGCCGAGAACGGGCCTTGGCGAATCACGCTCGATGCACCGGTCCTGATCCCCTTCCTCGAACATGGAATACATCGCGGTCGGCGGGAGGAGCTCTACCGTGCCTACGTGACGCGCGCGAGTCACGGGGAGTTCGACAACACGATTGTCATCGAGTCGATCCTCGCATTGCGTCACGAGTTGGCCGGACTACTCGGTTTTGCAAACTATGCCGAGCTGTCGATCGATTCGAAGATGGCCGCGAGTATTTCCGAAGTCGATGGGCTCTTGGAGAGCCTTAGATCCGCTTCCATCTCGGCTGCGCAGGACGACCTCGAGACGTTGCGTTCGTTTGCGAGTGGCAAGGCGGCAGAGAGTGGGGCGGCGTCTCAGGTCGACGAACTGAAGCTCTGGGACGTGGCTTTCTACGCGGAACGGCTTCGAGAGGCGCGCTTCGACTACTCCGAAGAAGCGTTGCGACCGTATTTTCCATTGCCGAACGTGCTTGACGGTCTCTTTGCGTTGGCGCAGCGACTCTTTGGGATTTCGATCGTCTCTGCCGACGGAGAAACCTCGGTTTGGCATCCAGATGTGCGTTTCTTTCGGGTGCTAGGCGAGCGCGGAGATCCGGTTGCCGCGTTCTATCTCGACCCCTATACGCGGTCGAGTGAGAAGCGGGGTGGGGCCTGGATGGATGAGTGTCTGGGTCGAAATGGTCGCACGAGTGGTTTGCCGGTCGCCTATCTCGTCTGCAATCAGACGCCGCCTGTCGGGGACAAGCCATCGCTCATGTCCTTCGATGAGGTGCTGACGCTTTTTCATGAATTCGGCCATGGCCTCCAGCACATGCTGACTCGCGTCGATTATTCCTTGGCCTCTGGCATTCGCAATATCGAATGGGATGCGGTCGAGTTGCCAAGCCAATTCATGGAAAATTGGTGCTACCACAAGGAAACGCTTCTGGGTCTCTCGAAACACTTCGAGACGGGTGAGCGCCTACCGGTCGAACTCTTCGACAAGATCACGGCCGCTCGTACCTATCGAGCCGCCAGTCAGATGTTGCGACAGCTCTATTTTTCGTCGCTGGATCTGGCGCTTCACGCGAGCGATTTGAAGGAGGCGGGTGAAGATATTTTTTCGGTCCAGCGAAGGCTCGCTGAAACGATGACCGTGATGCCGCCCCTGCCTGCGGATCGCTTTCTTTGTAGCTTCGGGCATATCTTCGCCGGAGGGTATGCGGCCGGCTACTACAGCTACAAATGGGCGGAGGTCTTGTCGGCCGATGCCTTTTCGGCTTTCGAAGAGGCCGGGCTCGAAAATTCTTCGGCCGTCGCGGAAGCCGGGCGACGATTTCGGGACACCGTGCTTTCGCTCGGTGGGGGGACGCCGCCGATGGATGTCTTCAAGGCTTTTCGAGGTCGCGAACCATCCCCGGCCGCGCTTTTGCGTCATTGCGGATTGGTTTCGGAGGCGAGTTAGTCGTGGCCTCGGTCGCGGATTCTGCGAAGGGCTGGCTCCCCGTCTATCGCGTGGTTTGTCGCATACCGCCGGGGCAGGTCGCCACCTACGGACAGGTGGCCGCTCTATCGGGGATGCCTCGGGCGGCGCGCCAGGTCGGTTGGGCGCTGTCTGCTTTGCGTGAGGAGGATGACGTACCCTGGCATCGTGTGATCAATGCCAGGGGTGAGATCAGTCCTCGCGGCGGTCCGGAGTTCGTCGACCTGCAGCGTGCAGTACTCGAATCCGAGGGCGTCGAGTTCAACGCTCGCGGGCGAATCGATCTCGATTGCTATGGCTGGGTGCCTGGCCGTCGAAAGACCGATCGGCCGGTGTCTGGCAAGGCGGCGAGCAAGCCCGTCCGGAAGAAGACACCGAAGAGACGGGCCCAGATAGCCGGCAAGCAAGCGGCCAAGAAAGCGACCAAGAAGGCGCCGAAAAAGGCGTCGAAAAGGGCCGCGAAGAAAACAGTGAATAAAACGCCCACGAGGGCGTCGAAAGAAGCCTCGAAAAAGTCACGCAAGAAAGCGCGGAAGCCGACAAGGAATGCGGCGCCGGAACAAAGGGGGAGCAAAGCATGATCAAACTCGCAATCGACTTCGAGAACCCGGGCAAGGAATGGTGGGAGAGTGGGGGCCGTGAGTTGTGGGAATCGATCACGGAGGCTTTTGACAACAACGACGTCGCGGTGGATGAATCGATCGCCGAGTCCTGGCTCGCGGCGGCCGCGGAAATCCCCGGCTGGATGGGTGGACCGGAATGGGCACCGCATCCGGTTTGTTTGAAACAAGTCGACGAGGACGAAATCGTTTGACCAAGGGCGGGGATTCGTTCCGCCTGCCGAAATCGTCCATCGTTTCGGCGCTCGCTCAAAGCACAGCCGAGGCCGGCGGACGTCTACTCGTCGTCGGCGGATGGGTTCGCGATCGCCTGATCGGGAAGCGTTCGAAGGATTTCGATCTAGAAATTCTGGGCCTCTCTCGCGATCGGATCTCGGAGTTGGTCGCCGGCTTCGGATTCTCGAAGCCGGTCGGTCGTCAATTTCCGGTCTGGCGACAAACGCGAGAAGGCATCGACCTGGCCTACCCACGCGCTGGTGGCGATCGCATGTCGGACATTGCCTCGACCCCGAGTCTCGACGCGGCCTTTCGCGAGGCGAGCCGACATCGCGACCTCACGATCAACGCGATCGGCTGGGATCCGATCGCGGATCGATTGATCGATCCCTGGAACGGACGCGATGATCTCGAGGCGCGCCTTCTTCGAGCCGTATCGGAGGAGACCTTCGGCGCGGATCCGCTTCGGGTGCTGCGCGTTGCGCGGCTTAGGGCTCGCTTCGACGCGTGCGTCGAGCCCGGACTCACGGAAATCTGTCGGACGCTCGACCTCAGCGGACTCGCAGCGGAACGGATCGCCGGGGAATTGACTCGAATCCTGTCTGAGCCCCTGCGGCCTTCGATCGCCTTCGAGTTCCTGGCTGAGGTGAGTCAGCTCGAGATCTTCGGCCCGGTCGCAGCGCTTCGTGGGACCGAGCAGGATCCACGTTGGCATCCCGAAGGCGACGTCTTCGTTCATACGTGCATGGTCCTCGACCGTGCTGCGCGGATCGCTCGCGACGAGGGACTAACGCGTGCTGCGCGGGAGATTCTTCTCTTTGCCGCGCTTTGCCATGACCTGGGCAAACCCGAAACCACCCGCGTTGAAGACGATGGTCGAACTCGATCCCTGGGACACGAGGCTGTCGGTGCGGTTCTTACGCGTACCTGGCTGGGCGCGTTCTGTCTGGGCCAGGATCGCGTCCGAGCCATCGAAGTACTCGTCGCAAACCACCTGGCGCCGAGCCAGTTTGTCGCGCAGGGTGCGTCCGCGCGCGCCTATCGGCGGCTGGCGCGGAAGCTCGCGCAGGGTGGTATGACGGTCGTCGAGCTCGAACGGGTGGCCCGCGCGGATCACCTCGGCCGCACGACTGAGGATGGGATCGCAAGTCGATACCCGGCCGGGAAAACCTTTCTGGAAAATGCGAGTGCGGCGAATGTTCGCGAGGGCATGCCCGTCGATGTCGTTTCGGCCGAGCTCTTGATGAAGCGCGGTATCGCGCCCGGACCGGCTCTGGGTCAACTCTTGGCACGCTGTCGTGAGATTCAAGAGGAGACGGGCTCGGGGGACGCCACCCTGATCGCCGACCGAGCGCTCGCGGAAACGCAGCCGACGTCAGCCGACTGATCTTCTCGGCAAAGCGGTTCGACGAACGCCTTCCCTGAAGAGTCTCAAAGGGTGCTGTCGGTGACTCGCTTCGCCTAACGCAGGAGTCGGGTTCGTCCGCGCGTTTCGCGCTTGTGGTCGAAGAGCTGGCAGTCTGCGCCAGAGGATTCGAGTACGACCTGGGAGGGCCATTCCGGGGATTTGAATTCGTACGCGTGGCAGCCGCGCGGCTTATCGCTCTCCCACGTCACGAAATAGTGTTTGCAGTGAAGGCAGTCTGGGCGTTCCTGGAAATCGGCCATATTCGTTCGAGGATTCAGCGTGCCAGTTCGGCCATCAGCTCAAAGATTTCGAGCGGGCCGGGCGGCGGTGCGGTGTCTCCGAATTCGCGGTAGAGCGTCAAAACGTTGACCGCGATCCGTTCGCTATCGAGCCACGCGGAATAGTCAGCGAGTTGAATGTCGAGCGCGGCTTCCCGGGCGGAGAGTCCTGCATCATATCGCTTGCGCGCCTCGTCGCGCACATAGATGAGATAGTCGCGGACCTTGAGTACGCCCCGAGTGTCGGTGAGCGGGCCGTGTCCAGGGACGATGATCTCGGGTTCGAGCGCGACGATCTTTTCGCAGGCGTCGATCCAGTTGGCAACGGGCCCTTCCCACATGATGGGTGTGCCGTCGATGAAGAGAATGTCGCCGGTAAAGATCGCGTGAGCCTTCGGGACATGGATGATGACGTCGCCGCGAGTATGCGCGGGGCCGACCTCGATCAACTCAACGGAGTGATCGCCTACTCGGAGATCAAGGCGACCATCAAAGGTCTCCGTCGGCGGGGTCAAGGTGATGCCCTCGAATTCGAATTCGCCGAATGCATGGCGCAAGAACACGCCGGCTTCGCCCATCTCATCGGCGCCCTTGAGCATGGCGGCCATGATGGTTGGCGTGACTTCGTTCATCTCTTCGGCACTGGCTGTCGAAGCGATGATGCGGGCCCCCCCGACCAACTCATTGCCATAACAATGGTCACCATTGGCGTGGGTGTTGACGAGCGTGTCGATGTGTTTGGCGGCCGGGGTCGCGGCGACCATCTGGTCGAGCATGCGCTGGGTCAGGGGAAGGTCGTAGAGCGTGTCGACCAGCAGGGACTCCTCGCCATCACTGACCAGGCCGGCATTGCTCAGCCCCCAGGATCCGTCCGGCTGGAGATAGGCGAAGAGTCCATCGCCCAGATCCTCGAGTCGCGCATCGTCCCGCATTCTTCCTCCTCCATTGATCGTTGGCCGTCGGTCACTGCGACCCTGATCTGGCTGACAACCGGGGTGGGCACAGATCATCGGCCCCCGTGCGTCTTGGAAGATTGCACAGGCGCTTGCGGCCTGCCGGGCCCTCGGCGGGTGAAAGGGCACGGGTCTGCGGCAAGAGGTCAAGGCGCGCTGGCTCGACCGTACGAATGCATCCGACGGGCCTACTGCCTGGAAACGCTCAACTTCTTAGCCGAATGGCCGATGAGAGAAAAGCCTTTATCAAGGGGAATGAATGCTGACGAACACCTTGGCTCGCGTGGCCTACCGAGAAGCGGGCCGCGCCACCATTTGTGAAATTCTTTACGGACCGAATGTGCTGAAGCACGCGATCATCGACGCCGAGGCCGGCGAAGGTGAAGTCGTCACGTTCTCTGGGCTGCCGCTCCCGATTGATTGTCGGCCCCCGCCAGGACGCCGTCGGGGCGAGCAGGTTGGCGTCGTTCCCGAGAAACTCATCGATGCGCATGGTGTCTTCGCCTATGCCGGAATCGCCTCTGAGCGGATCGCTCTTCGAAAGGAACGTTTCGGCGAGGTGGACCTCGAGATGGAATTGGATTGGGGTCGCTGGATGGGTGCTGCCCGGCGTGGTCGTGAGGAACTCTCGCGAATCGCCAAGCTGCTCAGCCTGAGTCGCCCTCCGGAAGAGTTCTATATGGCGTATTGCGAAGAGGCGGAGCGATTGCTCGAACCCGTCTGGCATACGGTCGAGGAACTGGCCGAGGCACTCCTCGAACGACGAGAATTGAAGGGGCACCACGTTGATCGATTGGTGCACGGCGAAGACGTGCTCGAGCGCCCTGCGCCGCCCATTTGAGGGCCTAATCCCTCAATCAGAGCGGAACCTACGCATTCCCGATCGAGACGCTCTCGGCATGGACCCGCTGCGTCGATCGCACCCATAGGGTGCCGTCGGCGTGAGCCGGCCCTCGCAGTCCAAGAGTCTCTTTGGCATCGTCTTGTTTTGTCGGCCTGACCTTTCAGGCGGCCTCCAGATTGGTGACGGGGTCCGTTCTGGAGCGAATGGAATCGGAATCGAGACAACGGTGATGAATCAAGACGAGTGCGCGTATCGATCGGAAAATCTCAAGATGGGGTGGGCCGCGATGGCGTTCGCGGGGCTTGGCGCGGTTGTCTGTGCTGTCTTGTTCTCCTCGTTCTTCTTCCTCACATCGATGGCCTCCGCCGAAGGGGGTGCCAGTTCCGACGAAATCAATCGCCGGCTCTATGAACAGTTGAACGGGGAACCGTCGAGCGATCGAATCCAGACGGTGTCCGGGCAGTTGTACATCCCGAAGGAGAGTCTCGAGAGCGGATTGATCACCGAAGCGCTGGCGGCGATGCTCGAGCAGGGACAGGCTTCGGACTCGAAGGTGGCCGTTCGTCGCGCGGCGCGCTTGAATTTTGAGATCCACTTCAAAAAGAACTCGGCCGAGTTGACGGACGAGTCGAGAGCGGGCCTTGATGAACTCGGGCAGGTGCTCGGCTCCGACTACCTCGACACGCGATTCATCATCGGCGGCCATACCGATCTCGACGGGGATGAATCTGTCAACGGGCCGCTATCGCAGGCACGAGCAGATTCAGCCCGCGACTACCTGGTCGAGAACTTCAAGCTCGCTTCCGATCGGCTCGTCGCCAAGGGCTTTGGCACAGGGGATCCGCTGCGCGAGGTCGAGGAGAGCGCCCAGGACAAGCTCTACAACCGTCGCGTCGACCTGCGTCCAATTCGAAGCGAGCGCTGAACGCGTGATCCAGGTTCAGTCGCTAGGCCTCGATAGCTAAGAGCCGGACGACCGCAAAAAAGCCCGCACCCTTGTAACAAGGGGCGGGCTTTTCTTGCGCTCAAACCGTCTGCGATCGAAGGGCTGGGCGCGAGCTGCTTTCAGTACGGGTCGGATCAGGCTTCGACGAGTCCTGCTCGAATAGCGAATCGCACCAGGCCCGACACTTTGTGAATGTCGAGTTTTTCCATCAGGTTCGAGCGATGTGAATCGATCGTCTTGAGGGAAACGCCCAGATCGGAAGCGATTTCCTTGGAGGAAAGCCCCTCGGCGATCAGCTTCAATACTTCGCGCTCACGATCCGTCAGCATCGAAACACCAGACGGACCGCCATCACCCGGTCGCGCGATGGCATCGACCACTTGCTGTGTGATCGCCGGTGAGAGGTACGAAGCGCCTGAACGTACGGCGTCGATCGCGTTTGCTATGTCTTTCGAGGCCGAATTCTTGACGACATAGCCCGAAGCGCCCGCGCGCAGGACTTCTTCGACGTAGGCGCGACTTTCGTGCATCGAGAGCACGAGAATCTTGCTCGGACAGCCGGCCTTCTCGAGCTGACGCGTGGCGTCGATGCCCGAGAGTTTGGGCATATTGATGTCCATCAGGACGACGTCGGGTTGTTTCTCCATGACGAGGGCGACTGCCTCCTCACCATTGGATGCCTCACCGACCACGGTGAAATCTTCACGTGCTTCGAGAAGGCGAATCAGCCCCTCTCGAACGATCTTGTGATCGTCCGCGACTACAATGCTAACCATCTTTTCCCCCATGGATGCCCTTGAATGACTCCGTTGATTTCATCGAACCGGGATCAAAAGAGTAGTTGCCTACAAGGAGGCGGGTATCAGGCGAAAAGAGCAGTTTTTCAATAATAATGCCGAAGCGCCGGGCTATTAATTCGAGCAGCTTGGGGTATTCGCCCTAGGCCTGCAGGCCGCATTCCTTCATTTTGGCGAACGCCGCGCTGCGCATTGCGCGGGCGAAGCCAAGGGCATTCGGATGCCACTCGCTTCCATCGAATCCGAAATAACGCACCATGGAAAGTCCCAGCCCGCCTCCGTCGAAATCCCTTTCGAGTTCGCGCCAGGCACGACAGGAAACGGCCTCGCTCTCTTCGAGTCGATCGATCTGTCCTGAAGAATCGCTGTCGTAGCGAGAGAGCATGTCTTTGACGACCCGGTCGTGCCAGCGCGTCGAGCCCGGGGCGGCGGCCGCGAAATAGGCAGGCCGCTCCTCGAGCGGCGGGAGCCGGGCGGCTTCGAGGTCGAGGTCGACGGGTGCGATCGGCGTTTGCAGGCTGGAGACATCGAAGGATTCGGAAGGCGAACCGCTCGAGGGCGTACTCGACGGGGCCTGCTTCGTGACGGGCATCGGTCGGCCGCGTGGAGGACCACCGGCGCCGATCACGACGAGTTCGGCGCGGATCTCGATGTCTTCGTCCGGGCGAACTCGGACCGTGCCAACGAAGGGCTCGTAGCCCTGCTTGTCGACGCGAATCTCATGGTCGCCGACGCCGAGCGAATGAGGGCGGTCGTTGGTCGAACCGGCTTCGAGGCCATCGATCCGAACCCGATCCTGGGAAACATTCGAACGGATCGTCACTCGACCCATTCCGAGGCAAAGCTCCGGCTCGAACCGGTGTTGCGAGCCCTCTTCGAAAAAGACCGATCGTGTCCAATGGTCAGGGCAATCTTCGCGGCTGACTTCGAGTGCGACGCGTCCCGGCACAATCTCGACCCGGGCACCGGCCGCCGGCATCTTGAACAGCAATTCTTCGCGGTCGGCGTCGAGTACACGAAGCGTGGCCGCGGTCAGCGGGCCTTCTAGAATCAACACGCCGGGCGTCGCGGGCCGAGCGTCGCGGGCGTCGCCGTTCGCTCGCACGATGCGAAAGCCTGCTGAATAACCAACCAACAGACAAAGCAATAGGACGGCGCCCAGGAGCGCGCCCAGGAGCTTCCAGCCACGGTCGGGATCTTTGGCGGAGCCGGAGCTGGCCGCGTACCAGGCGAGCGATGCGTTGCTTGTGGCGAGATCGGCAATTTCTTGCTGCAGCCTGCGTGCTTCCCCATCGTCCGATCCATTGGCGGCGCGTGCCCGATCGAGGCGTTGACCGAGCAGGCTGAGGAGATGGGGCAGGGTGGCGTCGATTTGCCCCGGTGGCGCGTCTTCGCCCAGGCCGAGGATTCGAGCGAGCCGACGTTTGGACAATACGCGAGACGGTGTGGGGGGGCGCCCGGAAGAATGGCTTTTGGGACTCTTGGGCATCGTCTCGTGAGGCTAGCAGGCGCGGCGCAAGAATCGTTTCGGGCCTAGTCTTGCGGCCAGCGCAGCTGCAGCCTTGGAGAATGAGAATTGACGAAGCGGGTCTGTCCCTATTGTGAGTCGAGCGAGCTCGAGGACGACGAAGGCGGGGCCGTGCTGCGCTGCAACGCGTGTGGCCGATCGTCATTGCCCGGCGCGACCGCGCCGCCAGCGCCGGCGCCGTCGGAAAGCCCGAACGGGCCCTCGACGAAAAGCTTCACGATTCGGCTTCGGGATCGTCGCGGTGCGCCGGGCGAGGTGCCGAGCTGGCCGGCGGCGGCAGGCGCTTTCGCGGCGAGTGCGGCGTATTACGGATTGCTTTCGATTCTTCCCGCGACAGGATTCTCTGCACTTTTTCTCGAGCGAGGGTGGGTCCCCTATGTCATTACAGTGATTTCGGTCTGGGCGCTCTTCTTGCTGGCGGCGAAGTCTCTGCGTCTGCGCCGGGAGCGTCGCGCGCTCGACCGGGATCTCGTCTGGGCAAACTCGGATGGACGTTTGCGGCCGGACGATGCCGCGGACGCCTTGCTCGCCTTGCGGCGAGAGCCCCCCGAGGTGGCTGATAGTTTTTTGGCGCAGCGGATCGAGCGCGCCCTGCGGCATTTTCAATCCCGTAGACGTTCCGTCGAGGTGGTCGATTTTCTGGCGGCGGAATCCCGGGTCGATGAAGGGCGTGTCGACGCAAGCTACGGGCTCGTGCGGGTCTTCGTCTGGGCGGTACCGACCCTGGGCTTTATCGGCACGGTGATCGGAATTGGCGCCGCGGTTGCGGGCTTTTCCGAGACCCTTGAAGCGGCCTCGTCGCTCGACGGGATGAAGGAGTCGATCGGCCTGGTCACCGGCGGATTGGGTGTCGCCTTCGATACGACCTTGCTGGCGCTCGTGATGAGTATCCTGATCATGTTTCCAGCCAGTGCCGCGCAGCGTGTAGAGGAAGCCTTTCTATCGGATGTCGATGATTATTGTGCGGAATTCCTCGTTCCGAGACTGCTCGATACGGATTCCGGGGAAGTAGATGATGCGGCCATCGCGGCGCTGGCGAATCGGCTCGTCGCGTCGATGCGATCGGCCGAGCGGCGCGAGTTGTAGGCGATGGCGGCCCGCGGCCAGCCTAGGGTTTCGCTCTTCCCGTTCATGAGCGTGCTGGCGTGCACGATTGGGGCGCTGACACTTCTGCTCGTGGCGATGTCGCTTGCCGCGGTGGGCCGGACCGATGCGGCGACGCGCGCCTATGTCGAGACCAAACGCTTGACGGTGGCCGACCGGGAACAGCTCGACGCTGAACTCGATCGCTTGACGGAGGCAGAAGAAATCTGGAGTCAGGTCGACGAAGCGCTCGTTGCTCGCGGTTTGGCGGCGGGGATTTCGCAATCAACGATCGACCGTGAGATCGATCGCGCTCGTCGCCGAGCGGTCATCACGCTCGCCGTCGAGGACATCGAGGCGCAGACTCGAGAAATCGTCGACGAGCGGAATTCGATCGAAACGACGATCGACGTCCTCGAGAGTCGTCGCGAGACCCTTCCGATCTTGATCGACCCGACCGGGCTCTCGCGTCACCTCGCACCCTATTTCGTCGAGTGCGATGCGGGGGGGGTGACCGCCTATCGCGCCCGGGACGATTTCCGGTATTTCATTTCAAAGGACGATCTATCGAGCAGTGGAGATTTCGGGCGCTATCTGCGACGCGCGCGCGCCGAACCGGGCGCACTTCTGGTCTTGCTGGTTCGACCGGACGGAATTTCCACCAGCATACGCACGGCACGCATCGCGAAGGCGGCGGGAATTCGGGTCGCGCGTATGCCCCTGCCAGGAGACGGTGACCTCGATTGGAGCCTATTGCGGCGCGCCGAGGCTGCGGCCAAGGTCGAGGGGCGCTAGCGATGCCACCTCGGGAACGCAGATCGGTGCCCGACAATCTCGATCCCCTGGTCGATACGCTGTCGAACGTGGTCGGGATTCTCGTCATCGTCGTCGCCTTGACCCAGATTCAACTCGGTGATGCCCTGGCGCGTGTCGTCGAACTCGACCGGATGCGCGGTGAACAGGAAGACGTCAGGGCGGCGATCCCGACGGAGGCCGAAGAGCAGCTGGCGCGGCGGGACGTTCTGTTGCGAAGGACCGAAGGCGATCTCGAGGAAGCCGCGCGGCTTGCGCGTGAAACCCTCGCGCGTCTCGCGGAATTGGAAATGGACCGCGAGGCCGAAAGCACTGAAGACATCGAGGCGCTCGAGCGTCACCTCGAAGCGTCCCAAGAAGAATTGGACGAGAGTCTGAGAATGCGGGATCAGCGTGCGCGCTATGAGGCGCGACTCCAGACCGTTCCGAAACAGATGGTCGCTCGGCTCCCGGACCCCCAGGTTTTCCAGGGCAAGGAATCCTGGATCATGGTTCGCTACGGACGCATCTATTTGACAGATCGCGAGGCGTTATTCGACAATGGCAGTCGCGCGATCCGGCGGATCTTGCAGGACGCTGGCGATCGGCGAATTCGGGCGGATGAGTTCGACGCCGTGGCCCGCTATTTGCGCAAACGGGAGGTCGGCGACAAAAGCTTTCGCTGGGCGCTTCAGACGGAGCCCGAGGTCCGCGTCCAGCTCGAGTGGCGATCTCCGGACGCCGGTCTCGAACCCGACAAATTGATGACATCGAGCGCCATGCGTGCGTGGCTGGCCGCGCGCTCTCCCGACGTCGATTTCCTCAAATTCCATGTCTGGGCCGATAGCTTCGAGGCCTATCTGGAGGCTCGGGAAGTGGTCGAGAAAGCGGGTTTTCGTGCGGGTTGGGTCGGCCACGAAGTCGATCAGGACCTTGAAGTCGGGCTGCGCTTCGGCCCGCCGGAACCGAAAACCGGGCCGGTCGAGGTCGATTGAGCAGGGAAGGCGTCCGCATTCCGTGACCGGAGCATTCGACGGGCTGAAATAGGCTAGGCAGTCGACGGAAAAGCGCGTATAAAGAGAGACCCGTTTTTTTGAGGTGAGGGTCGAGTGGGCGATCAACCGGACGACATCGTGCTCGACGAGCTCTCAGCACTCGAAATCGTGATCGCCCGCCTGGCGGAGATTCCGCCTGCCAAAACCGCGAGTCAGGCACCCATCGTTCGCGAGCTCGAACGGTTGAGAGAGCGACTGCTTTCCGGGGATGAGAACAAAGATCTCTCGACGCTGACCGAGCAATATCACAATCAATCCGCAATTTTGAATCAATTGCAAAACGCTGGACAGGCGATTTCCGTCGACCCGTCTTCGCCGTATTTTGCCCACCTGCGCCTCGAGGAAGACGGTCGCCGGCGCGACGTCTATCTCGGACGGGCGACCTGCCTCGAAAAGGGCGTGCGCATCATCGATTGGCGGGACGCGCCGATCTCGAAGATTTTCTACAGCTACCGGCAGGGCGAGGATTTCGACGAAGAGATTTCCGGTCGCGAGCGTCAAGGATCGGTGATCGCTCGACGGATGATCTTAGTCCGAGACGGCGCGCTAGAGCGGGTGCAGGCGCCGGAGGGGGATTTTCGTCGCGATGCCCGCGAGGCGACAGGGTGGTCTCGCGCAAGCTTTGGCAGTCCGCGCCTTTCGGGCGGCGAATCGGCGGCGCTGCGTTACGACATCAAGGAGGACAATCACACCCGGCGCATGGGCGAGGGACGCGACGGCCAGGCGCTGCGCGCGGACAAACATCTCCCCGAGATCACCAGCTTGATCGATCCGAGTCAATTCGATTTGATCACGCGACCCGCCAACGGCTATCTGGTCATTCGAGGCAGTGCGGGCTCGGGCAAGACGACGGTCGCGCTCCATCGCATTGCCTACCTGGCTTTCGATGATCCTCGAATCGATGGGCCAGATACGCTAGTCGTTGTCTTTTCGAATGCGCTGGCCCGTTATGTCGCGCATGTGCTGCCGTCGCTGGGACTTCGCGGCGTGCGAATCCTGACCTATCGCGATTGGGTGCATGGGGAGCGGCGACGCTGTTTTCCGGAGCTTCCGGCTCTGGAATGCGCCGATACGCCGGGCATGGTCCAGCGCTTGAAATTGCATTCGGCGATGGATGTCGCCCTGACGCGGCAGGTGCAGCGTGTGCCCGGCCCGCGAACCGGGGAGCAGGCCTTCGACGATTGGGCCAGCATCCTGACACAGCGCGCTTTTCTGGGCGCGATCTTTGACGAGGTCGCGCCGGGCCAATTCAGCGCACGTGATCTCGATCGCTTCGTGGAATGGAATCGGCGGCGGCTGGACGAATTGACCTCGGCCTTGGCCGGTGATTCGGAAGCGGATGCAGCGCTCGATCCAGAAGACGATGCGCTCCTGCTTCGGGCCTGGCAATTGCGCGTCGGGAAATTGGCCGGTCGCGCCGGACGCCCGATCAACTATCGCCATATCGTGATCGACGAAGTGCAGGATTTTGCGCCGATCGAAGTCCGCGTGCTGCTCGCCAGCATGGCGCGTGAATCGAGCATCACGCTTGCCGGGGATACCCAACAACATTTGATGGAGCATTCAGGCTTCACTTCGTGGCCGGGATTCTTCGATGCGCTGGGCCTCGGTGGAGCGGAGATCGAGACGCTCAAGGTGAGCTACCGCTCCTCGGAGCAGATCATGAACTTCGCCACCTCTTTGCTTGGGGATCTGCAGGAGGACGAGGACGTCGTGACGACGCGGACCGGTCCGCCGGTCGAATTGTTTCGACTCAGTGATCGAGGGGCCTGCGTGGCGTTCCTGTCCGATGTGCTTCGTGATCTGATGGAGGCCGAACCGATGGCGTCGGTGGCGGTCCTGACTCCGAATCCCGTGGCCAGCGATGTCTATTTCGAAGGACTCCAGCGTTCCGAGTTGGTGCGTCTGCGGCGCATCCGGGACGGCGAATTCCCGTTCAAGGCGGGCATCGAGGTGACGGAGGTGACGCAGGTCAAGGGACTTGAATTCGACTACGTCATCGTGCTCGACGTTGATGCGACGAACTATCCCGACTCCCCGGCTTCTCGCAGACTGCTTCATGTGGCGGCCACCCGGGCCGTGCATCAGCTCTGGATGATGAGCGTTGGCACACCCTCGCCGCTGGTCGAAGCGATCGATGTTCGCTGATCGGATAGGCTCGTGGCCGGGGCACGGCGGAGCGGGTCTGGCGATCGGCCATGCGGGAAGCGGTCGATGATCGACCGGATCCGGATCCAGGCCGACGGACAGGGGCTGTTTTCCTTTACGGACGCAGTGGCCGAATCAGTGTCGCGCTCGGGCGTGTCCGAAGGGCTCTGTACGCTCTTCGTGCAACATACTTCTGCCAGTCTAGTCATCCAGGAGGATGCCGATCCCTCCGCGCGTGAGGATCTCGAGCGCTGGCTGAATCGCCTGGTTCCGGAAGGGGATGCCCTCTATCGCCATACGCAGGAAGGTCCGGACGATATGCCCGCGCATATCAAAGCGGCGTTGACGGCGACATCGCTTTCGATTCCGATTGCCGAGGGCCGCCTGATGTTGGGGACCTGGCAGGGCATTTTTCTCTGGGAGCATCGCCGACGTCCGTCGACTCGGACGGTGATTGTTCATGTCAGTACGTGATCGGCGGAAGCCGAAGCCAGGCTCGAGCGGCTTCTTCGCTCAGGAATTCGGTCCCGACGCGTCCTCGAGGATGCGGATCTCGACGCGCCGTCGATGACGCTCGAGTTCGTCGCGAAGTGCGATGCGTGCTTCGGCGTCGAACCAGTCTTCGAGCACGCGAGTTCGGACTTCCTCGAATTTCGGCAACTCGCTCTCGAGCCGCTCATGAATCCAGACCAGATGGCTGCCGAATGCAGACTCGACGGGTCCGAACCATCGCCGACTGGGCGCCGTAGCGACGCGGTTGGCAAAGTCGGGCCCTAGTCGGGCAACGATTCGAGCGCGTGTGGCCCCGGACAGACGGTGGCCCGAAAGAAAGGGATCGCCGAGACGGATCCCGGCCTCGGGCAGCAGGGCTTCGTCGACGAGTACTCGAAGCAGGGCGGTTGCATCGCTCCCGGTCGCTTGACCGCGCCGGTCCCGGGATAGATAGACATGTGAGAGGTCCAGTCGCAGTGGCGTTCGCCAGCGATCGGCGTTCTTCTGATAGTGGAGTCGGAGTCGCGCTTCGTCGGGACTGCGGGCTCGGACGCCGGCAGTGATCAGGTCGCGGACCCGGGCGACCAGACGACGTTGGATGACGGGATCGCTCTTGTGCAGGCCGAGCTCGATCGCGCGCTCGACGAACTCGCTTTCGGGGAGGTCGATGCCCGTTTCGAGGAAGCGCATATTCTGGATTAGCCGTCGGCGCACGACGGGATCGACTTCGTGCAGGTCAAGGGCCCACGCCTGTTCGAGCCAAAGCCTGTTCTCAACGATCTGGTTTTCGATGGCCCGGGCTTCGTCATTGTCAGCGGGACGCCGGTTTCGCCGCTCGAAATCAGCGATCGACTGATCGATTTCGCTTTGTCGTATCTCGATCACAGCGTGTGCGGGGGCGGAAATCCAGACCGCCCGCACTGCGAAGAATGCGATTCCGAGAATCACGAAATGAAGTAGGGGCGAGCGCAACAAATCGGGTGCCTTCTCGTCGAGGCCAGTGAGTTCGACTATAACTTGCGGTGGTCATCCGGCCGATGAGGTTCGTGAGATCGGACGCGCCGGGACGCGCAAGACACACTTCTTTGGAGGGTCCATCGCGATGACACTGGCAACAACCTACCTGATTCTGGCCGGCGCTGGCTTGACGTTCAGCGTGTTCACCTTCTTCCGAATTCGCCTTTTCGCGCAATTGACGATTCCGACTTTCGTGATTGGATGGCTGCGCGGCGAACTCGCCCTCCAGACAATCGCCGTCGAGGCCATCGCAACCTTCTTCTTCTGGCGCGCGGGCGCACTCGAAAGTGGCGTGGGTCAATTTGCATTTGTTTTTTGTCTCGTCTCCTGGGTGTTATTGGGGATTACGGCACAGCGCGGCCTACGCGCGGGCCGCGAACTCGCATCGGCCCTCGAACCCGCAGGCATCAAGCCCGAGGCGGATGTCTCAGCGTTCCATGGTTTCGCAAAACCCTTTGGATTCAAACACCCCGACGTGCAGACGATCCGAAACATTGAATATGGCAAGTCACTACCCGGAGACAAAGGAGGCCGCAATCTGCTCGACCTCGTACTTCCTCGCGACGCGAAGAAGGGTGATCGGCGGCCCGTGCTCCTGCAGGTCCATGGAGGGGGATGGATCATCGGCGACAAGAAGGAACAGGCTAAACCCCTGATGACGCATCTTGCTTCGCGCGGGTGGATTTGTGTTGCGATCAACTATCGATTGAGTCCCAAGGCGACCATGCCGGACCATATCATCGACGTGAAACGGGCGATCGCCTGGATTCGCGAGCAGATCGAGGCGTACGGGGGCGATCCAGATTTCCTGTGCATCACCGGCGGATCTGCGGGCGGCCACCTCTCATCCCTCGCCGCATTGACAGCGAACGATCCTCGATTCCAGCCAGGTTTCGAGGATGTCGACACGCGGCTGAATGGCTGCGTTCCTTTCTACGGCGTCTTTGATTTCGTGGATCGTGCAGGAGATCGTCCCCTCGGCAAGATGAGCGACTTTCTCGGACCGATCGTTTTCAAGTGCACGCCCGAAGAAAACCCAGAACTCTGGGAGTCGGTTTCCCCGATCACGCGCGTCCACTCGGACGCGCCCCCCTTCTTCGTGATTCAGGGAAGCCACGACAGCCTGGTCTTCTCGGAAGAGGCGGTCACCTTCGTCGCGGCGTTGCGGGAAAAGAGTACGGAGCTGGTCTTGCACGCTGAACTCTACGGCGCGCAACACGCGTTCGAGATCTTCCATTCGCCAAGGACGGGTCACGCCGTTCGCGGGGCGACGGCCTTTTTCGAAAAAGTCCACGCCGAGTACGAGTCCGCTCAGCCACCGGCCTGATCGGATCGCGTTCGCGTTAGGCAGAGACGCCTTCGTCGGATGAAGTGGCCCCCAACGTCGCGAGTCCGTCCAGGATTCGATTCCTGAGTTCGCTCGGGTCGATGATGTCGTCGTAGATCAAATGGTGAGCCAGGAGGTAGGGGCCCTGGGTCTGTGCGGCTTCAGCTCGGGCCTGCTCCTCGGCGTCGAGCTTGGCCGATTTTCCGCCGCTCGCCGCCGGCATGGCACCCATCGTCGCGCTCGGCAACGACAGACAAAGGGTTTGACGATCGAAGGGATTCTGGGCCATCGCGACGGCGCCAAAGCCGAAGGCCTTGCGCATCGTCACATGGATCTTCGGATTGCGCAGGCGCCGCTCGGCCCGAAACATCTTGCCACCCCATTTGAGGATGCCACTTCGCTCGGCGCGGGTGCCGGCCATCACGCCGGGGTTGTCGGCGAGGAAAATCACCGGCTGTCCGAAATGGCCGAGCTGTTCGAGGAAATCCGTCGCTTTGATGGCAGCCTCACGATCGATGGCACCGGCCTGGTGCGCGGGGTTGTTGGCGACGAGACCCACGGACCGCCCGCCGAGGAAGGCCAGGCCGACGACCATGGCGCGGCCGTAGCCGGGTTGGATCTCGAGGAAGGTCCCTTGATCGACGAGTCGCTCGATCACGGCTCGGATGTCGTAGGGCTTTCGATCGTCGGGTGGAACGACTTCCACGAGATCCTCGAGTAGTCGGGGCGCAATGTCGCCGTCCTCCCGGCTGGGGAGCCTTCCGCCGCGGCGCTGTGGATAATAGGAGAGGTATTCGCGGGCCAGGGCCAGGGCGCTCGCGTCGTCCGCCGTGACGTTATGTGCGGTGCCTGCAATTTCGGCACAGACACGGACGCCGCCCAATTCTTCCTTGCTGACGTCTTCTCCAGTGGCGGCCTTCACCAGTGGCGGGCCACCCGTAAACATCGATCCGGCCTCACTCATGATCACGAAGTCCGAGAGTGGGGCGGCGAGCGCGCCGTGTCCGGCGGAGGGCCCCAATACGATGCAGACCATGGGAACCTGCCCAGAGAGATCGGCGAGTGCGAGCAGGTCATTCGGCGCACGGCCCATTCCGTCGGTTTCGGTGAGGCGATGGCCGGCCCCTTCGAGAATCATGACGAGGGGTACTTGCTGCTGCATGGCGAGCTCGGCGATGCGAAAACGTTTGGCGGTTCCCCCGCTTCCGATCGAACCGCCGAGCACGGTAAAATCTTCGGCGCCTGCGAAGACGGCTCGGCCGTTGATCTGGCCGCTTCCGCAGATGAATCCTTCTGCGGGGATGTCCGAGGCGGTGCCCACCAGTTTTGCGATTTCGCGAAATGTGCCGGGGTCGAAGAGCGCGTTCAGTCTTTGACGCGCGTCGAGCTTGCCGCGAGCGTGCATGCGTTGCTCGACGCGTTCTGGCCCGCCCATTTCCTCCATTCGGGAACGCCGGCGCACGAGTTCAGCGCGGGCGGGTGCCCAGGCTTCCCGATTTGCTCGCGCGGCTTGGAGGCGGCGTTGCTGTTTCGCGTTCTCTCGCTGGCCATCGTCCGAGCCGTCTTTCAAGTCATCACTCCAACAACTTCGAGGAATCTGTCCGGCAATACTACGTCCTTCGCGCTCGGCGCTCCATTGCCACGACCATCGCCATCGCCGCGATCATTCCATGAGTACGCGCCATGACCACGCACCGTGACGACACACCATGATGACGCGTGGCAGGGCATGGCCGGGGACGTCTTTGCGGAGAAAGGTCGCTTCACGGGTGGGCGGGTCTTTGGAACGCTGGCTACGCTCCGAGGTCATGGAAATACGACTCGACGGAAAAGTGGCGTTGGTGACAGGTGGGTCTCGTGGGATCGGAAAGTCGATCGCACAGACCTTCGTGGACGCGGGCGCGCAGGTGATGATTACCTCCCGAAAGGCCGAGGCGTGCGAAGCCGCGGTCAAGGAAATTGGTGAGGGCGCTCATTTTGAAGCCGGCCATATCGGAAAGGAAGAGGATACGCTCCGGGTCGTCGAAGCGACGCTCGACCGATTGGGCCGCGTCGACATCCTGGTCAACAACGCTGCGACGAATCCTTACGCCGGCCCGATCATCGAGATCGATCGCGCTCGCTGGGACAAGACATTTTCGACCAATCTCACGGCGCCGCTTTTTTGGACCCAACAAGTCTGGGAGCGGTGGATGAAAGAACACGGTGGGTCGGTGATCAATATTGCGAGCGTGGGTGGCTTTGCGACCAGCCCGATTCTCGGCGTCTACGATATTACGAAGGCCGCTTTGATTCATGTGACCAAACAGTTGGCCGCAGAGCTGGGGCCGAAGGTGCGCGTCAATGCGCTGGCGCCAGGGCTGGTCAAGACGGATTTCGCCAAGGCGCTATGGGAAGACGGCAAGGGCGATGTCGTGGCGAAGGCCTATCCGCTCGAGCGACTCGGTGAGGTCGAAGACGTAGCCGGCGCGGCCTTGTTTCTTGCCGCGGAGACCGGCCGCTGGGTGACGGGGCAGACCTGGGTTCTCGATGGCGGCGGAATGATCGCGTACAAGGCCACGATGTGAGGCGCCGATCGCGTTAGAAAATCAATGCTCCCCGGCGTGGTTGCTGTGAGACGCTTTGGGGTTGCGAGGCGGGGGATTGAAATGTTGGACGAAGAGTTGATCGAAAATCTGGGGCCGCTTGCGCCCCTGGCCGGGATCTGGGAAGGAAATCGGGGCGTTGACGTCGCGCCGTCTCCTTCGCGGGGCAGTCATGAAACCCCCTACCGCGAGCGAATCGTTTTCGAGCCGATGGGGCCGGTCGAGAACCATGAACAGGAACTCTACGGGTTGCGTTATTCGACGACCGCCTACCGGATTGGCGAAGACGATCCCTTTCATGAAGAGCTCGGCTATTGGCTCTGGGATGCCGGCGACGGTCAGGTCTTGCGTTGCTTCCTGGTTCCGCGCGGTGTGACGATCCTGGCGGGCGGTGATGCGGACGCTGGCGATCGAAGTTTCAGTCTCGCTGCGGACGTGGGTTCCGAGACCTACGGAATCTCTTCGAATCGCTTTCTCGATCGCGAGTTCAAGACCGTGCGTTACGAGCTGACTGTGACCATCGAGGACGCCGATACTTTTCGTTACGAAGAAGACACCCAGCTCTTGCTGAAAGACCTTTCGGATGTCTTCCATCATCGCGACTCGAATATCCTGACACGCGTGGTCTGAAGGCGCGGGCGCGTCGGCTACGGCGAGAGCGATGGCGTGGGTGACCTGGGTGGTGAAGGTGGTGAAGGTGGCGTCGAGGGCGAGGGTCCAGGCAACGCCATCTCGAAAACGGCATCCGGCACCCCGGACTCAACCACGCGAATGACGACGGCCTCCTTGTCGCCCATGCGACCGACATCGACCACGACGAAGCCCGGTGCCGCGTGGGCAAAGAAGGTCTCGGGCAGATGGGTGACGGTCGAAACGCGTTCAATCGCGCCAGCACCGCTCACGATATAGATTCCGGCCACGTCCCCGGACTCGAGGAGTTGCAGGCTGTGGTCATGGCCGGCGGCGTAGACCGCGGGCGGATTCCGTCTGAGTACGGCCTGGGTTCGCTCGATCCAATCGGCGTATTCGGGCTCGTAGGTGTTGGCGAGCCCGCCGATCATCCAGCCGATCGGCGTGACGATCATGTCACCCAGGAATCCGTAGGTGAGCCCGCCATGGGGTCCGCCCGTCAGCATCGGGTAGTGCGAGCCCAGGATGACGAAGTCCTCCGCATGCGTGCTCAGTGCCCGGTCGAGCTGCGCCAGGAATTCTTCCTGGGTCTGGGCGGTCGGACAATCTTCTCGCAGCCGGTCGTTGATCCAGGGTGTTGGATCCAGGGCGATGAAGACGACGGCGCGATGTGCGTCGCTGGAGTCGAGAAGCGTTCGCACGACCGGGCCCATGCATCCTTCTCGCGGAATGAATTCGGCCTGGCCGGCCGGCCAGTCGTCTATGAAGGCCTGTTGATTGCGGATCGCTTGGGCGTTCTGATCCTTCGGAAGCAGGCCCCAATCGTGATTGCCGGGGATGAAGATCTTCAATGCGTCAGTCGCTGCGAGTTGATGGGCGAGAATCCTCTCGCCGTGTTCCCGGTCTTCGTCTGTCAGGCCCTCGTTGTAGATGTTGTCGCCTAGAAAGAGCACGCTGCTCGATTCGACCGCGGTCGCCCAGCGGTCGAGGGCTTCGAGGGTGGGGTCGTCGTCGAGGTAGTAGCCGGCGTCGCCGATCAGGAGGACGCGATGATCGATTTCCAGTTCGGAGAGTGGGCTTGCCCCCTTCGTCGCCGGGATCAGCTCCTCCGCGATCCAGGGTGGGCCCTCTGCGGAATGGAGTGGGCCTTTCAGCCGATGGGCGCAGCCGCCAAGGGAGAGGACCAGGAGACCGGCGAGAATGGGCGCGAGCTGGCGAGGCGACATGGCATTTCTTTCGTTGGTGCGTCGAGGACGCTGAAAAATTGAGCGCGATCAGGGGCTCGCGCAGTGGGGGCGAGGGAGGCCCACGATAGAGAAAAAATGGAGGGTCGGGTCATTGAGGCGAAACAGGAGCCTGTAGGAGGAGGGAGTGGTCAAGATTTGGCGCCTTCCATGCGATCTAGTACTATTAAGTACTGAAGCACTGAGCCTGAGAGGATCAACATGGCATCGATCAGACAGCAGGGCGATCGCTTCGAGATTCGCGAATGCGAAGCGTCTACGGCCGGCCCCAGACAACGCGCACTCGCGCGCTTCAAGCGGATCCTGACTCCGGAGATCCTCGATCGGGCCGCAGCCCTGGCCCGTCGGCCCTTCGATCGTGAGGCGCTCGTTGCGCGCGCGCGAGCACGAGGCATTCCTGTGAGCGATTTGCGCCGGACGCATTACGCCCGACATTTGTTGGCCTTCTTGCGGCAGGGCGGGCAGCTGAATCCGGTGCTTGTTGTCTTGCTTCGGGAAGCCCTGGCGCTGATGGACTCACGCGCGGTCCCAGAGCATCTCGAGGATGCGGTCGATTGGCTGGGCCAATCCGAATCCGCACGAGGGCGTGCCTTGCGTGGTCTGCTGAGAACGGCGAGTCGGGTCGCTCGCTCGCGCGGTCCTGTTCGCGAACCATCGCACGAGCGTTTTCCACGCTTCAGCTCCGGCCCCTGCGCTGTCTCGGATGCTTCAGTGATCGAGGCGGTCTGATTCATGGCGCTCTTGCTCGATGAACAGATCGTTGCGATCGAGGACGCGTTCGCTCGCGCGGATATTCCCCATGCCTTTGGCGGCGCCCAGGCACTCGCCTACTACGGGCCAATCCGCGCCACTCACGATATCGACCTGAACGTCTTCGTCCCCGCGCGCGAGGGGAGTCGCGTACTCGAGGCGCTCGGAGTGCTTGGTGCGGAGGTTTCGAATCCTGGCTTGCTGGTCTTGATCGAACGCGACGAACAGGTCCGCGTATTCTGGGATGGGACGCCGATCGATCTCTTCTTCGAGTACGACGCCTTGCATCGGAGTTCGATGAAGAGGCGAAGATCCGTGGATTTCTACGGCGATCGGATTCATATCCTGAGCGCTGAGGACTTGATGGTCTACAAGGCGACGTTCAATCGATCGAAGGATTGGAACGATATCGCGGCGATGATTTTTTCCAGTCCGGAACCCCTCGACTTCAACTATGTGCGCGAATGGCTGGAGCGAATCGATGACGCGGAGAGACTTCGACTCGGTCGACTCGAGGGATTGATCGAGTCGGGAGGCGCTGAGCTGGCGGGGGGCTAGTCGGCTCACCGAGGCCGACGCTCAGCTTCGGGCCGAGGTCAAGGGATCGGTCGCGCAATCGTTTGTTGAGTCAACTCGACGAATTCCCGGATGCGGGGGAGGTCAGCGAGGATGTCTGGAATCATCACCCGCGTGCGCACCGTTTCGATCAATTGATCGTCGAACAGGGTCTTGAGCGACGGATCGATCAGTTCGGGCAACTCTGGCAAATAGCTGATGAACGCGCCCTCGGTGGACATCTGGAACAGGACCGCGGGATCGTCCGTGACGAAGTGGGGCTCGACTCGAAGGGTTTGCCCGTCCTTGCGCGGAATGCGTCCGAAGGGTTGATTCGGAGATCGCCACATCGCTAGTCGATGGTTCGCGAGTTCCTCGATCGACTCAGGCGATCCGTGGGCCGCGGTGTATCGCGAACCGACGACGAGTCGCATCGGATAGCGCCCCAATTCAATCGCCCGGCAACCGCGCGGAATCTCCTCATCGTAGGTGATCGCAATTTCTGCCTTCGAGGGAAGCAAGTCCGTGGGGGTTTGATCAAATAGCAATTCGATTTGCAGGTTCGGAAACCGGTCCTGGAGGTGTTGGCGAATGGGCTCCCAGCCTACCGTGGGGCGTCCGATTGGCATGGCGATCTTCAGTCGGCCCGTCGGCGCCGTGCCGACTTCGTGAACGTGAGCGATCAGCTGGTCGGCGTCGCTGAGCAATTCGGCCCCGCGACGCACCAAGACCTCACCGGCCGGGGTGGGTCGCAGGGTTCCCTGATCGCGATAGATCAGCGGGGTGCCTGCTTCGCGTTCGAGTTGGTCGAGTTTGCGTCGAACACGAGAGCGTGACGTCGCTATTCGATTCGCGGCGCCGAGGTAGGTGCCTTCTTCTACGAGGACCATGAAGATCCGTAGCTGCTCGAAGTCCATGGTGACATCCTTCGAGTTGGACGCAGCCCACAGCGTAGCGCCAGATCCCGGTATGCGCTTGGCCTAATACGGTGCCGAGGGCTTCCGCTGTCGCGATGCGGTGTAGGTGCCGGGAGCGGTGCCGGGAGTGGTGCGGGGCGCCGTGGCGACGCGCATCGATCGTCGAGCGCGGGTGTTCTTGCTAGTCGAGGATCGCGGGGTAGATGATCGACTTGAGCTGGCCCCGAAAATTGAAGGTGCCTGAAGGCATCAGCTGCGTCATGAAAATGGCGATCAGATCCTCGGCGGGATCGACCCAGAAGGCCGTACTGGCGGCGCCGCCCCAGGCATACTCGCCCGGGCTACCCACGGTCTGGGACTTTGCGAGATCGAGTTGCACCGAAAAGCCCAGGCCGAAGCCGACGCCCTCGTAGGTCGTTTCCGAGAACGCACCGACCGCGAGATCCGTCAGATCCTGGCCATCGGGTAGGTGGTTGGAAGTCATCAGCTCAAGGGTCTTCCGTCCCAGGAGTCGATGTCCGTTCAACTTGCCTTGATTCAAAAGCATGCGGCAAAACTGCAGGTAGTCAGCGGCTGTCGAGACCAGCCCGCCGCCGCCCGAGTAAAAGGATGTTTCTTTGGCGTAGACGCTGGTTTCCGGATCGTCTTCGAGGCGCGGCTTCTTGTCCCGACCGCGCGTGTAGTTCGCGGCGAATCGATCGATGCTCTCTTCGGGCACGACGAATCCTGTGTCGATCATGCCAAGGGGCTCGAAGATCTCTCTTTGAAAATACTGATCGAGTGGTGTGCCCGAGATGACTTCGATCAGATAGCCGAGCACGTCGGTCGAGACGGAGTAGTTCCAGGCCGTTCCCGGAGAAAATTCGAGGGGAAGTCCGGCCAATGTTTCGACCATGGCGCGAAGATCTTTTTGACGGTCCCGGCCGACATTGAGTCGACGGTAGGCGCGGTCGAGATTGGTGCGATGCATGAAGTCGTAGGTCAGGCCCGACATATGCGTAAAGAGGTCGCGAATGGTCATCGGGCGTAGGCACGGGGTGGTCAGCCAATTCGGGTGGTTGCCCGTTTCATACACGCCCAGATCGCGCCATTCGGGGATGAATTTGTAGACGGGGTCATCGAGCTGAAAATGGCCGTGCTCATAGAGCATCATCAGCCCGACCGAGGTAATGGGTTTCGTCATCGAGTAGATGCGGAAAATCGTGTCCTCGGCCATCGGCTTGTTTCGCTCAATATCCATCTGGCCCTGGGTCGAGAGATAGGCAACCTCGCCCCGGCGTGCGACAAGCGTTAGCGCGCCAGCGATCTTTTGCGGGGCGATGTAGCGGC
>CAZMFM010000075.1:0-26361 GCA_964565565.1 uncultured Spirochaetaceae bacterium | reverse complement strand
CGCTGGCTTGAAATTCCGTCCATTTTGGACCCCCAAGAACCCTTCATTCGCGGGTATCGCCGAGGGGCAAGTCGCGGTAGCCTACCGGCCGGCGAAAAGCCTTTTGAGCGTTAGATGCTCGACCGGCCGGCCGCCGAAGATTTCTGGAGAGATGGCCGAGCGGTCGAAGGCGCACGCTTGGAAAGCGTGTGTAGGGAAACCTACCGTGGGTTCGAATCCCACTCTCTCCGCCAGGTTTGCGCGTTGGTTGTTGAAGGTTGCAGGCTGTTGTTGAAGGTTGTTGAAGGTTTTGAGTCGAAGGTGGTCTCAGCCTGGCTCGTTCAACCGAGCAACAACGAAAGCCAGAACACACAACCGACGCGAAGGGTCCGAGGCGCTATTCGGACCCGACGCGCAGAATTCCTGCGCGCCCGTAGCTCAGTTGGATAGAGCATCGGCTTGCGGAGCCGAGGGTCGTACGTTCGAGTCGTACCGGGCGCGCCATTTGTTTTCAAGACAATTCAAAGAGTTCAACGAGCCGCGCTCGGGAGAACTTCCAGGCACTTCTCGCGTGCTTCGCCGAATGATGTGGCGCCCAGCTAGCCTTCCTTCACCCGATAATGACCGGCCCCTCCCGCGCCCTCGCTGCGTCGGTTTGTGGTCAAGAGGTGACGCGCGTTGAAGTACTACAAGCGAAAATACAAATACACGACCGCGGCCGACGAGGAATACGCCACAGCAATCCAGACCGATTCGGTCTACCGGGTGCCCGCGCAAGGCCACGCGATGTGCACCCTTCAAGCGGACGGCCGGCTATGGATCAGCCGCGGGTATGCCTGGGATGGGCCTTCGGGTCCAACTCTCGACACGAAGACATTCATGCGCGCGTCGTTGGTGCATGACGCCTTGTACCAACTCCTTCGTGAAACCGATTTCGGTCGGCCGGATCAACGTGAGCGCCGCCGAAAACTCGCCGACGATGTCCTGCTCGACATTTGCATCGAGGACGGGATGTGGAAATGGCGGGCCAGATGGGTGTACGCGGCCCTTCGAGCCGCAGGCGAAGAGGCGGCGAGGCCGAAGGTCAAGAAGGTCTACGAGGCGCCATAACGGTGCGGCGGCGTGTAGCCCGGTACGTGTGGGGCGGCGTAGACATTGGGTTCGGCAAGCGGTTTCGGCGAGCTAGGCGCCATCGAGATTGATGCGTCCGGTTCGGCGGTACTTGGCCAGGAGTTTTCTGGCTTGTCGTCGAAGTTTTGGGCTCTCGTCATTTCGCAACTGTTCCACGGCCTCGACGATTTCTGGCAGTCGCGAATTCGGGGAGCCATCGACCATCGCGTGGAAGACGAGTCGCCTCACGCCGAGATCCGGATCGGCCGCGAGTTCAAAGATCCGATCCCAGACCAGATCATTGTCGGCCCGGACATGGCAAGGGCAGAGTTCGGTGACGGCCCTCCGCCGTCGCGCTGGATCTTCGTCATGCGTCGAGGACAGGATCGCTTCGACTTTGGCTGAGTTCATGACAAGCCTCCTTGCCGAGATCTGGCCGATCCGAGACTAGCGACCGGGTCGGCGACAGAAAGCCGCCATGTCCCTTGCCGTGTCCCGGCTGATGTCGGGGCAAGCGATGGGGAAGGCTTCGGTTCCGTGCATCGTTCCCATCACCTGCCGACAACGTGCCTCGACGCCTTCCCGCAGTAGCAAACGATAGAATTCGACACCCTCGTCGCGAAGCGGATCGCATTCGTTGACGCTGATCACGGTCGGCGGCAATCCGCGTACATCCTCACCCTTGGCAAAGCCGGGCCAGGCGATCGGATTGCCCTTTTCGAATTCTTCGATTCCATAGGACATGGCGCCGTTGTTGTTATGCAGGTCGAGCAGGATGCCATTGTTTTCGATCGACGATGGATAGCGTTCTTGTGGCCAGCTTCCGGCGATATAGGGACAAAGTGCATAGAGACCCTTGAGCAGGTTGAGGTCTCCGTCTTGCTTGAGGCGCAAGCCGAGGGCGATGGTCAGATTTCCGCCACCGCTTTCCCCGGCTGCGATGATCTGGTTGGAATCGATGTTCAGGTCGGCCGCATTCGCGTGGAGCCATTTCAGTCCCGAGACGCAATCGTTCAGCCCGGCCGGGTAGGGGGCAACTTCTTCCGTTGAGCTGGGCGAGATCGAGTTGCGGAAGTCGACCATGGCGACGTTCACACCCTCGGCCGCGATGATCTTGCCGAAGGCGCGGTAGTTGCCGTTGAAGCAGGAGAGCGCCTGCATGCCGCCGCCGTGGATATAGTAGACGCAGGGAAGGGGCGTCGACGATTCGGGTTGGATCAACTGCATCTTGATGGTGTTGCCGTCCGGGGCGGAGCTGAATTCCCGGGTGCTGACGGTCAGGCCCTCGGAGGGTGCGATCTCTTCGGTGTCACACATTTCCATGAAGCCTTTGAGTGCGGCCACCATCGCCTTCGACTCAACCGTGTTGGCGGCGGCGAGCAGCTCCTCCCGACGGGCAACGTCCTTGGTCTCGCGACTCGGAAACGAGGCGAGGATGGCCTTGAGGCGCGGGTCGAGTCGGGGGTCGTCGGCGATTTTTGAATTGCTCATGGGGCTCCTGAAGTTGTGTGTGTGGGGGCGACGAGGAATTGCGGAGTAGAGGCGATGACTTTACCAGAGCCATCGATCGGGCGGGGCTCGCTGTTCGGGCGGATTCCTCCCGCGGGCATGCTTTGACCGCGTCGGCATTCCGAGAGTGTCCCGTGACTGTCCCGTGACAATGTCGCTCGCGCCGGTATGCTCGCGCGTCCCATGAATCAGCCTGTCCATCCCGATGCGGTCCCACCTGAGCGTTCGCGCGCCTTCGATTCGAATGGCGCGATGTTGCGACTGCATGAATGGGGCGATCCGAAGGCTTCGCCCGTCGTGTTGGCCCACGGCATGTTCGATCATAGTCGTGGCTTCGACTTGCTCGCCCCCTATCTGGCCGAGCACTATCGGGTGATCGCCATCGACGCGCGGGGGCACGGCGATTCCGATTGGTGCGATGCCTATATCTGGAAGATGGACATTCTGGACATCGTCAACGTCCTTCGTTCGATCGGTCGCCCCGCCCACCTCGTGGGACATAGCAAGGGGGGTGGTCAGGTCATGGAAGCGGCCGGCATGGCGCCTGAGCGCGTTCGTCAGGTTGTCAGCATGGACGGATTCGGGCCGCCCGACGACGGGTTTTTCCAAAGGCCCGGCGGGCCCGACCTGAACAAGCTCTCGACGGCCGAGCGGTGCGCCCTGTTCCTGGATCGAAGGCGGATGGCCGCCGAGCGGGATAGCTGGCGTCCGTACAAGAGCCTCGACGATCTCATCAAGCGGAGGCAAGAGCAAAACCCGATGCTTTCGGATCCTTGGCTGAGTTATTTCGTTTTCCACGGGGCGCGGGAAGACGCGGATGGTTGGCGATGGAAGAGTGATCCGCATATCGCCGGCGGGAGTTTCGGTCCCTTCAAGCCCGAATGGATCGCCCCGGGCTGGCGACGACTCCGCGCACCGCTGCTCGCGATGATCGGTTCGCTTCCCGATACCTGGGGTCCCCTTCCAGAGGAGTTGCTCGCGGGCAGGCTCGAGAATGTCGCCCATCTCGATCGCGTGACCGTGGAAGGCGCAGGACATTTCATCCATATGCAACAGCCGGCGGCCGCCGCCGGTTTGATGCTCGATTTTCTGGAACGCTGATGCAGCTCTTTCACGGACGTGCCGCGGTTGAATTTCACACGCTGAAGCAAGGCGAGGGTCGGCCGCTTCTTCTACTTCATGCGCTGGGTTCGAGTTCGGCCGCTTGGCCCGATCGGATTCTCGACGGGTTCGCGGGCCCGGTCTTCGCCATCGACTTTGCAGGCCACGGCATGTCGAGCCGGCTCCGAGGCGGCGCCTACTATCCCGAGCACTTCCTGGCCGATGCGGATCTCGCCCTCGAGCAGATTGCCGAGCCCTGTGCGCTGTTGGGTGCGGGAATCGGGGCCTATGTTGCTTTGATGTTGGCCGGCTCCCGGCCAGATTCCGTTCTCGGCGGACTGTTGGTCGATGGGGCAGGGTTCGATGGCGTTGGGTCACTACCCGATGATGAGTTGGTCTTCGAGGACATCGAGGGCTTCGAGCGATTCATTGCCGAAGCTTCGACGGGTTTTGCGGTCGGGACCGATCCGCTGGTGGCGCAGTGCGCTGGAGATATGCGACCGACCCACTACGCGAAGTCCTACGCGCAGGCCGCTCGCCCCATGCTCTTCAGCCGGGGCGTAGGCAAGGATCGTCCGCAGCCCGGCTGGTGGGCGAGTGCCCGGGAGGCGAATCGTGGGATCGAGGCGCCCGAAGAGATTATTGCGGGTCTTGCCGATCTGGGGGCGCTCGTTTCGCAGGCGTGAATCCCGATCACGGACTACCGTTCTCGCCGCAGGTGACCAGTCACGAGAGGCGCTCGATGTGAGTTTTGCCTCGCACCCTGCGTGTCCGACATCACCCCAGTCTGCTCCGATTCAAGGATCGGCGTAGAGGAGGATTCTGGCCGTGTTCGATTCTAGAATGATTGGCTTCGCCGTCTCGGCGCTGGTCTTTATTGCAGCGGGTTCGGCGTTCGGCCAGGATGAGGCCACGCTCTCCGCTGGTGATACGGCGTGGGTTATGACTAGCACGGCCCTCGTCTTGATGATGACGCTTCCGGGGCTCGCGCTTTTCTACGGCGGGCTTGTTCGTTCAAAGAACGTGCTCTCGGTCCTGGTTCAATGTCTGATCTCGGCGGGGTTGATCGGCGTGTTGTGGGTCGTCTTCGGCTATAGCCTCGCCTTCGCCGATGGCAATTCGATCGTCGGCGGTCTCGGAAAAGTCGGCTTGGCGGGAATCGATCCGAGTACGCTCTCGGGAACGATCCCCGAGTATGTCTTCGTGATGTTCCAGGGGATGTTCGCGATCATCACGCCAGCCTTGATGCTAGGCGCCTTCGCAGAGCGCATGCGCTTCGGGCCCTACCTGGCCTTCATCGGGATCTGGATCGTCGTTGTCTATTGTCCGCTCGCCCATCAGGTCTGGGGCGGTGGCATGCTCGCCGAATATGGAGCGATCGATTTTGCGGGCGGCCTCGTCGTCCACATGTCGAGTGGCTTCTCGGCCCTGGCGGCAGCGATTTTTCTCGGCAAGCGGCGTGGTTTCGGGAAGGAGCCGATGCCTCCGCACAGTGTTCCGTTGACCGTGATCGGAGCCTCGCTTTTGTGGGTAGGTTGGTTCGGTTTCAACGCTGGCAGCGCCTTGGCAGCCGATGGCGTCGCGGCCCTGGCCTTTCTCAACACGAATACCGCAGCGGCGACCGCGGTGCTGGGTTGGGTCTTCATCGAGTGGATCCACCGTGGCAAGCCAACCGTTCTGGGTGCTGCAACCGGCGCGGTGGCCGGGCTGGTTGGCATCACTCCCGCCTGTGCATCGGTGACGCCGATGGGTTCGATCGCGGTCGGGTTCGGGGCTGCGGTCGTTTGTTATCTCGCGGTGACCTTGTTGAAGCCCTCGCTGGGCTACGACGATTCCCTCGACGTATTCGGGGTTCACGGAGTGGGCGGGGCCTGGGGTGCGCTGGCGACCGCGTTGTTCATGGTTGGCGCTGATCTACCCGAAGGCGTATCGCGCATGGGGCAGGTTGGAATACAGGTCGGGAGCATCGCCTACGTAGCCGTCCTGGCGCCGGTCTTGACGATCGGCATTCTCTTTCTGCTCAAGATGGTCTTCGGCGACCTGTCTGTCTCGGAAGAGGCCGAACACGAAGGCCTCGATCTCTCCGAGCACAGCGAGAGCGCCTACGTGGGCTGAGGGGTGGGCTGATGGGTGGGGTGATGGGCGGGCTGAGGGCTTCTCGAGGGTCGTTCGAAGGTGGGCTCAAAATAGCGCTTTGAGCGTCGGTTGAAGTCGGGCTGAGAGAAAACGCTGACCGGCCAACGAACGAGAGCCATTCATGGCCTTCAGCCAATCCGCTCCGTGAGTTAGTCGGCTAGTTCGTTAGGCGAGTTGGTGGGTGTCGGGACCGGCTTCGAGGTCGACGCCGACGTCGACGTGAATACGGGCTTCGCCTTATGCGTGATTGGGGTCAGTCGGACTGCGACCGAATGAGAAGTGTCGAAGAGGGTTGCGATCCACCAGTCGCGAAGGCCGTATTTCTCTCTGAGCAGCGCTCGAATTTTCCGATGAGGCCCTTCACCGAGAATCGATCGCGCACGGTATCTTCCCGAGACTTCCCCTCCGGAGGTCGTGGTCAAGGTGAGTGACGACCACTCCTGGACGTCCGTGTACCAGCCGTTGCCCGGGGTCCCGGCTTCGACCCAGAGCTCGCCCTCGCCGAGGGCATCCGCGGGGTCGGGCGTCGCGAACCATACATGGGTCGAGCGCGTCGAGCCGTCCGGGCCCTCGGTTTCGAGGATTGCGACACCGCCGACCTCGAGCGCCAGCCAGGTGAGCGCGATGAACGCGATCAGGCTTCCGAGTACGATGCCAATCAAGATTTTCGAAAATCTGCCTAACGTAGGGAATCGGGCCATCCACCTCTTCCTTCCAGCTTATTTCGAACGATACCCGAAGAGCATTCGTTTGCGTGACCGCGTGCTTCCGCGCGATCCCATTTCAGTCGCCGGCTGATCCGCCTGCTATTCTGGTCAAGCCTATGAGTGAGCAGATTTCGAAGAGCCAGGCGCGTAGGATTGCACTCGCCGCCCAGGGATTCGCCGACGCGCGGCCGCGTGGGCGCGTTGATCGAAGGCATTTGCGAAAGGTCATGGGTCGGCTCCAGCTTCTCCAATTGGACTCCGTGCCCGTCGTGGTACGTACGCAATATATGCCGCTCTTTTCTCGGCTGGGGCCCTATCGCGCTGCGTTGCTCGATGAGGTCGCCTATCACGCCGACGAATGGTTCGAGGCCTGGAGCCATGAAGCCTCTTTGTTACCCGTGGAGATGGAGCCCTGGTTGCGTTGGTCGAAGGCGAGTGCCCGAGAGGGCAAGACCTGGGCGCATCTCTACGCATTGGCAAAAAAGGACCCCGCCTATATCGAAGCCGTGCTCGGTCAGGTGAAGGCGCGGGGACCGCTTGCTGCGGGAGAGCTCGAAGAGCCGAGACGTCGGTCGGGCAATTGGTGGGGAAGTCGGTCGGGTGGCGCGGTCGCACTCGATTGGCTCTATCGGATCGGTGCTCTGGGGGTCCGACGGGACAGCCGCTTCATCAAGAAATTCGATTTGCTTGAACGGATCGTTCCGGCGAAAATCCGGGCACGCCCGACGCCGAGTGTCGAGTCGTCCATCGACGAATTGCTGCTCCGATCCGCGCGCTCGCACGGCATCGCGACCGCCGACTGCCTCGTCGACTATTTTCGGCTGCCCGTTCGACCGGCCAAGGTGCGACTCGAGACGCTGGTCGAAGAGGGAAGGCTCGAAAGAAGCTCGGTGGAGGGTTGGAAGAAGCCAGCCTACCGACATCCCGACGCGAAGCTGCCGCGCCAGATTCGTGCCCATGCCTTGCTCTCGCCCTTCGATCCCGTGGTCTGGAATCGTAAGCGGATCTCGGCGCTCTTCGATTTTGACTATCGCATCGAAATCTACACGCCTGCGAAGAAACGAAAATACGGCTACTACGTGCTTCCTTTTTTGATGGGCGAAGAACTCGTGGCGCGCTTCGACCTCAAGGCGGATCGCGAGAAGAAGGTACTTCGCGTGCTGGCTGCTCATATCGAGCCGAATCTGGACTCTGGCGAAGTTGCGTCCGCGGCCGCCCGGGAACTCGAAGAGTTGGCGCGCTTCCTGGGAGCGGACCGGGTCGAGGTCGCGCGCAGGGGCAATCTCGCAAAGTCGCTTCGCATCGAATCTCTTGCTCGAAGGGCCTGAGGGAATGACCAATTCGGCTGGTGATCTGCTTTGCGAGCGAGCGCGAGCCGAAGGCGACGAAAGCGGATCGGGTCTCGAGCGGATCGCGGGACGATGGCGAGTCCATTGCTCCTACCACAAATGTCTCACGGTCTATTTCGGGAAAGTCATGAAGCGGATGGCGCGCACGCCCTTTGGCCTTGCCGGCGACTACCGTCATTTCGAGATCCGCGAATAGGACAATGGCGCGAGGTGTTGCCTTGAGCCGTTCGGGCACAGTTCGACCAGGAGTTTGGAGACCTCATCGAAAGGCTCGGCTACGCGCCTGACTGCCGCGGAAGGCTCTGGCGCAGTCTGCGCGCCTGCCGTCTGCGCGGCGCGCAGAATCAGACCAGACTAGGCTGACTGGGCCTTTGGGGCCCGACCCGCAACCGTCAACCCAGTCAGACCGAGCAGCATCAAGATGGCGGTCGAAGGTTCGGGGACGACGACGACTCCGGCGAGCTTCGAGAAACCCGATCGTTCCCCGTCCGCGATCCCGGCGTTGCTCACGCGCAAAGCAAAGATCTGATCCGCAAAGACGTCGACCGTCAAGTCGAGTACAGAATGCGACAAGACAAAGGTCACCGATTGAAGATCGTCGTTCTGGATGCCATGGGTGCCGACCTCGACACCGAGATCGCATCCATTGAAGAGGCAACCCGACGAGCCGGTCGTGATATAGGTTCCCCATCCGAAATTGTTGACGGAATTCGCTGCGAAGGCACTGTCAGAAACGTCGGCTCCGCTAATCGATAGGCCTGCGAGCAAACTCTCGTCGGCGATCTGCATGTAGAACCCGCGAAGATCTCCGACCACCGCGCCCGCGTCGAGGCTGAGCGTAATGACGAGATCGCCGGGCTGGCTTTCATCATCGATGGTCAGCGTGGCCGTCATCTCTTCGCCGATAAAGGACGTCGCGGTCGAATTGACGATCGTGGCAGAGGCCAGACTCGGAATCGCCACCACTGCGGCGACGGCTATTCCGACTGTTCTGACTAGTCCGACGGCGCCGATTGAGCCGAGCAATCGAATCGAGGATTTGAAAAATTGATCGAGGGGCAGCATCAGCATTCTCCGCGTTCTGTTCGCCAACGATTTCGCAAGCGCATATGCGCTCTTGGGTATGGGCAAGTGGCGAGTTGTCTGCGGAAAGCGCAAGAAAAATGCACGGGTGGGGCATTTTGGGGCAAAAAGGCCCTGCAGCGGGCTCCGTATGAGGTTTTCTACATAAAATTCAGATAGTTACAGAAATTCTGATCGGAGCAGAAAATTGTCACGAGCGGCCGGTCGCTGGCTACCCTCCGCCGACAAACGGGGAAAAGTGCCTCGAGGAGGAGCTGGGATGAATCGATTCGACGGAAAAGTGGCGTTCATTACAGGGGCGGCGGCAGGAATCGGGCGTGCGACCGCGATCCGCTTTGCGACGGAGGGCGCCTCGGTCTACCTCGTCGATGTGGCGGCAGAGGGCCTAGAGGAGACGGCCAAGCTTTGTGAAGCCGAATCGGGTGTAGTGGAGTTTGCGCTCTGCGACATAACGAGTGAGGACGAAGTCCGATCGAATATTCAAGCCTGCGTCGACCGCTTCGGGCGCCTCGACACGCTCTGCAACATCGCGGGCATCCTCCTGCTCGATCATTTCGACAAGATCACGCCGGATCAATTCCGGCGTGTGCTCGAGGTCAATCTCGTCGGAACCTTCATGCTCGCCCAGGCAGCGCTTCCCCACCTGTTGGTCACGAAGGGGAGCATCGTGAATACGTCTTCGACCTCAGCGCTCGCGGGAATGCCCTACGGGGCGGCCTACGGGACGAGCAAAGGAGGCGTCAGCGCGTTGACTCGAACGCTTGCAGTCGAATTTGGCAAGCAGGGTGTTCGCTGCAATGCAGTCAATCCAGGGTCGATCAAGACAGCCATGATGGGCGGGGACCAGGTGCCTAAAGGGGCTGATCCACAACTTCTGATGAGGGCCATGTCGATTGGCCCGCCGCGTGGACCGGAGGTCGTGGCGGCGACGATCGCACTATTGGCGAGTGAGGATGGGATCCATATCAATGGAGAGGAGATTCGCGTCGACGGTGGAACCCTCGCCTGAATCGCGGGACCGGGAGACCCGGTAGAGCCGGTAGAGCCGGGCGAACGAGGATGTTAGTCGACGCGCAAAATCGGTGCAGCCAGGAAACGCTGGTGCAAGCGTGGCGCAGCGAGGTCGCAACCATCGTGCAAGACCCGCCCAGGATTGTGATGTAGCTCAACATTTCGAGTGAGAGGCCGAAACATGAGGGGTGAACGCTCCACGTGAGGGTGGAGCAAAGTCCCGAGGATCGGCCCCGATGAAGACGAAGCATTCTCTCGATCTACTGAATCGACTCAATCGGTCGTGCCAACCAGGCCATCGAATCAGGCACCAGATTCTTTGCGTCGGCGCGCTCGCGCTTGCCGTGATACTTCCCGGCAATGCCTTTGGAACCCTGATCACGAACTCTGGCGACGCAGCCTTGACCGGGGCGCTTCTCCAGGACTTCGATAGTGCGGTGGCCAACAGCTTCTTTTCGACACAGACCTTCCTGGTCGGCGTCGATGGCTTCACGGTTGCGCCGGTCAATCGAGAGTTGCGTATAGACAATCAATTCTGCGGCTCCTTTGGCACTTCGGGCAACTGTCTCGATACGATGAACAACAGCAATCAGGCCAATGACGATTTCGACGTCGTCTTCACGGGCGCTGGGGTATCGGCCTTCGGATTCGCCTTGAATGCGCTCGACAACGATTGGACCATCGAGACCTACGACGTCAACGACACGCTTCTCGGGAGCTATCTCATTGCGAGCCAGAGTCCGGGACTGAGCGGCTTCGATCGGCGCGGGTATTTCGGTGCCACGGAGTCCACGGCAATTCAATATTTCACGGTTCGGTCGGGTGGTAACGATCGCGCATTGATCGACAACTTCTCCTACGTCGTCGTGCCAGAGCCGAATGCCGGAATGTTGCTCGGCCTGGGATTGCTCACCCTCGCGGGCTCTCGATTCAGGCAGCAAACGCCAGCCCCCGGTGCGGTGTCTCGCCAGCGCCCCGAGGCCGCCTAGGGGCCCACCGGCCTAGCACGCCGCGCCTACCACTCGGACCCAGGGGACGCCTTCCGGCCCTCGGCTTTCCTGCTATCAACTTGGTCATGAATCGAGATCTCGACGTGATCGTGGTCGGTGCGGGATTTGCCGGTCTCTATCTGGTTCACAAGATGCGTGAGCAAGGCCGCTCGGTACGCGCCTTCGAAGCCGGTAGCGGCGTTGGAGGCACGTGGTTCTGGAATCAATACCCCGGCGCACGCTGCGATATCGAGAGCATGGAGTATTCCTATGGATTCTCCGAAGGACTCGAGCAATCCTGGGTGTGGGGCGAGCGCTATGCGCGGCAGTCCGAGATCCTCCGCTACATCAATCACGTCGCCGATCGCTTTGACTTGCGTGCCGACATCCAGCTGAACACGAAAGTGCTGTCGGCGCACTACGTCGAAGCGGAGCCCGCATCGAATGGCGTCGCCGGCTCGTCGGATGCAGGTGCCGGGCGTTGGCAGATCAAGACCGACGATGGCGAAACCTGGACCGGTGCCTTTTGCATCATGGCGACGGGATGTTTGTCGTCGACCAATACGCCGAATATTCCGGGGCTCGACTCCTTCGCGGGCGAGATGCATCATACGAGTCGATGGCCGCATGAAGGTGTGGACTTCGAGGGCAAACGCGTCGGCATCATCGGGACCGGGTCTTCGGGAATCCAATCGATCCCTGTGATCGCCGAATCGGCGCTTCAGCTGACCGTTTTCCAGCGTACGGCGAACTATTCGATTCCCGCGTACAACGGCGCCCTTGCGGAAGAGACGCGTGTCGCGATCAAGGCGGACTATCAAGCGATTCGCGCCTTGAATCGAGAGCGTGGCGCGGCGTTCGGAATCAACTGGGGGCCTCCGGGCGGGCTGACCTTCGATTCGACGAAAGCAGAGCGGCTAGAGGCCTATGAACGCTATTGGGAGATGGGAGGTCTAGGCTTTCTCGGCGTTTTCGAAGACATTCTCATGGATCAGCGCGCGAATGATGAAATCTCTGAGTTTGTTCGCGGGAAGATTCGAGCCGTCGTAGACGATCCGGAACTCGCCCGGCTGCTCAGTCCCGACCACGTATTGGGCTGCAAGCGGCCATGTGTCGATACGAACTACTACAAGACCTACAACCGAGACAATGTCGAACTCGTCGACGTCAGCGAGAAAACGATCGATCGGATCACCGAGCGCGGCCTCGTGACAGGTGGACGCGAGTTCGAATTCGATTGTCTGGTGTTGGCGACGGGATTCGATGCGATGACCGGCGCTTTGCATTCGATCGATATTCGTGGGCGCCAGGAGCAGACGTTGGTCGACAAATGGAGTGCAGGCCCGATTACCTATCTCGGTCTGGGTACGAACGGTTTCCCGAATTTATTTACCATCACCGGTCCGGGCAGCCCCTCGGTGTTGACGAATATGGTGACCTCGATCGAGCAACACGTGGATTGGATCGCGAATTGTTTCGACTTCATGCAGGGGCAGGGGCACGCGACGATCGAAGCGACTCGTGAGGCCGAGGAAGCCTGGGTTTTCCACGTCAATGAGATCGCCGATGAGACCCTCTACCCGACCTGCAACTCGTGGTACCTGGGTGCGAATGTGCCCGGCAAAGCACGTGTATTCATGCCGCATATCGGCTTCCCACCCTATGTCGAGAAGTGCAACGAAGTCGTCGCAGCCGGCTACGAAGGATTCGATTTCTCTTCTGCCTGAGCTTCCATTCGAAGCCACGTGTCGGGGCGCACAGTCTGCCGCCGACGACCCGTCGATGTCCCATTCTGAAGCACGGTTCTTTGAGGACATGGGAGGCGAGACGTGGGAAGAATCATCAGGCGCAGGCGGGCAACCTGCCGGTTGTCGTGTGAGATCGTGGAATCGAGCCGCCGCCGTGTGCAGGGCCGCGTGGTGACGATTTCCGAAGGGGGCCTGGCACTCGTCACGGAGCTCCCCTTCGAACAGGGTGACCCCGTTCGTCTCTTGATCGCATCGAGCGGAGGCGCAAAGGCGATCGCCGTTTCGGCCATCGTCTGGAACGTTCGCTCGGCCGCTTCCGCCGGTGGCGCCACGCGCATGCGACGTTATGGCTGCGTCGTATCCGATCCGCCGCGCGCCTTGCTCTCCTTGCTCGATCGCCTCGATCCGCCGCCGGCACCGACCGCCGCAGTGCCCATCGCAAAACCTCGACGGCGCGATTCCGAAAAGGAATCGGCCGAGCCCGATCTCCCTCGATCGCGGGAGATCCTGCCGCCACCGAAGTCCGAACCCGAGGAAAATTGGCCGTATTTCCGCGTTCGTATGAAGCAGATCGGCGGACCTCGGACGCGTATCCTGACCCTTCGCGCACGTTCGGCGACCCAGGCCGAAATCCTCGCCCATGAACAGCTGACTGAGGTCTGTTCCGACGCAGACGGATGGGGTGTTCTTCATATCGCCCGCGTTTCGAATCGTCGATAGCGCCACACGGCGGGGTCGGTAAACCGGGATCCATTTGGTGCGTACATGGTCTTGGGCCATCGCCGGCCGGCGGCCTTCCGCCTGCTATTCAGATGCTCGGGCGCATGGTCGCCGAGCCCCTCGAATGGCTCTTGCTCATGGAAAGACCCCATTGGGTATCCGGAATCGGCCGGACCCTTCAGTCCTGCATCGCTCGTATTTTGATCTCGGATTCGTGTGATGTGTCTTGTTGTCGTTCTGTGTTGTCGAAAGAAATGTCGGATCGCTCAGGAACCGGCATGAACGAATCGACCGACGACGTCACACTCTATTCGGGCTTCATCTTTGATCTACTCGTCAATTACGAGTCGAGCCGTACGACCTTTTCTTCTGCACTCTTCGAGATGGCGGAAGGTCTCGACCCCGCCCATCCAACGACGAAGGTTCCGATCGCGCTCTACAACCAGATGTGTTCGTGGATCGAGGATAACTTCGGCGCCAGTAATTTGAGACTGGCGGGCAGTGAGATCGGAAGGCGGGTCTACGACCAGATGCAGGGCGATCCCGCCATGCAGACCAAGCCGGATCCTCGGGAAATGATGACGCAACTGGCCAGCGTCGCGAGCGAGATGATCCAGGATCCGCAGAAACGGGGCTGGGAGATTCTCGAATCAGAGCCCGGTCTGATCGTCATGCGTCGAACCCAGACTTTCAACTGTGTTCTACAAGAGGGCCTCTTGCAGTCCCTGGTCCAGCTCTGCGACGTGAAGCTCGTTGCCGTTCGACACAGGCATTGCAAGCGAGACGGCGCAGACTTTTGTGACTACGCCGTATCGTGGCATCCCTGATTGACGCAAGCATCGTCGCTCAAGACGGATAGAGATCAGTACTGAGATATTTCAGGCCGCTATCGGCGGCTAGAAATACGATTGTCGCCTCGGCCTCAGATCCCGCGAGCAGTTGCTCGGCCGCCGCGAGATTCGCTCCAGCGCTGAACCCGGAAAAGATTCCCGCGCCTTCGGCCAACCTGCGCGCACCGGACTGGGCTTCCTCGTCGCTGACCTGCAGGTAGCCGTCGACCAGGCTTCGGTCGAGCAGGGGGAGTTCCCGTTTGCTGTAGCCGCCGCCCTGAATCTTGTGGCTGGACTTCGTGACGGCGCGACCGGCCAAGACGGCCGCCTCCCTGGGTTCAACAAGGTAGCCGCGAACGCTGGGCTTCATTCGTTTCAGATGGCGCATGATCCCGGTGAACGTTCCGGCGGTTCCCGCGAAGTCGAGAAAGACATCGACTAGCCCATCCGCCTGTTGCCATATTTCGGGGCCCGTCGTCCGCTCGTGCGCCAGAATATTTCCTTCCAACTGGAATTGGTCACAGCGGAAGGCTTTGCGTTCATGCGTCAATTCCTGGGCTCGTTCTTCAACGCGAGCGAGGTCCTCGCCCGACACCTGGTTGGGTAGCGAACCGGCGGCTTGATCGACGAGCACGACCTCCGCACCTAACGCTCGCATCATGCGAGCTCGCTCCATCGTATTTCCCCGGGACATCACGGCAACAAATGGATGGCCCAGGGCACGGCAGACGATGGCCAGGCCGGTACCCGTGTTGCCGCTGGTGAGTTCGATGACGACTTGACTCGGGCGTAGATCTCCCCTTGCCTTCGCTTCCCGAATCATCTCCAACGCGATCCGGTCCTTCTTGCTCGACCCCGGATTGAGATGCTCGCATTTGACGAGCAAGCGTCCTTTCAGGTTCTGTGCCCGGGCGAGTTGCGAGACCTCGACCAGGGGCGTATCGCCGATCGCGTCGAGGATCGACTTCGAAAGGATCGGAGAACGATTCATTGCACGTCTTCCATTGGGCTTCGAAGGGGGAGAATGGGTTGGCTCGGAATTCCGGAATGGTACTGTCCCCGCAACAGATTGGAGGAAACATGGCGGACAAGAACAAGGAAAACGAAGAAGTCATTCGGAGTTTCGTCGAAGCCTGGAGCCGGCTCGATGCGAAGGAACTTTCCAGCTATTTCACCGAGGATGGCATCTATCACAATATGCCGATCGCACCGATCGTCGGTCGGGAGAAGGTCAAGGAATTCATCGTCGGCTTCTCGGCTTCATGGACGGAAACGACCTGGGATCTCTTGAACATTTCGAGTAGCGGAAATGTCGTCTTTGCCGAACGCCTCGACCGGACGCGCGCCGGGGACAAGTCCGTCGATCTTCCCTGTGTGGGCGTCTTCGAGCTCGAAGATGGGAAGATCAAGGTCTGGCGTGACTACTTCGACTTCGCGACCTATGGAAACGCGATGAGCTGAGCTGCCTGCTCTCGGCGTTAGTCGACGAGGCGTTTCAGGGCGCGCTTGGGCGCGACGGAGCGATAACCGTCGAGGAGAAGTCCCTCGACGAGATCCCAATCGACGTCGCGATCGAGCCGCACGCCGATCCACCCACTCGGTCCGACATAGGGCGGGATGAAGAAGCCCTCGTCATTGGCCTCGACGAGACCTTCCTGGGTGTCCGCATCGGATTTGATCCAGACTGCGACCCGTCCGTCGCCGTGATGGTTGTCGTGAAAGCTCGCGAAGGTCTTCTTGCCGCCCCAGAAAGTCGGTGATCCATGCGAGAACCGTTCGTCGGTCTCCGGCCACTGCGCGATGATCTTGCGAAGCCTTTCGATCGGGTTGCGTGGTCGGGTCATGGCCAGAGTCTAGACTCGATTCCTCGCTTTGCATGGCCCGCAGGTGCAGGATCGTCGATCCCCGCCCGGTGCCTCGGAAATGCCCACCTCTCAGCGTTCACATCCCGCCTAGCGGCTGGGATCGAAGCGGCGCAATCGAGCGCTATTGCTGACGACAAAGAGACTCGAGAGCGCCATGGCCATTGCGGCGATGCCCGGGCTGAGGCGCATGCTGCTGCCCAGAAAGGGAACCAGTGCGCCGGCCGCGAGAGGGATGGCTGCGAGGTTGTATCCGAAGGCCCAGAATAGATTCTGACGAATCGTTCGCAGCGTTTGCCGGCTGAGCACGATTGCATCGGCTACAGCAGACAAATCATCTCGAACCAATACGACATCGGCGGCTTCGATCGCGACGTCGGTTCCGCTTCCGATGGCCAGGCCGACGTTCGCGGTGGCGAGTGCGGGGGCGTCATTGATTCCGTCGCCTACCATCGCGACGTGGAAGCCTTCGCTGCGTAGGCGCTCGACATGTGCTGCCTTCTCGCCGGGGAGGACGCCCGCGATGACCGTCGCATCCTTCAGCCCAAGTTGTGCTGCGATCGCCTCCGCACTGGCGGCTTCATCTCCCGTCAACATGGTCAGGCGAAGCCCAAGAGACCGAAGCCGCTTCAGGGTTCGGCCCGCCGAGGGATTCGGGATATCGCCAATGGCAAAATGGCCCGCCGCTTGCTGATCGATGGCGACATAGAGTGACGTGAGGCCCCGCTCGGCAGCGTCCTTCGAGGCCGCCTCGAGCCGATCGATCTGGACGTCGCATTCGCCCATCCAGCGCCGGCTTCCGATGCGAACGGTCCGGCCCGCGACAACGCCGCTTACGCCTCGTCCGGGACTCGCCTCCGCCTGTTCTACTTCGATCTCTTTCAACCCCTGCTCGTCGGCGTAGGCCACGATCGCGCGGGCGAGCGGATGATCGCTTTGCCGTTCGATGGCGGCAGCCAACGCGATCCACTCGTCATGCTCTGTCTCAGCACCGGTGACCGTCGCGACACTCATTCGCCCCAGCGTCAAGGTGCCGGTCTTGTCGAGCACGATCGAATCCACGGAGCCAGTCGCTTCGAGCGCGCTCGCGCTCTTGATCAATAGTCCTCGTTGTGCGCCGACGCCGGTTCCCGCGATCAGCGCGAGTGGCGTAGCCAGACCCATTGCGCAGGGGCAGCTGATCAGCAGGACCGAGGCGCCGAACATCAGACCCGTAGCGATCGGGTGGAGGTCGGGGAAGTAGAGGGCCGATCCGATGCCCCACCAGAAGAGGCCGACGACCACGGACAAGGCGATCATGCTGGGCACGAAAATTCCGGCGACGCGATCGACCGTGCTTTGGATGGGGGCTCGCGTGGATTGTGCGTCGCGGACGAGTCGGATGATTCCGGCGAGCGCGGTGGCTTCGCCGACGGCTTTCGCGATGAAGCGGAGGGCACCGTTTTGATTGACGGTGCCCGCGAAGACGGAGTCGCCCGGGGATTTCGAGACCGGCTGGCTCTCTCCGGTGAGCATGGCTTCATCGATGCGGCTCTCTCCGGACTCGACCTCTCCGTCGACGGGAATCCGCTCGCCCGGGTTCACGAGTACGACATCGCCCACGCGAACATCATGCGTCGCGATCTGCAGGGTCTCGCCGTCTCGCACGACGCGTGCCTGATCCGGCTGTTGTGCAAAGAGCGCCCGGATCGCACCACCCGCGTCGCGTCGCCCGCGCGCTTCCAAAAATTTCCCGACCATGACCAGGGTAATGATCATGGCGGCCGACTCGAAATAGATCGGAAAGAGTGTCCGATCAAGACCGAGGGCGAGGACAGTGAAGCTATAGAAAAAGGCGACCGACGAGCCGATCGTGACAAGCGTATCCATGCTGGTCGTACGTCTTCGTGCAGCGTGCCAGGTGCCGAGATGGAATTCGAACCCGACGTAGAATTGAACGACTGCGGTCAGTGCAGCGACAACCCAGAGGCGTCCCGGGAAATCGGGAAGGCCAACCATGCCGGGTCCCATGCCCAGCACCATGATCAAGAGGCTGAGCCCGATTCCCAATTGCATTCGCGACTTTCGTCGTTGCGCGTCGCGTTCTTCATTGGCAGCGATCTCGTCGAGTTCATCGCGTCGCTGTGCGGCGTCGTCCGGCGAAGCAGAGTCATCCGATTGCGCAGCGGCCTGAAAACCCGCCGAGTCGATCGCCTCGAGGATTCCGCCTAATGTCGTCTTCGCGGGATCGAAGGCCAGTCGCGCCTCTTCGAGTGCGAAGCTCACTCGTGGATCGGCAACGCCTTCGAGGGCGACGAGCGTGTCGGTCAGCGAACGTGCGCAGTTGTCGCAGCGCATGCCTTTAACGTCGAGCGTAATTTCGACAGAATCTTCGAGTGTGTCGCGTTCGGCGGCTGCCATTCTAGAGTTTCCCTGTTGCGTTGAAGACATCGACGATTTCCCCGATCACGCGCTCGCGCTCCGCGACGTCCTCGCTGCGCAAGCCCTCGGTCACGCAGGTCTTGAGATGGGTTTCGAGGGCGATGGTCCCGACGCGTTCGAGCGCCTGTTTGACGGCCTTGATCTGCTTCAGGATCTCGATGCAATAGGCATCGCCGTCGACCATTCTCTGGATTCCCCGGACATGGCCCTCGATGCTCTTGAGCCGTCGAATCAATTCGGGGGCGCTGGAATCGTGGGCCGCCGAGGGCTGGTGCGTCGTGGGCGGTTTGGGGATTTCGGTTGATGTCGACATCGGATGATTTCCTGGCCTTCTGTTCCCACCCACCCCTGTAGGGGGGGGGGGGGGGCCACGAATGTATTGTATTTCCGGCGAGACACAACAAAGGGGTCTGGGTTTTGCGCTGAAGGGCTAGACGCGCAGGTTGATACTGCCGCCCTTGCCCGGCTCAGCGTCTTCGATCGGACCTTCGTCGCCGTCCTCGCCGTGACTCGCGTCGTCTCGGCTCTTTCGTGCAGGGCGATCGCGCTGACGCCTCCGCGGCTCTTTGTCTATGGGGCGAACCGGCTTGATGGCTTTGATCCCGCCCGCTGGGCCGGTTGGGGGAATGCGCGGCAATTCGGTCATGATTGGCCTCCTCCCTCCTTGCCTGTTGTTCCGACCGGCAGAATCGACAGTCGCGCCATGTTGAAACACGACATCGCGTCGCAGGCGGATCCACCGGGGGGATTCCAGGGTCTTGGAGACTGGATCGACCGTTCGCGCAAAACGCTTGAGAGGGTGCCGGTTGGCCGCTCGGCTGACAGGAGATGGCTCCGGCCCGGTCTGCCTATACTCGCCCGATGCCACAGTTAAAAGCACTGCTCGACATCATGTCACGACTTCGAGACCCCGAAGGGGGCTGCCCCTGGGATCTCGAACAGGACTTTTCGAGTATCTCGCCTCATACCATCGAGGAGGCCTACGAAGTCGACGAAGCGATCGCCACGGGCGACCTCGAAAGCCTGCGCGACGAACTCGGGGATCTGCTCTTTCAGGTCGTCTTCCAGGCGCGCATCGCAGAAGAGCTGGGTGCCTTCGATTTCGAAGGCGTGACCGAAGCGATCATCTCGAAATTGATTCGTCGCCATCCCCATATCTTTGCGGACGCGGAGACACCGAATTCCGTAGGCGCTCAGACCCAGAGCTGGGAATCGATCAAGGACGCCGAACGCAAGGCGGCCGAAGCTTCTCGTCGCGGCCCCGCTGATCCCTTCGCCGGCATTCCCCGCAATCTTCCCGCGCTGGCCCGTTCGGCGAAAATTGCGGGACGCCTGGCGCGCCTCGAAATGGCGAAGGCCGATGCCGCCCCGTCGAATTCTTCACGGGAATCGTCGTCCTCCTCGAACGCGCTGTCGTCTGATCAGCTTCTTTCGTGCCTGAGCGAAACGCTTCCGTCTGTGCGGAAGGCGCTCGCCAGGGAGGCGGGTTTTGCCAGCGCGCGCCGCGACGACCTTCGCCTGGTCGGGGAGGGCCTGCGCGCTTGGGTCGGGGTTGCGCGGGCGTTGGGGGTCGATCCCGAGCAGGCCCTGCGCGGCGTCGACGATGAGACCGTCGCTTCGTTCCGAAAATAGCAGTGAGTGGATCGCTCGGACGCTTCCCGTCGAATCGGCGTCAAGCCGGCAATTCGCTCGGCCGATAGCGGAGGCGAAAGCGCAGACAGCGGCGCCAGGCGAGGCCGTTCCTTTGCCCCTGCCCCTGCCCCTGCCCTCGCTGGAGACGACTGCTCACGATGCTGGCCAACTCTTCGACCTGGCTTCACCGCCACAAGCGCTTCTCGCGCCGACTCGGCCGTGACTTACGCCTGCTCTGGCCCTACATGATCGTGGCGCTTTGCTTCGTTTCGTCGGCCACGGCGATCGTTGCCGCGGAGCAAAGTACGTTCTAGCCGTTCGCTATTTCAAGATCTCGATCAATTCGACCTCGAACGTCAAAGCCGCGCCTGCCGGGATGCGCCCGGTCGCCCGGTCGCCATAGGCGATTCCAGAGGGACAGACGAGTCGCGCTTTGCCGCCCTCTTTCATCATGGCCACGCCTTCCGTCCAGCATGGGATGACGCGATTGAGAGGGAACTCGGAGGGTTTGCCGCGATCGACGGAACTGTCGAAGACGCTGCCGTCGCGCAGCGTGCCGTGGTAATGGACGCGAACCTTGTCGGTCGGCGACGGATGTTCGCCTTTGCCGGCCTTCAACTCCGTGTAGATCAAGCCCGACTCGGTCGTCTTGGCGCCCTTCTTGGCGGCTTCAGCGGCCAGGAACCCGGCGGCGGCGTCCGCTTCGGCCTTGGCCGCAATGGCCTGCCGCTGCTCGACCATGGCGCGTACGAAATTCGCACCTTCTTGTTGTTCGACCGCAAGCGTCGATCCACCGATGGCATCGCGCACGCCCTGGATCAGAAGGTCGAGCTCACGCTCAGAGATCGGCTGCACGGTTTCGAGCTGGGTGGCGAGGCTGACACCGATCGAATAGAACGCCTTCTCGTCGTCGGTCGTCGGAACGCCTTGTGCCAAAGCGGGCGTGGCCAGGAGCGATGCGACCGCGATCACGACGGTGGTCACGGCGGTTTGGGCAATCGCATTGGTGATTGAGGAGCGCGCTCGACGAGTTCGGCGCAGGATTGAAGGCATGTTTCCCCCGATGACGTCCGCCAAAATCTTGGGGACGCGGGCTGATTGAAAAGAGGCGGCTCGCATTTGAGCCGGGCGGAGCATACCGTAGACAGATGGGCGAATCCGACGGCGATTCCGATCCGGAGCAGGGCGAGGCGCGACGCGTCTTCGGTGAGGCGGTCGGTCGGCTCGGGCCGTTACTGCTCGGAGGCCTCGACGGGCTCGAGCAAGCCTTTCGCCATCTCCACCCGGCCAATTTTTCCGACTTGCGCGCGCGTCTCGCTCCGATCCGGACAGCACTGGGTGAGGCGCAGGCTGCTTTTTTAGAAACCGCAGTGCCCGATCGGCTCGCAGCATTCCAAGTGCGTCTCGCGGAGTCCGCTGAGCTGACTGCGGCCGCACTCGCGGGCATCGTTGATCCCGGTCCGGCCGAGGAGGGCGTGATGCGGGCGATTCGTTCGATGCATCAATATGCTCGGGCGCAGGCGCAGATCTATCCGCTGCGTGATGTCTTGCCGCCGGTCTCCGCTTTCTTTGCGGAGCCAGCCTGGGCCGATCGGCTGGCCAGCCTCGAAGCGCGCGAAGGGGTCGAGGCGCGCGTCGGCCTCTTTCGTTCGAGCGAGGACGGCGAACGGGGTGGATTCGATCTCTATGTCCCGGAGAGTTATGACGGGAACGAAGCGTGGCCGCTTGTCGTCGCGCTTCACGGCGGGTCGGGCAATGGCGCCGACTTTCTCTGGACCTGGTTGCGCGAGGCGAGATGCCGCCAGTTCATCTTGTTGGCACCGACGTCGCGCGATTCGACCTGGTCCTTGCAGGCGCCGGCCATCGATGGACAGGTTCTTCACCAGCTGACGGAATGGATCCAATCGAAATGGCGGGTCGACCCTGAACGCGTCTTGCTGACGGGGCTCTCCGATGGCGCGACCATGACCTTGTTGACGGGGTTGGCCGAGGGTTCGCCCTTTACGCATCTGGCGCCGATTTCCGGCGTTCTTCATCCGATGAATCTTGCGATCGGCAATCTCGAGCGTGCACAGGATAAGCCGATCTATCTGGTCCATGGCGCACTCGATTGGCTTTTTCCCGTCTCCCTCGCACAGGAGGCCGCGCGCCGACTCGGAGAGGCCAACGCGGCCCTTGTCTATCGGGAGATCGCCGATCTCTCTCACACCTATCCGCGCGAAGAAAATGCTCGCATCATCGAATGGCTGATTTCGGGAGTCGAGTCGCCGGGCTGATCGCTGGTCACCGAGATCAAATCACCGAGCACTGTGTCGTGCCGAATGGAATCTCTTCGTGCGGCGACCTGCGGAATCGCTTCGAAGTGTCTCAGCGTTAGGCGCGTTTTCGGGAACTGGACTTCGTCGAGCGTTTCTGGCCGCGCTTGTTGCGCCGGTTCTGGAGGAGCGGGACCAGGCATCGCCCCGTGTGGGAAGCCTTCGAGCGGCTGATTTCCTCTGGCGTTCCGCAGGCGACGATTTCGCCGCCATCGGGGCCGCCTTCCGGTCCGATGTCGATGATCCAGTCGGCGGTCTTGATGACGTCGAGGTTGTGTTCGATGACCACGACGCTGTTTCCGGCTTCGACGAGTTCATCGAGGACTTCGAGCAGCTTTCGAATGTCCTCGAAGTGGAGGCCGGTCGTGGGTTCGTCGAGGATATAGAGGGTTCGACCGGTCGCACGCTTCGACAACTCGCGGGCGAGCTTGATGCGTTGGGCTTCACCGCCGGAAAGGGTCGGGGAGGGTTGTCCGAGCTGCAGATAGTCGAGGCCGACTCGTTGCAGAAGTTTCAGCGGCCCGGCGACCTTTCGGTGGGCTTTGAAAAGTTCGATGGCTTCGCTGACCGTGAGGTCGAGGACGTCGGCGATCGAATTTCCGCGGTATTCGACGCGCAAGGTCGCTTCGTTGAAACGCTTGCCACGACATTCTTCGCAGCGAACGAAGACGTCCGCGAGGAAGTGCATTTCGATCTTGCGTACGCCGTCGCCTTCACAGGCCTCGCAGCGCCCGCCTTTCACGTTGAAGGAAAAGCGGCCGGGTTTGTAGCCGTGGATCCGGCTCTCGGGGAGTTGGGCGAAGAAGCGGCGGATCTCGTCGAAGACCTTGATATAGGTGGCTGGATTGCTGCGCGGGGTGCGGCCGATCGGGCGTTGGTCGATGTCGATGACCTTGTCGAGTTGGCCGAGACCGGACAGTCGGCGATGTTTGCCAACGCGTGCGAGGCTGCCGACCAATTCGCGAGCGGCGGCGGGATAGAGGATGTCATTGACGAGGGTCGACTTGCCCGCGCCGGAAACACCGGTGACCGCCGTAAAGACGCCTAACGGAATCTCGACGTCGACGTCTTGAAGATTGTTCTCCTGGGCCCCATGAATCTTGAGGCTGCCGGTCGAGAGTCGGCGCTCCGCTGGAATCTCGATTCGGCGCCGGCCCGACAAATAGGCTCCGGTGATCGAGTTGCGCGAGCGTTCCAGGGACTTCGGGGTTCCGGCGTGGATGACATGCCCCCCGGCCACCCCGGCGCCCGGGCCGAAGTCGATGACATGGTCAGCGGCGCGGATGGTTTCTTCGTCGTGCTCGACGACGACGACCGTATTGCCGATGTCGCGCATTCGTTCGAGGGTTTCGAGCAGCCGCTTGTTGTCGCGTGAATGGAGGCCGATCGATGGTTCATCGAGGATATAGATGACCCCGGTCAGGTCCGAGCCGACTTGACTGGCCAGGCGAATTCGTTGCGACTCGCCACCCGAAAGCGAGGGACCCGCGCGATCGAGGGAGAGATAGCCGAGGCCGACGGCGGCGAGGAAGTCGAGGCGAGAGCGGATCTCTTTGAGAATCTCCGTTGCGATTTCGAGGTCCGCGCCCTTGAGTGGAATCGCGTCGAAGAAGGCGTGCGCCTCATCGACGGTCATCGCGGAGATTTCGACGATGGTTCGATCGGCTACTCGGACCGCGGCGCTTTCCGGCCGCATCCGGTTTCCATGACAAGTCGTACAGGCGGTATTCGCCATGTACTTCGAGTACCAACGCTTCATGCCCTCGCTCTTGGTTTCCTTGAAGCGTCGCATCAAGCGCGGGATCAAGCCTTCCCAGGTCGTATCGAATTGGCCTCCGCCTCCGCTCTTGCCTTTCCATTTGACTCGAAAGCGTTGTTCACCCGTTCCGAAGAGAATCTGTTCACGATGTTTCTGGGAGAGTCGTCGCCAGGGCTTATCGAGGTTGACCTTCAACTGCGCGAGGATCTGCTTTCGAAAACCGCTGCCCCAGCCGTCTTTCGAAGAGATTTTTTCTCCCCAGGGCTTGAGTGCGCCTGCGTCGATCGTGAGCGAGTCATCGGGAACGACGAGATCTGGATCGATCTCGAATCGATTGCCGAGGCCATTGCAATCGCTGCACATGCCCTGTGGGCTGTTGAATGAGAAGGCCTGGGGTGTGAGTTCGGGAAACGAGATCTGACATTTCGCGCAGGCCGCATGCTCCGAGAAGGTCTGGTCGGGGCGGCCTCCCGCGGCGGCGATCAATTGACCGTCGCCGATGCGAAGCGCCGTCTCGACAGATTCCGTCAGTCGGCTCTTGATGTTGGGCTTGATGACGATCCGATCGATGACGGCTTCGACGTGATGCTTCTTGCGTTTGTCGAGGGCTTCGAGATCCTCCGTGAGCAGGATTTCGCCGTCGACACGCAGCCGCGTCCAGCCGGCGCGACGGGATTCTTCGAGGAGTTCCCGGTGCTCGCCCTTGCGGTTGACGAGCAGCGGCGACAAGAGGATCAGCTTCGTACCGTTGTCGAGTCGCGCCAGGGTCTTGGCGATCTGTTCCGCCGTCTGGCTCTCGACGCGCTCACCGCATTGATGGCAGTGCTGCCGGCCCGTGCGCGCCCAGAGGACCCGAAAATAGTCTGAAATCTCAGTGATCGTCCCGACCGTGGACCGCGGATTGTTTCCCGTGGTCTTCTGTTCGATCGAGATGGTCGGCGAGAGCCCGCGGATCGTGTCGTAGCGCGGCTTCTCCATCTGGCCGAGAAACTGGCGCGCATAGGCGGAGAGGCTTTCGACGTAACGTCGTTGTCCCTCGGCGTAGAGCGTGTCGAAGGCGAGGGACGATTTCCCCGACCCCGAAACCCCGGTCATCACGACGAGCTTCTTCTTGGGAATGTCGACGTCGATCGATTTCAGATTGTGTTCGCTCGCACCGCAGATCTCGATGTGATCGATTTCCTCGACGCGCTTGGCTTTTCTCGACGATCGGCCGCCCGCTTGGCGCGCGCTCTTCGCTTTGCGTGGCTTGGGGGATTCGCGGGGAGTGCGCTGCGACTTTTTCTTTGCGGGGGGCATGAGAAAATGGAGCGTAGGGAATGTCGAGGCGGCTGGCCGACCCCCAACTTCGATATGCTCCAGAATCTCGGGCCCGCGAAGCCTGACTCTCGTCGAAGGAGGAAGTGATGGACGGTTGGCTGAAGGAGCTGGGTCTGGGCGCTTGGGTGGTCGAGGCCTTCGATCTGGCCACCGTGCTGCTCGCCGCGACCGCCGTGTATTTTCTGGTGCGCTGGGCGCTGGTGCGGGCGACCCACCGATTCGCCTCGAGCACGTCGACCCATTGGGACGACGAAGTCGTTGCGTCCGGCGTCTTTTCGCGAATCGCCCACATCGCACCGGCCTTCGTCGTCTACTACGGGATGAATTTCTTTCCCGACATGCCAGAAGCCCTGGCAGACGGTGTTCGGCGCGCCGCGATCGCAGTCATGATCTTCGTAGGCGCATTGGGCCTCTCCAGTTTTCTTCGCGCCGCAGAAGCCATCTACAACAGCCATCCTGAATATCGCGAACGTCCGATCAAAGGGTATCTGCAGGTCGTTTCGATCGTGATCTATCTCGTTGCCGGTTTGTTGATCCTGGCCGCCTTGATGAATCGCTCTCCCTGGATCTTCGTTTCCGGAATCGGGGCGATGACCGCGGTTCTGCTCCTGGTCTTTCGCGACACGATCCTCTCCTTCGTGGCGAGTATCCAGATCGCTAGCAATGACATGATTCGGGTTGGTGATTGGATCGAAGTCCCGGATCTCGGGGCCGATGGCGATGTGATCGAGGTCGCCCTGCATACCGTGAAGGTCCAGAACTGGGACATGACCATCACGA
>CAZMFM010000074.1:0-26740 GCA_964565565.1 uncultured Spirochaetaceae bacterium | reverse complement strand
GGCTCTCTTCGCTGCTCGATGCACTGCCCAAGGAGTCGGAAGCGATCGAGTGGCGACGAACGGATCCGAGCGACGATCCGACCATTCGAGGCGTTCGCTACGACTCGCGCCTGGTATCGCCCGGCGCGAGTCGTAGCGATTCATGGCACGAACTCCAACGGACACGACTATCTCGACCGTGCGATCGCGCTCGGCGCCGCCGCACTCGTCGTCGAGGTCATGCCCGATTCCGGAACGCCTATCGATCTTCCGATCGTTCGCGTCAAGGATAGCCGCCGTGCACTCGCTCCGATCGCCGCGCGCTTTTTCGGAAACCCGGCGAGCGAACTCTCCCTGGTCGGTGTCACGGGAACGAATGGCAAGACGAGTACGACCTATCTCGTCGAGTCGATCTTGACGCAGGCCAATTGGCGAACCGGACTCATTGGCACCGTCGAAATTCGCTATGCCGGCGAGACGGAGGCCGCCGTCAATACCACGCCGGAAAGTCTCGATCTCCAACGGACGCTTCGCGCCATGTGTACGGCTCAGGTCGACGCCGCGATCTTGGAAGTCTCGTCCCATGGTCTCGAACTCGGGCGGGTCGAAGGCTGTGCTTTTCGCGTCGCAGCCTTTACCAATCTTTCGCAGGATCATCTCGACTTCCACGGCAGCATGGATTCGTACCTCGCTTCGAAGGCGCGGCTCTTCCGGAATCACCTCGCGCCCGGCGCGACAGCGGTGATCAACATTGATGATCCCGCCGCAGAGAAATTGATCGGTTTCGCCCGGGAGGCCGGAGCCGCCATCCTCCGCGTCGGTCGTGGCCACGACGCGCGCGCCGACCTTCGACTCGTTCGCAGCGAGATCGCACTCGATGGAACCCGGGCTGTACTCGAACATGCGAATGGTCGAGTCGAAATCGCGCTGCCATTGATCGGGGATTTCAATCTCGAGAACCTGCTCGTCGCGACGGGTATCGCGCAAGCCCTCGGCATCGACTCGTCCGACATCGCCGCCGGGGTGTCGGCCTGCCGGCAGGTTCCCGGACGAATGGAACGCGTGCAGGGTCGCGGCGAGCACGAACCGCTGGTGCTAGTCGACTATGCCCATACCCCCGACGCGGTCGACAAGTTATTGGGTGCCGTTCGCCCTTTGTGTCGCGGACGCCTGATCACGGTCTTCGGCTGCGGCGGCGATCGCGATCGCGCTAAACGTCCACTCATGGCCGAAGCCGTGGCCCAACACTCGGACCTTGCGATTGCGACGAGCGACAACCCGCGTACAGAAGATCCCGAGGCGATCCTCCGCGATGTCGAAGCCGGACTCGAAACCCTCGAGCGCGTCGAAGCCGCCGCTCTCTTCGCATCCGATGGGAAGCGCCCTAAGGAACAGAAAGAGAAGGCTCGATATTGCGTCCTGGTCGACCGGCGTGATGCCATCGATCTCGCATTGGGCTCGGCCGAGGCGACCGACACCGTCGTACTCGCCGGCAAGGGCCATGAGGATTATCAGATCATCGGGAGCGAGAAATTCCCCTTCGACGATCGGGCCGAAGCGCGCCGTGCACTCCGCGAACGCAGCGACAGCACCCAAACAGCACCAGGTTCCGACGGGGTATCCACGTGAGCGTTTCCGCCAACGCAAGCGAGGTGTGCGATTGGACGAGTGGCCAATTGATTCGCGGTCGCGGCGACCAGGTCTTTCGCTCGACCGTGATCGACAGTCGCTCGACGTCCACGGACAGCCTCTTCGTGGCGATCGTCGGCCCCAATCACGATGCCCATCGCTTCGTCGACCAGGTACTGGAAGCGGGCGCCGCCGGCGTCCTGGTTTCAGCCGAACCCGAGAAAGTCGCATCGCTTCCCGGCGATGGATTCGTCGTTCGAGTCGAAGACACGACGTTGGCTCTGGCCGCCCTCGCCCACGGACACCGCCAATCCTTTGCGGGGCCGCTGATCGGAATCACCGGCAGCAACGGAAAAACGACAACCAAAGATCTGTGCACCGGAATTCTCGAAGGGCTCGGCGCGACCCTGGCAACCCGTGGCAACCTGAATAACAACTTCGGCGTTCCCCTCACGCTCCTTCGCCGGGCCGAAGACACACTCTATGCGGTCGTTGAGATGGGTATGAACCATCGCGGCGAAATCGCGACCCTCGCAAACATCGCAGAACCCACGATCGGCGTACTCACGAATATCGGCAGCGCACATATCGAATTTCTGGGCAGTCGCGAAACGATCGCAGAAGAAAAGGGTGACCTCCTGGCGGCACTGCCCGCGAGCGGCACCGCAGTCGTCGGTCGCGACGATCCCCTCGCCTTCGCCCAGGCAGAGCGAACGAATGCCCGCGTGCTGACCTTCGGCTGCGATCCTGCTGCCGATCTTTGTGCGAGCAAGATTCAAGCGCGCGACGACGGAACATTCACCTTCTCCCTTGAATCACCCTTTGGTCGAGGAGAGATCCGCGTACCCGGACTCGCCGACACGATCGTGACGAACGCTTTGGCCGCCGCCGGAGGCGCGTTTGCCGCGGGCGCGACGTTCGAAGCCGTCGCCCGTGGTCTCGCCGATCACACCGGCGTGCCGGGCCGCATGCAGCCCCGGGCGATCGCGAACGACGTCCTCTTGATCGATGACTCCTACAACGCAAACCCTCAATCGATGCAGAGCGCGCTCGAAACCCTGGCCCGCCTCGATACGAGCGGACTACGCCTGGCCGTGTTGGGCGAAATGGGAGAGCTAGGAGATCAGCGGGAGAACGCGCATCGCGAAGCCGGACGTCTCGTGGCTTCCTTGAATCTCGACGGCCTCTATCTGCTCGGCCCTTCCGCAAATGTAGTGGCCGAAGGCGCACGCGAGTCGGGCATGGCCGAGGCGCGAATCCACATCGAAAACGATCATGCTTCGATCGTGCGCACACTCCGCAAAGACATCACCAAGGGGGACCGAATCCTGATCAAGGGTTCACGCTCAGCACAAATGGAACGCATCGCTCAGGCACTCGAAGAAGGAAGCCCCTAATGCTCTACCACTGGCTCTATCCGCTGGCGGACACCTTCGGCGCCCTCAACGTCGTTCGCTACATCACCTTCCGAACGGCAGCGGCGACACTCACCGCGCTGTTCATTTCCTTCATCGTCGGGCCATGGCTGATTCGGCGACTGGCCGCGCTGCGAGTCGGGCAACCGATCCGCGAAATCGGCCCCGATCATGCTGCCAAGGAAGGCACGCCCACCATGGGTGGCCTGTTGATCCTGCTCTCGCTGCTGATTTCGGTCCTGCTCTGGACGGACCTCACGAATTCCTTTGTCTGGATCGTGATGGGACTGACTACCGGCTACGGCATCCTGGGCTTCATCGACGACTACCAGAAGGTCGTCAAGAAAAACAGCGTAGGCATTTCGGCCAAAACGAAACTCTTCTGGCAATTCTTGCTCGCCTTCGGCGTGGCGATCGCCATCTATACGAGTCCCGCCTTCGATCAGGAACTCGCCGTTCCCTTCTTCAAGAATTTCACGCCGAATATCGGCTGGCTCTACGTTCCCCTCGCGACCTTCATCATCGTAGCCGCCTCGAATGGAGTGAACCTGACCGACGGCCTCGACGGCCTCGCAATCGGGCCCGTGATGATTTCGGCAGGAACCTTCCTGCTTCTCTCTTATGCCGCCGGCCACGCCGGCATTGCCGACTACCTACAGATCAAGAACGTCCAGGGCGCCGGACAGCTCGCCATTATCTGCGGTGCACTCGTCGGCGGCGGACTGGGCTTTCTCTGGTTCAATGCTTCTCCGGCGGAACTCTTCATGGGTGATGTCGGCTCGCTCGCCCTCGGCGGCGCCCTCGGCACGATCGCCGTCTTGATCCGGCAGGAGATTCTATTGGCCGTCGTCGGCGGAGTCTTCGTCATCGAGACGCTCTCCGTGATCATCCAGGTCGTCGGGTTCAAATTGACCGGTAAGCGCGTCTTTCGCATGGCACCGATTCATCATCATTTTGAGGAGCTCGGCTGGCCCGAACAGAAGATCGTTGTCCGATTCTGGATCGTCTCGATCATTCTCGGCCTCGTCGCGCTTTCGTCACTGAAGCTGCGCTGACGAGCACGTTTAGTACGCCGCGCACGATGCGGCGATGGAGCACTAATTGATTGAACTCGCAGGACAGAATGTCCTCGTGTTAGGCCTCGGCCTGTCCGGAAGGTCAGCGGCGCGCTTTTGTGCTGAACGGGGCGCCCAAGTGGTTGCCGCCGATGAACGAACGCTCGAAGCGATCGGCGCGTTGGACGAACTCGAAACGGGCATCGAAGTGCGGACGGGTGCTCCCTTCCCGAATCTTTCCACTTTCGATCTCGTCGTTCCCAGCCCCGGAATTCCTGCCGCACGTTGGAAGGACTCCGCCCGAAAGGCCTGGGGCGACATCGAGCTTTGCTATCGCGCACTCTCCATCCCGATCATTGCCGTGACCGGAACGAACGGGAAATCGACGGTGGTCCGGCTCATCGAAGCCATGGCCCAAGCGGCGGGCCTGAGAGCCCAAGCGGCCGGCAATCTCGGCATTCCCGCGCTTGACCTGATCGGTGCCCCGCTCGATCTGGCGATCCTCGAAGTCTCTTCCTTTCAACTCGAAAGCGTCGACGAATTCCAACCTCGCGTTTCAGTCTTGCTCAATCTCAGTCCTGACCATTTCGACCGGCACCTGAACATGGACGGTTATCTGGCGGCCAAGGCTCGAATTTTTGCGCGTCAGGGCAAGGGCGACAGCGCCGTCCTCAACGGCGGCGATCCCCGCCTGCGAGACCTGTCGCTCCCGACAGGTGTCGAGCGATTGACCTTCCATCGTCGTCCGTCGGCAGCCGAGCAGACCGATGGCCGTCTCGGTGATGGGGATGGCGCGTGGATGGACGGACAGCACGCGATCATCCGCCGCGACGGACGACAGCAGGTCGTCCATCTTTCCGACGGCAAGCTCTCCTTCGCCGATCAAGGCGAGAACCTGCTCGCCTCCCTGCTCGCCTTGGCCGCACTCGACATCGATCTTCACGCGGCCACTCAGGCACTCATACATTTCGAGGGATTGCCGCACCGACGCGAAGCGGTCGCCGTCGTTCGTGGCGTGCACTACGTCGACGATTCCAAGGCCACCAATGTCGGCGCTGCGATGCACGCGCTGGACACGACCTCAAGCCCGATCATCTGGATCGCTGGCGGCCGGCACAAGGGCGGTGACCTGAATTCCCTGGCTGCCTGCGCTGCAAAGCGGGTTCGTCATGCGCTGCTGATCGGTGAGGCCGCCAGTGATTTAGCGGCGGCACTCGACGGTCTCATTCCCATCGAACGCGTCAAGGATCTCACCAAGGCGGTCGAACGCGCAGCCGCGATCGCGGAAGACGGAGATGTCGTCCTGCTCGCGCCCGCCTGTTCGAGCTTCGACCAATTCGAGAGTTTTGAACAACGCGGCCGATGCTTTCAGAAGGCCGTCCACGGTCTCGAATCCCGAGAGGGGATGCGATGAACGTTCGGGTTTCACAGAAAGAGAAAGCCGGCGTCGATCCAGGCATCTCGATCGCGACCGCCCTGCTGATTTCGATGGGCGTCGTCATGAGCTACAGCGCGACCGCTGCATTGGCCCTCGACAGCCGATTGCCGCCGCTCTTCTTCGATCATCTGATTGGCGTCGCCATTGGCATGGCTGCCGCGACGGGCGCCTACATGCTTTCCGCTCGGGCGCTCCGGCGTCTGGCAATACCGCTCTGGTTGCTGACCGTGGGCGGATTGCTCGCGACGGTGATGGTCGGGGTCGAAGTCAATGGAGCCCAGCGCTGGCTGGAGATCCCGGGACTGGGCTTTCGCTTTCAGCCCGGTGAACTCGCCAAATTTGCGACACTCCTCGCCGTTGCTTCATGGCTATCGCGCAAGGACGATCGACGCGAGCTATCGACGCGGCGCTCGATTCAGGCCGCGGGAATCGCGCTACTCCCGGCCGGCCTTCTACTACTCCAGCCAGATCTCGGCAATGCGGTTGTGTTAGTCGTACTCTGCGCGGGCCTTCTCTTCATTGCGGGAACTCCCTGGCCGCGCTTCGTCCTACCGGGCGCCGCGGGGGTCCTGCTCGTCGGCCTCTATATCTCGACGAATGGCTATGCCCGCCAACGCGTGATCGGATTCCTCGATCCCTTCCGCGAAGTCAAGGGCGCCGGTTGGCAATTGGTCCAATCCTATGTTGCCTTCGGCCAGGGTGGACTCCTCGGCCAGGGCCTGGGCAACGGTCGCCAAAAACTCGACTACCTCCCCGAGGTGCATACGGATTTTGTCCTCGCGTTGGTTGCGGAAGAGCTGGGACTGCTAGGCGTGCTCTTCGTGCTGGGGGCATTCGCAGCGCTCTGGGTGACCGGCATGCGGGTCGCGCGGCGCGCAAGGGATCGCTTCGATCTATTGTGCGCCTTCGGCATGGTGACACTGTTGACGGTGCCAGCGCTCTTGAACGCAGCCGTCGTCATGGGACTCGTGCCTACCAAGGGACTCACGCTGCCGTTTCTCTCTTACGGCCGAACATCGCTAGTCATGAGCTGTGTCGCGCTTGGCATCCTGCTCGGCGTCGCGCGACGTCACCCACCTCACGCAACCCACACACCTCGCAAGACGACGGAGGCGAAATGGCAAAGCGCTGGGTGATTGCCGGAGGAGGCACTGGCGGACACGTGACCCCAGCGCTCGCGCTGGGGGAAGCGCTCGTTCTGCGCGGCGACGAAGTGCTCTTCATCGGATCGTCTCGCGGCCTCGAGTCGCGGCTGGTCCCGGCGGCCGGATTCGAACTCGTGATCCTGCCCAGTGAGCAATTCATGGGCCGGAATCTGATCGGTCAGGTTCGCAGCGTCTTTTCGATCCTGCGCAGTGTCGTGAGTGCTCATCTCGCCATGAGAAAGTTCGGGGCCGATGCAGTCCTCTCCGTCGGCGGCTACGCAGCGATGCCGTCTGCGCTGGCCGCTTGGTTGAGCCGCCGACCGCTATTCCTGGTCGAACCCAACGCGATTCCCGGACGCGTAAATCGACTGACTTCGCGACTCGCACGTATCGTCTTCGTCGGCTTCGACGCAACCCGATCGGCACTTCCTCGAAGCACGCGTAGCCTCTTCGTCGGTGTTCCACTTCGTCGCGCGCTCTACAAGACCTTCGAGAAGGGCAGGAAGTCCGGATTGCCCGCGACACCACTACGCGTCTTCGTTTTTGGCGGTAGCCAGGGCGCGAGGCAGCTGAACGAAAATGTTCCCGAAGCCTTTGCACGCCTCGCAAAAAATTCGGTTGAAGTCTTCCACCAGGCCGGGAAGGCCGATCGCGAAGCAGTGGCCAAACGTTATGCAGAACTCGGCCTCTCCGCAGAGGTCGTCGATTTCGAAAACGATATGCCCGCTCGCTATCACTGGGCGGATCTGGCGATTTGCCGAGCGGGCGCCTTGACCGTTGCGGAATTGGCGTTGGCCGGAGTCCCTGCACTCCTCGTCCCTTACCCCTTCGCAGCAGATGACCATCAGAAGGCCAATGCCCGAGCCCTCGAAATCGCCGGTGCCGCGCGATGCCTGAACGCCCAGCCCCTCGACGTTACAGAGGTCGCGCAAGCCGTCGCCGAATTGATCACCTCGCCGGGCCGGCTCGTCTTGATGCGCGAATCCGCCGTAGGCCTCGCCCGCCCCGACGCCGCAAAGGAAATCGCTGAATATTGCTTCGCGGAGCTGACGGGCCAAAGCCTGCCATCGTCGAAGGATCCGGAGGGCACCCCGTGCAGCGAAGGCTGACGCACCTCCACTTCGTCGGAATCGGCGGGATCGGCATGGCGGCGCTTGCCGAATTGCTGCATACCCAGGGATTCGAGATCACGGGCTCCGACCTCGCCGCCGGCCCCACGATCGAGCGTTTGCTCGAATTGGGTCTGGACATCTCGATCGGCCACGATGCAGCCCGCATTGGTGGCGCAGAGACCGTCGTTCGGTCCACGGCGATCGCCGAAGACAACGTCGAACTCGAAGCCGCGCGCCTTGGCGGGATTCCAATCATCGGGCGCGGCGCATTACTCGCCGAAGTGATGCGAACCAAGAATGGCATCGCCATCGCGGGGTCACACGGCAAGACGACCACATCGGCCATGACCGCCCACCTGCTCGAATCAGCAGGGCTCGATCCGACCGCATTGATCGGGGGTCGCGTTCCACGCCCAGGTGGTTTCGCAAGCCCGGTCAAACTCGGCACCGGGGACCTGCTCGTCGCGGAAGTCGATGAGAGCGACGGATCATTCTTGCTGACCCGACCCATTCTCGCCGCGATCACGAATGTCGACCCCGAGCACCTCGACTTCTACGGAACGCGCGATGCCCTACTCCGCGCATTCGTCGAGTTCGCGAATAGCGTGCCCTTCTGGGGTGCCACGATCCTGGGCATCGACCACCCAGGCGTCCTCGAAATCGCTCCCGAGATTCACGCGAGACAGGTCAGCTTCGGTTTTTCGGAGAATGCCGACGTTCGCGCCGAAGGCGTCGAAGGAATTCCTGGCGGACAGCGATGTCATGTATGCATCCGAGAAGGCCACGACTTCTCCTTCGACCTGCTGATGCCGGGTCGACACAACGTCTTGAACGCACTGGCCGCGATGGCCATCGCCCTCGAACAAGGCGTCGAACCCGCCATCCTCAGCAAAGCCATCGCAACCTTTCCCGGCGTGGCACGGCGCTTCGAGCGCAAGGGATGCGCGCACGACATCGAAGTCGTCGACGACTACGCCCATCATCCCGCAGAGGTCCGGGCCACGCTCTCCGGGGCTCGCAGTATCCACGCCGGCCGGATCACGGCGATTTTCCAACCCCATCGCTATACGCGAACGCGAGATTGTTGGGAGGAGTTTGCGAGCGCCTTCGCCGACGCCGATCGCGTCGTGATCAGCAACGTCTACGCCGCAGGCGAGTCGCCAATCTCCAACATCAATGGCGAACGCCTGGCCAGCGCGATCCGCGAGGCCGGCCACGAGGAGATTTCCTTCGGCGGTTCCCTCGAAGACATCGAACGCGAGTGGCCCTCCCGGTTCGAGCCCGGCGAACTCGTGCTGACCCTCGGTGCGGGCAGCATCTCGACCCTTGGTTCGAAAATCCTCACGACCATCGACGCAGAGCGGGGGGACGACGGATGATCGCGGACGCTGCTCGCAATGCGCTTCTGAAACGCCTCGATGATCGCATCGAGTTTGATGCGCCGCTGTCACGACACACCTCTTTGCGCATCGGCGGACCGGCCGATGCAATCGCAACACCGGCGAATCGCGACGAACTCGCGCAACTACTTCGAATTTGCAGCGAGTTCGACCTGCCGACCCTCGTGATCGGCGCGGGCTTCAATGTCCTGGTTGGCGAAGAAGGCCTCCGCGCGGTCGTGATTCGCCTCAAGAAGCTTCGTCGAATAGAGCGCGTGAACAAGGATCGACTCTCGATCGAGGCCGGAGCCTCTCATGCAACGATTACACGGTATTGCGTAGACCATGCACTCACGGGCCTGGAATTTGCTGCCGGGATCCCGGGAACCCTGGGAGGCTGGATTGCAATGAACGCGGGGATCGGTGTTCGGGAAATGAAAGACGTTGTCGTCCATGTCGAAATCATCAGCCCTTGCGGCGATGAGATATCCGAAATCAAAAGACCGGACCTGAATTTTCACTATCGCGAACTGGCCGGACTTCCCAGCGGCTCGATCATCACTGCCGCGAGCCTACAAGTCGAAGAAAGCGAACGGGCCAAGGTCCGAAGCGAAATCGACCGCCTACTCGCTCACCGACAGTCCACCCAGCCAACCGACATCCCCAGCTGTGGCTCGGTCTTTCGAAATCCTCCCGGCCACTTCGCCGGGCAACTCATCGAATCCGCCGGACTCAAGGGAACCCGCGAAGGTGCAGCCGAGATCTCGACCGTGCATGCGAATTTCATCGTGAATCACGGCGGCGCGACAGCCAGCGACGTTCTTCGATTGATCGAACATGCTCGTGAACAGGTCGAGCGCGCAAGCGGCATCCGACTTGAAACGGAAGTGAAGATCCTCGGCGCAACCAATGGAGATCACCAATGAGATCGCGAAGCACCATTCGAAGAAGTCGCGGGAGCGCACACACGCCCGACGCGACCATCGCCGCCGAGGCGAGAGCAACAAGAGCAAGAGATCACCTCGCTCGCAAGAGGCAACAGGAACTTCGCCGCCGCCAACGCGAGCAGGGCCGTGCGGAGTCTGCCCAAAGCCGCGCAAAGGTCCGCAGCATCCTCACACCACTGCTCTTCGGACTCGCCTTCACTGGCGGACTTGTCTTTTCGTCCCCTCTCTCTGAGATCCTTCTCTATCGCGGGTCGCCCCTCGAACGCATCGTCGTCCAGGGCGCCTCGGCACTCACGCCTAACGTCATTGCGCAAGGCCTGGACATCGAAGAAGGTCGCTTCCTGGACACGCTCGATCCCGGGAAGCTTCGCGATGCCATCAAGAATGAGCCCTGGATCGAATCGATCCGCAGCCTTCGGCTACCGGGCGGTACGCTGATCGTCTCGGTCGTCGAGCGGAAGGCGGTAGCGCGTTGGCTCTCGGATAGATCGGGCGAGTTGACTTTGATCGACGTTCGCGGTGAACCATTCTCGGCGCGCATCGAGCCCGGTGGTCCTTTGCCCCTGGTTCTCGGCGGGCTCGACGAGGACGCACGGCTTCCCGCCTCGGCGATCGAAATCCTCGAGGCGCTTCGTCGGTACGTCATTCTGGCCGACGACCCGACACAGATCACGCTCCACTTGCCCGAGCCGACCGACGCTCACGCCGACCGCACCGCCCATACCGATCACGCCGAGGCACATCCGCACGATCTGCAATCCGGATACGTCCTTCAGATCGGCGAGCAAGGTCCGCGAGCACTCCTCGGGAAGAGTTTCTTGAAGCAACGCGTCGCGAGACTTGCGGCCCTGCTTGAAAGTGAAGAGTCGCGACGAACTGGCGCGCGACTGATCGATCTTCGGTACGCAGACCGCGCGGTTCTGCGGGTCGAACCCGTCTCAGGGTAGAGGCGGACAACAAGCGGCGGCGAGGCATGGATTTGTCCAGTCGTCCAATCGAGGGGCCCCAGGATTGGGGTCTCTCATTCCCCGAGCACGGGGAAAGGGGGATGTTATGTCCAAGAAGGACGAGATCGTCGTGGGTCTCGACATCGGAACAACGAAGATCTGCGCAGTCGTCGCAGAGGAAACGGAAAACGGAATCGACATCGTCGGAATCGGAACCCATCCGAGCCGAGGGCTCCGAAAAGGGGTCGTTGTCGATATCGATGCCACGGTCAATTCGATCAAACACGCAATTGAAGAAGCCGAGTTGATGGCCGATTGTGAAATCACTTCGGTCTACGCAGGTGTTGCGGGTGGCCATATCCGTGCCTTCAACTCGCACGGGGTAGTCGCCGTCAAGGATCGCGAAGTACGAGAAGGCGATATCAAGCGGGTCATCGACGCGGCCAAAGCGGTCGCCATTCCGATGGATCGAGAGGTCATCCATGTGATTCCGCAGGAATTCATCATCGATGATCAGGACGGAATCCGAGAACCGTTGGGGATGAGCGGCGTTCGACTTGAGGCGAAGATTCACATCGTAACCGCCGCGGTCGCCAGCGCCCAGAACATCGTCAAATGTTGCAACAAAGCCGGGCTGAACGTCGTCGATATCGTCCTCGAGCCATTGGCCTCCGCGGCGGCGGTATTGGCCGATGACGAGCGTGATCTCGGCGTGTGCATGATCGACATCGGCGGCGGGACCACGGATATCGCGGTTTTCGCAGGTGGGTCGATCAAGAACACGTCGGTCCTCGGCCTGGGCGGCTACCACCTCTCGAATGACATCGCCGTCGGTTTACGAACGCCCTTTGACGAGGCCGAGCGGATCAAGAAGAAATTCGGCGTCGCTTCGGCACGCTATCTCGGCTCGGACGACATCATCAGCGTCCCCTCGGTCGGTGGTCGCAAGCCGCGAGAGATTTCTCGCAAGATCCTGTGCGAAATCATCGAACCCCGGGTGGAAGAGATCCTGAGTCTCGCTCGTCAGGAGCTGATTCGAGCTGATCTGATCGATCGAATCCCGTCTGGCGTTGTGCTCACGGGCGGTGCGTCGGCGCTCTCGGGAATCGGAGAGCTCGCGGAAGAGATTTTCGAAGCGCCCGTCCGACAAGGGCTCCCGACTTCGATCGGTGGATTGCAAGACGTCGTTCGGAGTCCCATGTATTCCACCGGCGTTGGTCTGGTGATCTTCGGACTCAATCAACAACGCTCGACGCGCGGCAGTCGCTTCCGAATTCGCGATGAATCGATCTTCGGACGCGTCAAACAGCGAATGCGGGATTGGTTCTACGCAGAGTTCGATTGAACTACTTCGATTCGCGCAGAAAGCTGATTCAAAAGGGCACAAAACGAAATAAATCGTGTACATTATTCGACGCTGCCAAGCATCGTCGGGGGGTGAAAGCATGGCTAGGAAAAAGAATTCTCGTTCGCAGAATGACAACGGGAATACTGGAAACACGAACGGCTCGAGCGGCTCGAATGGGCGTGGAAGCGACTCGGTCGACCTTCTAGAGCTCGGCCCTGAAGATGGCCAAGAGCTGCTGGAATTCGAAGGCAGTTCGCATCAACGGGCCTCGATCAAGGTCATTGGCGTCGGCGGTGGTGGCGGCAACGCGCTCAACACCATGATCGATTCGGGGCTCAGCGGCGTCGAATTCGTGGCCGCGAACACCGATGCCCAGGCGCTCGCTCACAACAAGGCTTCGATCAAAGTTCAGCTCGGTGCGGAAATCACTCGCGGCCTCGGCTGCGGTGCAAATCCGGATCGAGGACGCGCAGCAGCGCTCGAAGCGCGTGATCGACTCCGCGAATTGCTCGAAGGCTCCGACATGGTCTTCGTGACCGCAGGCATGGGTGGCGGAACCGGGACCGGTGCTGCGCCGATCGTGGCGGAGGTCGCTCGTGAGGTCGGTGCGTTGACGGTCGGCGTCGTGACGAAGCCCTTCCCCTTCGAGGGTCGGGTTCGCATGAAGCATGCCGCCCATGGCATCGACGAGCTTCACGGCGTCGTCGATACCTTGATCACGATTCCGAATCAGCGGCTGCTTGCCCTGGCCGGAAAGGGAACGGCGGTTCGTGACGCTTTCTCGATCGCGGATCAAGTCCTCTTGAACGCGGTTCGCGGCATCTCGGATCTCATCACCATTCACGGCCTGATCAATCTCGACTTCGCCGACGTTCGCACGGTGATGAACGAGGCCGGTGTCGCATTGATGGGAACGGGAATCGGAAAGGGCGATACACGAGCCATCGACGCGGCCAGCGCAGCGATCTCGAGTCCGCTTCTCGAAGATCTTTCCATCGAGGGTGCCCGAGGCGTCTTGATCAACATCACGGGCGGCTCGGAGATGACGCTCTTCGAAGTGAATGAAGCGTCGTCATTGGTTCACGAAGCAGCGCATGAGGATGCCAACATCATCGTTGGCGCCGTAATCGATGAGTCGCTTGGCGAAGACGAGCTTCGGGTCACGGTCATCGCGACCGGCCTCGATAGTCAGGACGCCCGGCGAACGCCGCCGGAGCCGCGACGGCGAGTCCCTGACCCCGTTGCCGAGATCGAGCATGAACGCTCCATGGTCGACGCACCCAACGTCACGCCGATTCGCCAGGAACCGGCAGCCGCGCCGGCGATGGCGATGGACGGTGCTGCGGATTCGACCGGCGCCTTGCCGCCGCTCGAACAGCAACAATCCGCAGCCAGTGGAGGGGCCTATCGGCAGTCCGGTGGCCAATCCCAGCCTCCTCCCCATCAGGAGAGTGCGGCCGAGATGGCCAACGCAGGACTCGGCTTCGAATCGCCCTTCGAGGATGAGCTCGATACACCCGCGTTCTTGCGCAAGCGAAGTGGTGGCGCGGACGCCGACGGCAATGACCGGGATGTGCCAGCGTTCATGCGTCGGAGCGGATCCGACTGAACACCGCCGTCGCTGATCGATGATTCAAACCAGACCCTCGCCACTTGGCGGGGGTCTTTTTTTTCGCTCACTGCGCTCGCTTGGGCTGAGGGCTCCCGGGGCTGGCATGGTCGGGAGGCTTCTGCTTTTTGATCACTGCGCTCGCGGCAAAGAGGGAGTGCGTGGCGGCGCGTGATCGCTATTCTGCGACGCCATGAGCACGCCAGACATCGATCTCGTTCGTGAATCGCGCGACGGCGCCATTGCGACACTCCATTTCAATGACCCTGATCGCTTGAACGCGATGACGCGAGCGATGGGCGAAGCCTTTCGGAAACGTATTGGCGATCTCGCACAGGACGATTCGCTTCGTGCGATTATTTTGACGGGCGAAGGCCGCGCGTTCTCGGCCGGCGGCGACCTCGATATGTTGCAGGATCAGGCCGACCGCGGCGCCGCGGCCCCGGGCATCGCCTGGCGAAGCATCCGCGACGAGATGAGCACCTTCTATCGGCTCTTTCTCTCGATCCGGGACATCCCCTGCCCAACGATCGCAGCCATCAACGGCCACGCGATCGGCGCAGGCTTCTGCGTCGCCCTGGGATGCGACTTCCGTTATGTCGCCAGCGAAGCCAAGCTCGGCTTGAATTTCACACGAATCGGCGTCCATCCCGGCATGGGAGCAACCTGGACGCTGCCCAGGCTCGTCGGTCCCGCCCTCGCCGCCGAACTCCTTTATACCAGCCGCACGATCGATGGAAACGAGGCCGGCCGAATCGGGCTGGCGAACCGCGTCTTGCCACGGGAAGAGGTCCTTCCACAATCCATCGAGGCTGCCCGCGAAATCGCCGGCAACGCGCCACTGGCCGTCCGCGCGGTCAAACGGGCGCTGCGAAGGACCGAAAACTCATCGATCGAAGACCAATTGCAGTTCGAGGCGAGCGAGCAGGCCCGCAATTTCGAATCCATTGATGCGCAAGAAGGCATCGCGGCCGTCCGCGAAAAGCGATCGCCGACCTTCCACGGGCGATAATACTCCACGGGCGATCGCGTTCCACGGGCGTTAGCGTCGTGACGCCTAGCGAGCAGGCCCCGAACCGACCAACCCATCGATCCGTGAGTCGTCCACTCGTCTGGGATCGCGGCCTCCAAAGCGCGCAGGCGTGATCGTCGACACAGCCACTTCGGCAGAGAGCACAGAAGATGTCACCAAACCTCAAGTCCCACCGCGTGCGAACGAAGAGAAGGATGGGCGACTACTCAGCACCTCCTACGATTCGGAAGGAAAAATCTTGACCCGCGCACTTCGAAGCCACCAGCTCTGGCTCACCCTCACCTACTTCGGACTTCTCGTCCTCATGGCCCGAGGCATCGCCAGCTAGAGCTGTCCACACAGCAGGCGAGCCCAGCCCCGCGAAAACGCTGTCCCCGGCGTCCATTCGGCCGTTTTTGTAGTTGTGGTGAATATGCAGATCGCATTGCGCAGGCCGCGCTTTGACGCCTAGCGTGCCCCAGCCATCGAAGCGGTGATCGCCTCGATCGGATCAACCCGACGCGAAAAATCCGCACGCAACCGAACGCCCAACGCCGCGGCGTTCTCCGCCAACCACTCATTTCCACAAACCGCACGCAACGAAGACGCAAGTCCCTCGACCGTCAGCCTGCGTCGATGGAGCGGCGCCGGCCCGATCCCCAGGCGCTCGACCCGTGCTGCCCAATGAAATTGATCGAGGACATGGGGCAGTATGATTTGAGGCCGCCCGGCTCGCGCAGCAGTCGTGGTCGTTCCGGCGCCACCATGATGGACGACGGCCGAAACTCGCCCAAAAAGCGTCGAATGGTCCACGGCACCCGCGATCATGACCTCGCTCGGCAGTGCGACGCCACCCAATCCGGCCCAGCCTTCCGAGATGACCGCTCGCACGTCGGCGCAACGAATCGCCTCGAGCAAAAGCCTGGTCGATCGCTTCGGATCGGGGTCCGTCATGCTGCCAAAACCGATATAGACGGGCTCGGGTCCGGCGGCGAGGAAATTTTCTAGTTTCTCGGGGAGCGACGCCCGATCAAAGGGATGAAGGCAACCCACACAATCCACACCGTCGACATCCTCAGGCACCGGAGCCAAAAGCTCGTCCGTCGCCAGGATGGGCCGAGTACCCAGCATCAGTTGATAAATGTCGCGGCTCGGGGCCAGGCCCATTCGGGTGCGCTCTCGATTCAGCATCCTGCCCATGCCGAGCTGAAAAACCCGACCCTGAATTCGCCAGAGAAAGCGATTCAACCACCGTGGCAGGTCGGGCCGCGTGCAAAAGACCGGCGGATGCGTGTCCGAGCGCAGCAGTGCGGGGTCGTAGGCGATGAAGCGATAAGGCACGCCGAGGGCTTCGGCGACCGAGCTCGCCGCCAGCTGTGTTCCCGCGGAGAGGACTCCGTCGCAGCCCGCAGCGGCCGCATGCAGGTCCGTGAATTGTCGGCCAACGTTGTCCTTGAAGAGTCTGCCCGCTGAGCGCGCCATGGCCAGCGTGCTCCCGTGAAGCGCGCCGGCCTCGGCCGTCAGGAATTCACGGATGTCACGGCCGATCGGACGGAAGTCCAGACCGGACTCTCGAGCCGCCTCACGAAAGTCGGGCGGTGCACAGAAAACCACGTCGTGGCCGGCCGCTTCGAATCGCTTCGCGAGGGCGAGCATCGGATAGATGTCGCCGCGGGTTCCTTCCGCTGTCACTGCGTATTTCATCCGGGGGCTCCCAAGGAGTTCACCCCGTATCGGCGCCCGCACAGACGTGCTTGACCCGATCCAACCGCTCGCGACGTCGCGCGTTCGACGCCACGATGCGGTTGATCGCGGTTGCCGGCGGACTGCCTAGGCCGGCAAGGCCTCGGTCACCGCCGTGATCTCGCCGGCATTGAAGAAATACGAGATCTCCAGTCGTGCCGTCTCGGGCGCATCGGATCCATGGGTCGCGTTCTGCTCGATGTCGGTACCGAAATCGCCGCGCAACGTACCCGCCGGCGCTTCGTTCGAATTGGTCGGCCCCATCAGGTCACGCCATTTCTTGATCGCACCCTCACCTTCGAGAACCAGCGCAACGACCGGACCGGAGGTCATGAACTTCACGAGGTCGCCGAAAAAGGGACGTTCTTTGTGGACTGCGTAGAAACCCTGCGCGCCCTGTTCACTCAATTCGATCTTCTTCATTCCGATGATCTCGAGGCCGGACTCCTCGATGCGGGCCAGGATCTGGCCGGCCACCTTCTTCTTGACTGCGTCGGGCTTGATGATTGCGAAGGTTCGCTCTACCGCCATGGCGGGATCTCCTCGATCGGATCGGCGCGAACGCGCAACGACCCGACATGTTTCAAATTCAATTCGATGATGAGCACGACCTGAACCTCTGTCAGGCGCATGCGGCCGGGTAGCGTAGCGGATCAAGCGACCTTCGCAGCTCGGGAATCAGGCTCTTTGGACGGTCCGGTGTCAGCTGCTCGAGGTCTCGGTGACTAGGCGCCCTCTTCTCTCACCCGGAGAACGAGTTTCCCGAAATGAGTGCTTGCCTTGAGCATCCGATGCGCTTCGGGGGCATCGGACAGGGCGAAGACCTCGTGCAAGACAGGTCGAATCTTACCCGCCGCGAGATCCCCGCCGAAGCGGTCGAGAAAAGCCCGAACGATCGACGCCTTCTGGTCGTTGGAGCGCGTTCGCAAGGTGGAGCCGATTACCTTGAGCCGACGCATCAACAATGCGCCGAGCGAAATCTCGGCCTTCGCGCCGCCCATCAAACCGATCAAGACGAGCGATCCGTCGATGGCCAGCGACTTCAGATTCTGTTCGAGGTAGGCGCCACCGATCGAGTCGAGAATCACATCGACGCCGCGGCCGTCCGTTGCGGCGCGAACGGTCTCGACCCAATCTTCGTCCTTGTAATTGGCCACTGCATCCGCGCCGAGGTCGAGACAACGCTGACATTTTTCAGCACTCCCTGCGGTCGCGATCACCTTTCCCCCGGCACGCTTCACCAGATCGATGGTCGTCGTTCCAATCCCACTGCCCCCGCCATGAACCAGAACGCTTCCGCCATCCGGGAGTGCGCCGAGCTGGAAGACATTCAGGAAAACGGTCAGCAGCGTTTCCGCCAAACCCGCACCTTGCTGAAAGGAAAGGGCATCCGGAATTGGGATCACCGAACCCGCGTCCGCCACGACCTCCTCCGCATACCCCCCGCCGCCTAGCAACGCCATCACACGATCGCCTACCGCAAAACCCGAGACATCGGGTGCCAGTTCCGCGATCTCACCCGAGCACTCGAGCCCGAGAATCGGCGAAGCACCCTTAGGCGGCGGATAGAGGCCTTGCCTCTGAAGCAGATCCGCGCGGTTGATCCCACTGGCAAAATTTCGGATCCGGACCATGCCCGGCCCGAGTTCGGGCGCCTGGGTCTCGCCGAGTTTCATGCAGTCTTCATCGCCTGGTTCGTCGATCACTATGGCTTTCATGGCCGGAAGCTTAGTGCAGTCTTTCGCACCCGACTCTCCTCGCGCGATCATGCCTCAAATTTCCGCGAGTCTCCGAGCGGCTTCCGATCCTCCTCGAAGCCCTTCACCTTGCGTTCTGACGATCGATCGATCGTAAAGACGCCGACTCGAACGAAACCAGTCAAATTTCCTGCCACATCCGAGATTGACGGACTACTTCCTTGGAGAGTCCTTCTTGAGTCCTCGCTGCTCTTCGAAATCCAAAAGGAGAATCCGTTTTGGCATACCCTACGCACTCTGCGTTTCCCATCGTCCGGTCGTTTCTAGTCACTGCCACCTTCCTATTCGCTACAGCAATGCTTGCCCCGAGTGCATCCGCGACCTCTCACGCGAATGTCTCTTTCTCGATCGACAGAACGCAATCTACCTTCGAGAATGTCGCGGGTTTCCTCACCTTGCCTCCGGTACCCGACGGAACAACTCTTGGCGGCACAATTGTGTTGAGCGTCGACAGAACCGCCAATACCGTGTCTCTACAGTCTTTGGATCTCTTCCCAGTGAACTTGTTGGCCCTTCTGCCAGAAGGGCTGCTCGATCTTCAAACCGATTTCGCGGTCCTCTTCGGGCAGCCGGCCGCATTGACCGGGGACTCATTCGTATTCGAAACGTTTCTGACTCGATTCGAGGGAACACTTCTTGACGGCGTGCTTACTTTTTCCGCCGCAACTCTGGACAGGACTCTTCTGGACGGTCCTGGATTGACTATCATGGGAACTGCGACCGCAAATCCCATTCCGGAGCCTTCATCGACGCTGCTGATTGGCCTCGGTCTTTCAATGATGAGCTTTGGCCGCCGAAACAGGAGCCGCACGAGTGAGCATCGAGTCAGATCGACTTCTCGCTAGCGGCGAAGCGTGGCAGCGGTGGTGTGACCGGCTGAAAGCGGTCGGTGATCGAGTCGTCGCTCCCGGTTTGCAGAATGACGAGCGGACCCGGGCCGAAGGCTATCGCGCACTGGCTCGATTGATCGCCAGCGCGGTCCAATCCGAGTTCGAAGCAGCCAATCCGGACTTTCCCGAATTCATTCAAGAGCAAGGGCCGCACGCGCCATGGGGCGGGGCGAATCCGGATTTCGTCACGCTGCGAGCCGTGATCGATCCGAAAGAGACTTATAAGATCTGGGCCGATGTCGACGGGATATTTCAGGCGACCTTTTGTCAGCACGAGGGAAGCGTCGCCCTCGACCAGACCCGGACCTACTTCGAGCGACACCTCGAATCTTTCGAGATCGACGAGGATGGATTCCTCGAATTGGTTCTCTCACCCGACGAACAAGAGGGAAATTGGATTCCCGCCCACGCCGACGCTCGGTTCTTCACGATTCGAATCGTCGTGTCGGATTGGGAGAGCCATACCGCGCCGACATTCCATATCGAGCGGGTCGGCGCCGAAGGTGAAGCGCCTCCGCCGCAATCGGCAGCCGATGTCACGCGCAGCCTCGAACGCTCAATTGATTGGATCGAGGCCTCATCGTCGCATTGGTCTCGTTATGCGCGTGAGATTTCCGAGAGACTTCCGGTGAACGTCGCCTCGACCCCTGCGATCGAACCCGGCGACCCGAGCGACATCGCGACGGGACGGTGTTTCTGGGATCTGGGAGAAGACGAGGCGCTGTTGATCACCTGCGAAGTTCCGACCGCACAGTATTGGGGATTTGCGATTCAATCGATGACCTGGTTCGAGGCCGGTGATTTCGCGCGCAGGCAGACGAGCCTTTCTGGCGACCAGATCCATATTGACGAGGACGGTCTGGCGCGACTCGTCTTGTCAGCCCGGGATCTGGGCGTACCGAATTGGATCGACAGCGAAGGCCGACGTCAGGGGCTACTCGCCTACCGATTCGGGTGGGCCGAGACATTTCCGGTTCCCGAAATCCAAGTGGTCAAGGTCGACGGCGTCTACGACTTGTTGCCCGACGACCATCCGGTGATCACGGATGATGAGCGCCGCGACCGGCTCTCCCTCCGCCGTGAGGCACTCTGGAATCGTTTCGGCTAGTCGACGATTCCAGTCAGACTGGAACTCGCCCGAACTCCGCTTCGACGTGACTCGAATCACATGCCAGGGCGCAGTCCCTGTCGATCAGCCATCTCAATGACAACGCTTCCTTCCATCGATCGAGGATCCATTCGACCCACTCTCCGGGCTCGACTCCTCCAGGCCCTTCTGGTGGTGACGCTGGCCGGTCTCGGGTTTGCTGACACTGCGTTCTCTTCGGACGAAATCGAAGCGCCCAACCTGAAGGCGCCCACACCCCCGAACCGGCGCGCAGAGGGACTCGCCCACTACGATCTCCCGATGCAACTCCGCGCGCGATTTGACGTCACGTATTGGAACGATTTCTACGCCAGCGATGCCCTGGCCAGACCTTATGTCTCCGCAACCGGGCCGCGCATCGAAAGGAATCAATCGTTGGAGAGCCGAGTCGCACTCACGCGAGCGTTCTCCGATCGAGTCGAAATCGGCATCGTCTTTGGCACACGAAGCCCGGTCGGCCAACTCGATCTCCTCGATTTCGAGCGACAAACGGTTGGCGCCATGATCCGCATCGTTCCCTAGACCCGACCCAAGCCCCCTTGCTTCGGCCCGGACACCGGCTCGCCCTCTCCAGACTTTCCTTCTCGTGTTCTTCCTCGATGTTTTCTCTTGCGAGAAAGCTATCTCGAAGAGTACCCTGACGGCTTCAGGTCGCCGCGAGTTCGGCGCCTACGATTGGAGTCGTGCCTTGGATTGGATCGAGGAGTTGGCCAACGACTGGGCGCGGGAGGATCCTCAGCTGGACTTCTCGGGCCTTCCGCCGATGATCCGCCTGGCGCGCCTCGCAACGCTGGTCGATGACTTTCAGAATGACGTGCTCGCGCCCTTCGAGCTCACGCCCGCCGACTACGCGGTACTCGCCACCCTGCGCCGGGCCGGGCGGCCCTTCAGCCTCAGTCCAAGTCAGCTCTATGGCCAGCTCCATCGATCGTCCGGCGGTATGACCAAGATCTTGAAACGCCTCGAAGCCTCGACGCTGGTCGAGCGGGATCGCGACCCCGAAGATGGTCGGGGGATGCGCGTCACCCTGACCGCCCGCGGCCTGACGCTCCACGACCGGGTCTTTCGCGCCTTCGCTGCGGCTTCGAGTCGGCTGCTGGCCGCGCTATCCGATCGGGAAAGGATCGACATCGACCGGGCGTTCAAACAAACACTCGATGCGCTGGAAAGTCCGGCCGAGAACCCCCTCGCCTAGCAGGCTGATAGCACTCGAAGGCTCAGCGAATCGAATCATCGGATTGCGGGGACGACTGCGAGTTCGCCGATCCGGTCTCGGCGTCGGCGTCGACGATGGCCTCCGCTTCGGCTTCGTCGTACCCGCCCCGAAGCCGTTTAAAGGCCTTCTCGAGGGCACGAACAACGATCAACACGCCAACGACCACCAGGGTAAGCTGAAACGCTTCAATCGGACGACCGATTCCGATCGTGCTCCCGATCGCGGCCAGCATCCAAACGACAGCCGCCGACGTCACCCCCGTGATCGCGCCGCCCTTGGCCAGAATCACGCCGGCGCCGAGAAAACCGACACCGGTCACGACCTGCCCGAGAACGCGGGTCGGGTCGACGACCGTTCCTTCGATCGAAACCGAGATACTCAGACGAATGAAAACCTGGGTGGCCAGGCAAATCAGGATCGCGGTGCGAATCCCGATCGCCTTGTGACGAAGCTGTCGTTCGATTCCGACGATGGCTCCACAAAGGACCGAGGTCGCCAACTGCAAAGCGAAATTCCCAGCCATGGAATCGATCCAGGCGATTGCGTGTTGTAGACCCATGCGGAGAGAATCCTAGCGCCTTCGATCGCGTCCAAGGTGGCCGATTAAGCAAACACAACGACCCCGTCCCAAAAAATCGGAACGGGGTCGGAGTAGTCGCGAGGGCTGGCCTGCTATTTGAGATCAGCCCGCGTGTAGTCGAGCAGACCTCGAGCGATGATCAACCGTTGGATCTCGCCGGTGCCTTCGTAGATGTCGGTAATTCGGCTATCGCGCATCCACTTCTCGAGCAGGTTCTCGCGAGCGATGCCCATGGTGCCGAGAATCTCGATACAACCCTGGGTGATCTCTCGTACGGCCGAGCCGGCATGCGCCTTACAGACCGAGGATTCGAGATTGTTGGGCAAGCCTTGCCCGGCCATCCAGCCACATTGCAGCAGCGTCAATTTCGAAGCTTCGAAAATCGACTCGAGCCGCATGAATTTCTCCGCGGCCGCGTTCGTCCGACCCAGTCCGCCGGGTCCGGTCGAATAGTCGAGGACGATGCCCGCGGCGGCGAGTTCCTCGCGCGTCAGGTCGATGGCTGCCTCGGCAATCCCCAGGCCCATCGCCGCGGTCAGCGGCCGGGTCATGTTGAAGGTCTTCATCACACCACGAAAACCGCCCGAGTTCTTCTTTTGGATCGACTCGTCGAGGCCCAGAAGATTCGTGCGCGGAATTCGGCAGTCGGCAAAGACATAGGCGGCCGTATCATCGGCGCGAATGCCCAGCTTCTTCTCCTTGTGCGGTACGTCAAAGCCCGGCGTTCCCTTCTCGATCAAGAATGACTTGATGCCGGCTCGACCCGCGCTCTTGTCGATCGTCGCCCAGATGACGACGCCGGTAGCACGAATGCCAGTGGTCACGAAGATCTTCTCGCCGTTGATCACCCACTCGTCAGTCTCCTCATCGAGTACGGCCGAAGTCGAAACGCGCGAAGGGTCCGAGCCGCAACCCGGCTCCGTGATGGCCATCGACAGCAGCAGGTTTCCCCACTTCTCCTTTTGTTCGTCGGTGCCCGCCGCGGCCAGCGCCGCGTTTCCGAGGCCACCACGATCCGAGCGTCGTACGCGAACCGAATAGTCACCCCAGAAGGCGCCCATCGTTTGCAACATCATCATCACGGGACCCTGCGTGTCCTCGGCACCCGGAATCGGCGCATCACCCCGATTTGCATAGAATTCCTTGGTTTCCGGCAGGGTATCCGGAATCATCTCCGCTTCGTTCTCGTCGAATTCATGCGCATAGCGTCGCGCGATCACCGCCTCATCACGCGTGCGCTGCAGCAGCGCCTTGTCCGTTTCAGTCAATCGAAAATCGATCATGTTCTTTTCTCCAGCGCGGACGAATCTCCGCCGCGCTCGTTATGAATGGATTCAGTTCAGGCGAACTAGATCGCCACCATGCCGTCGACGACGCCAAGGGTTCGCGCATTGCGGAACCACATCTCGACCGGATGTTCACGAATGAAGCCATGGCCGCCGAGAACCTGGACGCCGTTGTCGGCGATCCACATGCTCTTTTCGGCCGCATAGTTGCGTGCCTGCCAGACCGCCTTCGTCGCGTCCTCGCCGTGTTCGAGTAGGCTCGCCGCTTGCCAGACCAACATGCGCATCGAATGCTGCGCGATATGCATGTCCGAGAGACGGAAGGCGATCGACTGCTTCTTGGAGATCGGTTCGTCGAAGGCCACCCGGTCCTTCGTGTAGGGCACGCAATATTCGAGCACCGCACGAGAGATTCCCAGCATGACTGCCGAGAGTCCCGCACGCGAGACGTTCAGCAATTTTTGAATATCCGCGCCGTCGGCCCCGCCCAGGAGGGCATCCGGACCGACTTCGACCCGCTCGATCTCGAGCGCCGTCGTCGTGAGCGCGTGAAGGCCCATATTCTTTTCGGGACCAGTGATTGTAAGACCGGCGGCGTCCCGGGGAACGATGAACGCGCCCAGCGAATCGCCATTTCGTGCCGTGATGAGAAAGTGGCTGGCGCGATCTCCGAAGACCACCATGGTCTTTCGACCGGAGAGGATGAATGACTCACCCTTCGGCTCAGCAATCGTCTGCGGCGTGCTTGCGTCCTGTAGAGCACCGGGCTCGCTGACTGCCACCGCGCCGGTCGCGAACGACTCGCCGCAAAAGAGTGGCAAGTAGGCCTTCTTCTGATCGGCGCTGCCTTGATCGAGAATCGCATTCGCGAAGAGCGACGGAGCCAGAGCGGCCATCGCGAGCGACGCATCACCATGGGCGAGTTCCTCGAGCAGGATCGCGTTGGTGACCATCGAGCGTTCTTCGCCGGCTCCGCCATATTCCTCTGGAATCTGCGTGCTCGTCAGTCCAAGGCTCCAGGCCGTCTCCAGAAAGTCCGTCGGGATCTCCGAGGCCTCATCACATTCTCGTGCGATCGGTCGAAGCGCATCCGCTGCGAACTCGCGCATCACATCGCGCACCATTTCCTGCTCTTCCGACATCCCAAATGAAATCATGGGGTCACTCCTTTTTGGATTGTTGTTGCTTTGTGTGTCTTTTGAAACGAGCGATCTGATGAAAGAACTCGTCCATGGCTTGCGGACCACCTTCCTTGTGAAGGCGCCCGCTCTTGACTGCTTCCTTGGCGTCAAGGACGCCTAACGCTATGGCACACCAGTCGCATGCTGTCGCCGTATAACGAACATCTGCACCTTCGGCGAATTCCTCACGGATCTCGCAGCGCCCTGCATCGATTGCGACGGTCCAGACCCCACCACCCTTGCCGGTCAGGCGAATCTCGAAGACGACCTTCGCCGCCCGATCGGTTTCGTCTCGCAACAGGTTCGGGAGCGTCTCGAGAACCGAGAGCGCAGAAGTTTCGGTGAATCGTGATGGGTCGATGTCGAGACCACTGATGCCCTCGCGAACCCACCAGCGGGCGATCGAGGAGATGATCGGCTCGAGCGACCGCCCCTTCTCCGTCACCCGGTAGATCGAACGGCTGCCGTGGGGTTCGGTCTCGACGAAGCCGTCTGAGCGAAGCTGCTGCAGACGGCTCGACAGGACGCGCGGCGCGATTCCCGTTCGCTGGCGCAATTCCTGGAAGCCCTTCGCGCTCGCCAGGAGTTGGCGGATGAGAACCAGGCTCCAGCGATCTCCGATCACGTCGAGCGCGCGAGCGACCGGATCGAAAATCTGGGCCGGGCGTGGGATCTCGCCCTTGCGCGAGGAATCTTCCTCGGCGGGGGGAATCTCGATCGGAGGTGGCGGCTGGGAGGCTGTCATCGCGAATAGTATCTAATAGATACTGATTCGAATTGCAAATGGACACTCCTCGAGGAATCCAGACGGGCGGTTGCCCACCCCGGAAGCAGCTCGAGGATTCGATCTTCGATCAGGTCGAAGGTGCATCGACTGCGGCGGAACCGGGAAAAGACCTCCTCTCGAAGGACGGTCACGCTTCGCACGAAGGCTGGCGCCACGCTCGACGTTCGGGAGGTTCGCGACAACATTTTCACGTCGCTCTTCGCAGGCCACGAAACGACCGCGACCACGCTCGGCTGGAGAGACTCTACGAATTGATCCGAAATCCGTGCGCTCGGAATTTCAGGCGACGTTCCAAGCACAATCGGTAAGTAGCCTCCCCGCTACCCTCGCAAGTCGAATCGGTCACATTTTCCTCGTTCCCGACGATTGCGCGTCGAGTGAACACGCAAGATCACGAAATGGACCAGCCACCCAAAGCGATCAAGCTCGAGGACGAACGCCCAGACAAGTTCGCCGCCGCCCGACGGCCACTCGACTCCACGCGAGTATCTGCCGGCAGAGCGCGTTATCCTGTTCGGCGTCCCGGCGCGGCCAGCGCTGCCACCAGGAGGCTGTTGAAGACCATGCCCGACGACGCGCGCACGCCACGCCGCCGCCGACCACTCCCGCTCGACCTCGAGGACGCTTCCGCCGATCTCGCGCAAGTCAGCGTCGTTTTCGGCAGCGCGTCCGACTGGCCGACCATGCGGGCGACCGTCGACGTCCTTGACGAGTTCGGAGTCGCGAGCGAGTACGGCGTCGTCTCGGCGCACCGCACACCCGACCGACTGCGTGCGTTCGCCGTCGGGGCCGCCGATCGCGGCGTGCAGGTCATCATCGCGGCGGCGGGCGGCGCGGCCCACTTGCCGGGCATGCTCGCGGCCTGGACGACGCTCCCCGTCCTCGGCGTGCCGATCAAGAGCAGCACGCTCAGCGGAGTCGACTCGCTGCTGTCGATCGTTCAGATGCCGAAGGGAATCCCCGTTGGGACGCTCGCGATCGGTGACGCGGGAGCGCGCAACGCTGCGCTCCTGGCGATCCGGATGCTGGCGACTCAGGACGACCCGCTCCGCGCCCGACTGCAGGCGTTCCACAATGAAGCGGCCCGCGCCGCCCTCGCCGCACCCCTGGCGCCGTGGCCCCGAACATATGAGCGCCA
>CAZMFM010000073.1:0-26761 GCA_964565565.1 uncultured Spirochaetaceae bacterium | reverse complement strand
GCCGCTCCATCACGAGCGAATCGTGGGATGCCGGACGCCCGGAATGATGCAGATGTCTTGTGTGAGTCGACGCGCGGAGATCAGCCATGATGAGTTCCTTCGCATCTGGCATGAGGACCATGAGCAGGTGGCGATCGAAACGCAGTCGACCTTTGGCTATGTCCGGAACGAAATTCTCGGAACGCTGACGGATGGCGCCCCCGACAAGTGGTCGGCCATTGTCGAAGAGTCCTTTCCGCTCGAAGCGCTCGGGGATCCGATGTGTTTTTTCGCTGCCGGGACAAAGTCAGAGCTCGTTGCAAACAGGAAGCGGATGCTAACGAGCTGCGCTCGCTTCCTGGACTTGTCGCGCATCGAGGTGACGTTCACGTCGGAAACGTATTTCGGCTAGGCGCCGCTCGGCGGACCGATCCCCTGGGCCATTCTGCGCAGTCTACTTGCAGAGTCCTCCGCCTAATATCGCGATCGGCTCGCAGTTATAGATCAACCGTCCGGACTCTCCGTGCATATAATCCAGGACTCGAAGCGTCTCGGGTGGTGGCATTCCGGGTGCCGCTGTCGGTTGCAGGTCGTCGGTCGCGATCGGATAGCTGGTCCAATCCTTGGGCGCGCGCCAGCCTGGGGGCGGGACGAGCGTGTTCCGGGTTCCCGAAACTGGGTACATCATGCGCCATTGATGAATCTGCTTTGCCATGCTTGCGACGATCTCGGGATTGCTGGCGGCGAGATTATTGCGCTCGAAGGGGTCCTCGCGAACGTCAAAGAGCCAGTTCTCGACGTCGGCGGAGAGCAGTCCCTGTTTGATCGTTTGCACGAGTTTCCATTCGTCGTTGAAACCGGTGAGATTGAAGGTTCCGCGAATCGGCGTCTCGGAAGCGAAATAGAGCAGTTCATTCCGGGGGATTTCCTTTCCCTCTACGATGGCTGGCCAGAAGCTGCGGCCGTCCAATTCGAAGTCGTTTCCCATCTCGATGCCCGCCGCCTCGGCAAGTGTCGGAAAAACGTCCATGGCGGACATGATGCTATTCATCCTCGATTGGCCTTCGATCACACCGGGCCAGCGCATCAGCGAAACGACGCGAATCCCGCCCTCGAAAGTCTCGCCCTTGCCGCCGCGAAGCGGGGCATTGTCGGCCCCGCCAAAGGCGTAGGCGGCGCCTCCGTTGTCACTGAAAAAGAGCACGATCGTGTTCTTCGCGAGGTCTTCTGCATCGAGAGTTGCCAGCACCCGGCCGATCGCTTGATCCATCGCATCGACGACGGCTGCATAGACCGGGCGTGCACTCTTCATGAGCAGCAACTTCTGAAACAATCTGGTCTGATCGGTTCCCTCGCTTCGCGCGGGTTCCCGGTCATCTTCCATGTCCGCGTATTTCTCGAGCAGATCGTCGGGTGCGTCGAGGGGTGTGTGGGGGGCGATGAAGGGCATGTATAGAAAGAAGGGTTTCTTCTTGTCGCGTTCTCGAATCCAACGGCTCGCCTCATCGGCAAGCAGGAAGGTTTCATAGCCGTCGTCTTCGATCGCCACGCCGTTGCGTTGAAAATCTCGACCGCCCTGGTTTGCAAAGGGCGGGAAGTAGCCAACCTCCGTGTGGAGGTGGCCGTAGAAATGCTCGAAGCCGCGTGAGCGTGGCGTATAGATTTCCTGGGCATGACCGAGATGCCATTTGCCGACCATGGCCGTCTGGTAGCCGGCGGCCCGAAACGACTCGGGCATGAAATGTTCATCTGGGTGAATGCCATTGTTCATCCATGGCATGATCACGCCATAGACCACGCCGAGGCGCATGGGGTCCCGCCCCGTCATCAGGGCGGCTCGGGTCGGCGAGCAGATCGGGGTCGAATAGAAACGGCGAAGCTCGGCACCTTCCGTGGCGAGACGATCAAGAGAGGGCGTCTCGATCACCTCTTCGCCGTGGAAGCCGACGTCGGACCAGCCGAGGTCGTCGGCCAGGAAAATGATGACGTTCGGTTGGGCGCGATCGGCGGCGTTGGCGTTGTTATTCGCTCCGACGAGAAGCAGGGCGACGATTGCCACCACGCTGAGGCTTCGGGTGGAACGACGTGCGACGCGAGAGATTCGAAAGGCGGGCGAACTCGCGCCAGCCGATGCGGTCGATGAATTGGAGGACGAGGAATTCACGGTGATCTCCCTGGAACGTTTCGGGCATTGCCTGTGTAGTGTCGGACTGAATGTTATCGCAGCCACCCGTCGTCTTGCGGAGAGAATGCAACGGTCTCGGCCTGGTGAGTTGATCTGGCCATTTGATTGATTCCCGCACTTGCGGAGTCCTTGATCGCTGTTACACAAAAAAGAGATCGAAGACGTATTTCCCCAAAATGGGTGTTGGGGAATCGGCGAGAAAACAATGTTAGTCGCGTCGGCCAGGAGCAGGGCGATGAATGGGTTCTGCTGGTTGGCGTCGATCTTTCTTGGCGGTCGGGATTCATTCGAAGTCGGGTCTTGAATTTGCGTGCATGCGATGCACGATTCGGATGGATCGATCGCGACGATGGGCACGAACAAACGATGGCTCGCTTCTCATGACGGTGGCCGAGCGGATCGTCCGATCGGACTCGGGTGGTCCAACCCCAGATCCGCATTCGGTTGGACTAGGCGCCACTTCGGACGTGAATCCGGGATAGGTTGCCGCGAGAGCCCGCTATCCGGGATCCCGATTGATCGTCAGGCCTCAAAAGGGCGTTTCGAGCGAAGGATCTCCCCCGGATGCCTTGCTAGCGAGGGGCGCGGACCCTAGCCTTTCGCTCCAGTCATTTTCCTGCCTGCGGGTTCGGAATTGTGAGGAGCCCTGCCCGATGCGCGGACAACGAAGACGAGAGTCAGCACAGAGCGAAGTGAATATGACGCCGATGTTGGACGTCGTTTTCATCATGCTGATCTTTTTCATCGTGACGGCGTCCTTCGTCAAAGAAGCCGGCGTGGATGTCATTCGCCCGCCGGCCCAGACTGCGGTTTCGAAGGACAAGGGCAATATCCTGATCGCCATCACGGAGAATGGGCAGATCTGGATCGACCGGCGCCAGGTGGATCCCCGGTCGCTGCGTGCGAACATCGAACGACTCCATGGCGAGAATCCGAACGGTGCCATCGTGATTCAGGCCGACCGAAAGTCTCAGAATCACTTGCTCGTGGCCGTGATGGATGCTGCTAAAGCGGCCGGTGTGAACAAAATCGCGATCGCAGCCGACGGCGGCTGAAGCCAGGGAACTGCACCCAGGGACTGCACTCAAGGGACTGCACCCAGGGACTGCACCCAGGGACTGCACCCAGGGACTACACCCAGGGACTACACCCAGGGACTGCACTCAAGGGACTACACCCAGGGACTACACCCAGGGACTGCACCCAAGAGACTGCACCCAAGGACGATCGCCAGGAACTTCGTCGATTCCTGCAACCAACGTATTTTCCGAATGGGCTGCGCGCTTCAGAGCCGAGTCAGATTCTGATCGATGCGCTTCGCTGCGGATCGCTGTCATGATTTGATGGCGATCTGAGATGCCTCCTCGATAGGATGCGCGAGTGTTCCCGGTCGAGTGGGGAGCTTCGAGAGGCGATCCCATGGAAGCGACGACGAGAGGCCGGACCGTGTTGGTCGTCGATGACCTGGCCAATGCGCGAAAAATTCTCGGTGAACGTCTTACGCAGGTGGGCTTCGATCCCTCGTATGCCGAGGACGGGCTCGTGGCGTTGTATGCCGTCGAACGACACCTGCCCGATCTGGTCGTGACGGGCCGCAAGCTGCCCCGGCTCGACGGAATCGGATTTCTCCGGCGACTGAGGGAGATCTCGGATGTCCCGGTCGTCATGGTTGCGACCCCCGCCTCGGTCGCGGATTGCGAGGAGGCGATGCGGGCCGGAGCCAATCGCTACCTGGACTATGGCCGGGACCTCGACCGCGTGGCTTCGGTGGCATGCGATCTGGTCGAGGGATGGTCCGCGGACCCTGGTCTGGTGAGCAATCGATCGGTTACGGCGAGGGGAGTGCGTTTGCGTGCGAAGCGGGCGCTGCGTCGGCAACTCCAGGATCTGCTCGTCGAATGTCGGGGCAATATCGCGGAGATGGCCCGCCGTATGGGAAAGGATCGATCGACGATTCGATATCACCTTCGCCGACTGGGGATGCTCGACGAATCGAATCCCGTGCGAGTCGAGACGGCGATGGACCAGCGGCCAGCAAGGATGCCGTCGAGTGCGCTTTCGAGGGGTGCTGGCTAGCGGCGACGCCTCGAGGCGAAAACACCCAATCCGGCAACGAAAAGCAATGCGGCGTGCGGTCCGGGGTCGCATGCGTCTTGAGCGCTGTTGTTGCTGAGGCATCCCCAGAAACCACCGGTAGAGCCAACGCCGGGACCCGAACTCGAGATCGTCGGGTCGAAGCGAACGGGTCGAGCCCCGATCGTGATCGAAAGCCATCGACCTTCATGTCCGCGCTTGATTTCTTCAATAAATCAAGGACATGCAAGGCTCCGTCAGCGCCTTCGCGGGTCTTTCCTTCTTCTGAAGACGAATTTTTCGACGCAGGTTCGAGAGGCCGGGATCGTCGACCTCGATCCCGGTCGAGAAAGCCGGGAATCGAAATCGCAGGCCTGTGGCCTCTACTGTTGCAAAACAAGCGGCCGATGGGTTCACTTGCACCCGGGGGATGATCATGACAGTGGAAATCTCGCCAAGCGGGAACCGCTCGGCAGAGCTCACAGTGCGAGCGGTCGTGCTCGGACTCGTGCTGGCTGCCGTGCTCGGCGCCGCGAATATCTACCTGGGGCTCAAGGTGGGCATGACGGTTTCGGCCTCGATCCCGGCGGCGGTCGTGGCGATGTTGCTGCTGCGACGGGTCTTTGGCGGGGGCACGGTGCTCGAAGCAAACCAGGTCCAGACGGCGGCTTCGGCCGGCGAATCCCTGGCGGCGGGAATCTTGTTCACGGTACCGGCCTTGGTTTTGATCGGCGCCTGGGCAAAATTCGATTTTTGGTCGACGACGCTGATCGCAATCGCTGGGGGCTGGCTTGGCGTGCTCTTCATGATCCCGATGCGTCGCGTCTTCATCGAAGAGAGCCCGGAGCTGCCCTATCCGGAGGGTGTCGCCTGCGCTGCGGTGCTCGAAGCCGGTCGCGCTTCGGCGGGTCCCGAGGATGGGCAGGCGGTGCTTCGTGGGGGGCTTCTTGGCGCCATCGTGAAGCTCGCGGTCGCGTTCTTTGGCGTCTTGCACTCGTCCATCGAGGGCGCCGTGACGGCTTCGGGCGTTCGTCCCTTCTTTATCGGTGCGGATCTTTCGCCGGCGCTGCTGGCGGTCGGTTTCATCGTTCGACTCGAGGTGGCCTTGCAGATCTTCCTCGGCGGCGTGTTGGGTTGGCTGGTCTTGTTGCCGCTCGCACCGGAGATGGTTGCGCTGCTCGCGCCCGAATCGGTCGAGCTCGTTCTGGCTTCGTCCGCGGCCTTCGAAGGGGACGCCGCCGCGCGCGCCTGGTCCTTGTGGTCGAATGGCATTCGTTATGTCGGGGTGGGCGCGATGGCGGTCGGCGGGCTGAGCGCGCTCTTTCGAGTGCGAACGGGTCTGCGCCGAGCCCTGGGCGAATTGCGACGGGGTTGGTCCGCGCAAGCCAGTGACGCTGGCTCGTCCGTCGATCTCCCCGCGAACGTGATCGCTTTGACTTCCGTCGTCGCAGTCGCCATCGTTTTCGGTCTCTACTGGGGCTTCACGGGCAATGTGGGAGTGACCGTCCTTTCAACGCTGATCATGGTCGTCGCGTCCTTCTTCTTCGTTGGCGTGGCGAGTTATATCGTGGGTCTCGTCGGCAATAGCAACAGTCCGGTTTCCGGTATGACAATCACCGCGCTCTTGATGACGGGCGGGCTTCTCTGGCTCTTCGGATATACGGGCGTTCAAGGCATGGTTGCCACGTTAGGCGTGGCCGCGATCGTCTGTTGCGCCGCGTGTACCGCCGGCGATGTCTGCAACGACTTGAAGACCGGGTCGATTGTCGGTGCCTCGCCGCGCCAACAACAGATCATGCAGCTCGCCGGCGTCGTGGTGGCCGCGTTCGTGATGGCGCCCGTCTTACAGCTCTTGCACAACGCTTATGGGATCGGATCGAGGGAGCTCGCGGCACCCCAAGCCAGTCTCTTTGCGAGTCTCGCACGGGGCTTTTTTGGGGGTGAGCCGCTTCCGTGGGGGCTTGTTGGCCTGGGCGCTGGAATCGGCATCGTGGTTCTTCTGCTAGACACCCTGGTCGAGCGCCGCGCCGCTTCGTTCCGACTCCATCTCATGCCGATCGCCGTGGGGCTCTATCTTCCCTTCGGGCTGGCCGTGCCGATCGTCGTCGGTGGGCTGATCGAGTGGATCGGGCGTCGGGGAGAGTCGGTGGATTCCGATCGACCTGATCAGCGCGGAATCCTGTTCGCGTCCGGAGTCGTCGCCGGGGAAGCGGTGATCGGAGTTGGCATCGCTATGTTGATTGGTGCAGGGATCGATCCTCTGGATCTATCGGTGCCATCGACAGGGATGATCTCGCTGCTCACGGCGTTGGCGATCGTGGGCGTGTTTTTTGTTGCGAGCCGACCATCCAGGGCTTCGTGAGCAGATGGAAAGTCATAACGGATAGACCGGCTTCGTGCCGGAAGAAAAGGAAGGGGGATCAATGAGCGAAGCCCTGCCAGAAGCGGACTTTGGCGATACCGGTCAACTGACGCGACGAATCCTGATTGGATTGGTTGCGGGCATGGTCCTCGGGATCGCCATCAACATTCTCGGCCCGGATTTCGCCATCTCTCGCTTTCTGGTGGACGATCTCTTCTACGTCGTCGGGGAAATATTTCTTCGCAGCCTGAAACTATTGGTCGTCCCACTCGTACTCGTGTCCCTGGCATGCGGGACCGCAGCCCTCGAAGACGTGACGAAGCTCGGTCGCATAGGGGGCAAGACCCTCGGCCTCTACCTGCTGACAACGGCCATTGCGGTCAGCATTGCGATTTTGGCCGCCTTGATTGTCGAACCAGGCGTCGGCTTCGATCTTCCGACGGAAGCGCTCGGCTATACGGCGAGGGAGACGCCCGGATTCGCACAGATTTTCATCGAAATCTTCCCGCACAACCCCTTCGAGGCCATGAGCGAAGGACGAATGCTGCAGGTGATCGTCTTCGCCGTATTGTTAGGTGTTGCGATGACGCTGGCCGGGGAGCCGGGGCGGGATTTGTTGCGTGTCTTTGAGAGCTCGAACGCGGTGATCATGAAGTTGGTCTTCATGCTCATGGAGATCGCACCAATCGGCATCTTCTGTCTGATCGCCAAGGTTTTTGCGAACGAGGGCATCGATGCCTTCGAGAGTTTGCTGAAATATTTCTTGCTCGTCGTGGCGGTCCTTTTCGTTCATGCCTTTGTGACCTACCCACTCCTTTTGATGCTTCTAGGCAGGCTGAGTCCAGTCGGTTTCTTTCGGAAGCTGCGTGCACCGATGAGCGTGGCCTTTGGGACGGCCAGCAGCGGCGCGACGCTGCCGGTGACGCTTCGGGCAGTCGAGGAGCGATTGGGCGTCGATCGTTCGATCGCGTCCTTCACCGTCCCCCTCGGCGCAACGATCAACATGGATGGTACGGCCATCATGCAGGGCGTTGCGACCGTGTTCATCGCACAGGCCTACGGCATCGAAATCGGGCCCGCCGGCTACCTGACCATCGTTCTGACGGCGACGCTCGCGTCGATCGGAACGGCGGGGGTGCCCGGGGTCGGAACGATCATGCTCGCGATGGTGCTTCGTCAGATGGACCTGCCGGTAGAGGGCATCGGCCTCATCCTGGGTGTCGATCGCCTGCTCGATATGACACGAACGGCGGTCAATATCACCGGAGATGCCATGGTTTCCTGCATCGTCGCGCGCAGCGAAGGCAAGCTCGACCTAGACGTTTTCAAGGGAGACTAGGGGCCGGGCGCGGATCTTCGTCGAATCGCTGTCGCGTGACTCACTCGGTCGAGGTTTTTGGGATAGGCTCTCCGCCAATCCCGAATCTGTTGCAGTCGAATCCGTTGGCCCGGTTGGCGTCGCCAGAATCGATGCGCACCCCCCACCCGAATACGAAAAGAGGAGTTCCCTACGATGAAACTTTATACCGGAATGGGCCCGAACCCCCGAGTCGTCGTCCTTGCAATAGCCGAACTCGGCGCGGATGTTGAAGTCGAAACCGTCGATCTCGTGGCGGGTGACAACCGCAAGGATGCTCACATGGCCCGCAATCCGTCCGGTCAGTTGCCGACGCTCGAGCTGGATGATGGGACCTTTCTCGCTGAGATTACGGCCATCGTCGAGTATCTGGACGAGAAATCGGCCGGCTCGCTGATTGGCTCGACCGCAGAGGAACGCGCTGAGACTCGGATGTGGGTTCGCCGAATCGATCTGAATATCTGTGAGCCGGTTGGCATGGGGTTCCGATTCGCCGAAGGCCTGCCGCTGTTCAAGGATCGAATTCGTTGCGTCCCCCAGGCGGCTGACGACTTCAAGGCGATTGCACGTGAGAAGCTCGCCTGGCTCGATGGATTGATGGAAGGCAAGGATTTCATTTGTGGCGATCGCTTTACGCTCGCGGATATTCTGCTCTTTGCGTTCCTTGAATTTGGTTCGTCGATCGGCCAGCCACTCGACGCGAAATGCGAGCGGCTTCAGGCCTGGTACGCACGGGTTGCCGCGCGGCCGTCCGTCGCGAACTAGTTCCCGGAAGCGGGATCGAAGGGGCCAGCATTCGGTCGAGCCCGTGTGCGTTCGCCGCCGTGGTGCTAGATTCTGCGCGCGACGGACTGCGTCCATCCCATCGCGTGTTCTCCTCCTATCGGACTTCCGGCCGACCTCGGTGGGAATACGTAGGGGCCTCAGGGTTCGCGGGGGTTGGGATCGAAGGCGGCGGGATCGAAGGCGTTAAGAGAGTCGAGGGTGTTGATTTGGGAAAGCGTCTGTACGTCGGAAATCTCCCTTTCAGCGCCACGGAAGAAGAACTCTCGGCGCTTTTTGGTCAGCACGGTGCCGTCATCGGTGTCGACCTGATCGTGGAGCGCGAAACAGGTCGACCTCGCGGCTTCGGGTTTGTCGAGATGGAAGATTCAGCGGCCGCGGATGCGGCGATCGAATCGCTGGACGGAAGTGATCTAGGCGGCCGCAATCTCAAGGTCAATGAGGCGCAGGAGCGTCGCGGTGGTGGTGGGGGTGGTGGCCGAGGTTAGGCCACTCGAATTGGGCTCGGAATCAAGATCGAGCCTCTGGTCAGAGTGACGAATCCGCTGGACGGAATTCGGCAGGGCGCAGGACGACTGGTGAGAGACCAGGTCATGCGATGTGGAGGGAGTAGAGATGGCACGTGCTAGTCGGATGAGTGTTCTCAAGCGAAAACGAGAAAGCGAGAAGGCTGAAAAGTCCGCCCGCAAGCGAGAGATGCGGGCGATGGAGAAGGAAGTCGGCGAGAAGAAGGAGCCCCATTCGGGCGAGGCGACCGCAGACGATCTCGAGGCCTATGGGATGGTCCATGAAGAGGAAGAAGAGGATGAAGAAGAGGCCTAGTCGGAATATGCCGGCATGAGTCGACATGAGTCGGAACGAGCCGGGTCTAGCCCGACCTAGCCCGATCTAGTTGGGCCGATCTCCAACAATGGTCAAGCGCTCCATGATACGTGTCTGGGGCCAGTAGTCGCTGATCGCCAGATGCTGCGTCGATCGGTTGTCCCAGAATGCGATGCTATTTGCCTGCCATTTGAAGCGCACCTGGTACTCGGCGATCGCGATCTCTCGGTACAGGCGGTCGAGCAGGTCGTCGCTTTCGTCTCGATCCATCCCCTCGATATGCGAAGTAAATATCCCGTTGACGAATAGACACCGCCTTTTCGTTTCGGGGTGCGTTCTGACGACCGGATGAATCGCGGGTGGGAACTCTTTTCGCTTCTTTTCCTTCTCTTCGTCGTTGAGACCGAGTCCGAATGTGTTGACGAAATCGTGTACAGCATTGAGCTGGTCGATCTCGTTCTTGAGTTCCGGGGACAAACCTTCGTAAGCGGCCTCGGCGTCCGCCCACAGCGTGTCGCCGCCGATGTCTGGAACTTCGTGGGCGCGAAGAACGGAGCCAAGGGAAGGCACTTGCCGCCAACTCACGTCGCTATGCCAGATGTTCTCGACGCCGACCGTGTTTTCATCCTTGGCGAAGCGAATGACGTTGGGTGTCTCGCCGGAAGGGAGGAAAGGGTGGACTTCGAGTTCTCCAAAATGGCGGGCGAATGCCGCGTGCTCTTCCGCGCTGATCGCCTGTTCGCGAAAGAAGATCACCTTGTACTCGACCAATGCCCTTCGAAGTTCGTCGAAGAGCGTGGGCGACAATGGCTTTGAGAGATCGACACCTTCGATCTCCGCGCCCAGGCAGGGGCTCAAGAGGGTCGCCTTGAATTGGTCGAAGTGGAGCGCGTCGAGGCGTTCCCTCTGTTTTGAAATATGTCGACGCGGCCCGAATTGAACGCGATTCATGATCTTCATGGCAGGCTTCCCGGTGTCTGGCCGCTAGGCGCAGCCGAAGTGAAATCCTACTTCCCTGATCGCGCGATCGCCACGGCAGGATTCCCGTGGAATCAACGTTTGGGGCGAAGGAAGTTTCTGCGCGCATGGCTGACGCGCTTGCGTGTCTGGCAATGTTCGGCGTGGTCGTTCACGATTCCCATGGATTGCATGAAAGCATAGGCGGTCGTCGGTCCGACGAAGCGAAAGCCCCGTTGCTTCAGGGCTTTCGACATCGCCTTCGACTCCGGTGTCTGACTCCTATCCATCAGGCTCGCCTCATCGAAGGTCGTCGGCCGTTCCGCCCGATCCGGTTCGAAGCTCCAGAAGAAGGCGCCCAGAGAGCCGAATTCCTGGCGTAAGTCCCGCGCCAACCGGGCATTGCCCAGGACCGCCTCGATCTTTCCGCGGTGGCGGACAATGCCCGCATCCCGCAGAAGGCGAAGGACGCTGCGTTCGTTCCATCGGGCGATTCGATCAAAGTCGAAATCGACGAAAGCCGTTCGGAAATTCTCGCGCTTCCGCAGGATTGTCAGCCAGGACAGACCCGATTGGAATCCCTCTAGACTGAGCTTCTCGAAGAGGCGCTGGTCGTCGTCAACCGGAAACCCCCATTCTCGGTCGTGATAGGCTTGATAGTCGGCGTGTTCGCCGCACCAGCTGCATCGTCGGGGCGCGCTTTGGGAGGCCATCCGACCTAACGCCCCCGAAAGGCGGGGCGCCGTTTCTCGAGAAAGGCCCGAACGCCTTCGGAATAATCTTCACTGTCGAAGCAATTTCGGACCGCCGCTTTGACCTCGTCGGGTCGCTGGCGCGCTTCGCTTCGAGCCAGATCGCTGAAAGCAGACTTGGCCGCGCGCAGCGTGAGCGGCGCATTGTCGGCGATCATGTCCACCGTGTTCTCGATATAGGCGTTCAAGTCGGTCTTGGGGAGCACACGGTTCACCAGGCCCATGGCTTCGGCTTCCTTGGCGTCGAAGCGGCGCGCGGTCATGAAGATCTCCTTGGCGCGTGGCTCTCCGACGACCCGGATGAGGGTGGCGATTCCAGGCTGTTCATAGCCGAGTCCGAGCCGTGCAGCCGGAATCGCGAAGACTGCATCGTCCGCGCAGAAGCGGAGGTCGGCGGTCAGGGCGATTGCGCAGCCGCCGCCGATGCAAAAGCCGTGGATGGCCGCGAGGACCGGCTTGCCAATCGACGTGATCGCTTCATAGGCCTGGCCGTTCTGGATGTCGTATTCGGCTGCGTCCGCTCCCGAGCGTTGCTTCTCGAATTCGGAGATGTCGGCCCCCGAGATAAATGCGAGCTCCCCCTCGCCGCGCAGCACCACGACCCGGACCGTGTCGTCGGCATCGAGTTCACGAGCGATCTCGGGAATGGCGCGCCACATGGCGGCGGTGATGGCATTGCGCCGTTCGGGATGATCGAAGATGACCTCGGCGAGCGGGCCGTTGCGTGCAACACGAATCTGTCCAGGCATTGAACCAGCATAGCGAAGGCGAGTGCGTCGACGGGTCGTCAGGCCTTCGCCGACCAGATGATTCGTCCCGCACTGATCGTTGCGGCGACCCGGTCCCGCGAGAGTACTTGCCGGGCTTCATGCCAAGACGTATCCAGCAGGCAAAAGTCGGCCCTTTGCCCGACTGCCGGGAGCGAGGGATTGGGAGCCGCCTGGTCGGGACCGATGCCCGTGGATCGACTGGGCGATTCGCGGGATTGATCGCCGGGGTCCGCGGGATCGAAGTGCGAGAAGCCATCGGTAAATAGCGTCAGGGCTGTTTCCGGAGAGACTATTTCGGCGCGGCCCAGACACGCGCCGGACCGAGTTCGGCGGGTCGTGGCGGCACGGATCGCAAGCCACGGGTCCGGATCACCGAAAGGGGCATCTGTTCCCGCCGCGAGCGGGACGCCGGCTTCGAGCCAGCTTCGGACGCGGTAGAGATGGTCCTGGTCGATCGCGTCGACCTTCTCTCGGTAGGCGTCTCCGCGTTCGGCGACAAAATTCGGTTGCGTCACGATCGAGAGCCCGAGGCGGCGCGTCAGGGCGATGGCTTCTGGTGGCGCCACGGAGGCATGTTCCAAGCGATCCCCCCTTTGTGCGCCAGCGAGTTCGAAGGCGGCCAGCGCGAAATGAATCTCGGTTCGCGTGACCGTGTGCACGGCGACGCGACGCCCGGCGCGATGGGCTGCGCGAACCCGAGAGGCGAGTTCATCGAGCTCCGGCAAGGCAGGATCGTCGAGCAGGATCTTGTACTCACCTACTTCGAAACGATCGCTTACATCGGCCGCAGAAAGCGAAAGGTCGCCCATCATTCGGATTCGCTGAGGCAGCGCGCCCGTTCGCTGCGCCCCGCGAAAGAGCGCTGCCTCGGTCGCGCCGTTGGAAGGCGTTGCGTCCGTGACCCGTGTGACGCCGCAACGCGCGAGAAAAGCACCGACTGCCGCGAGGTCCGGGGGCGATCGAGACGGGAGTCTTTCTCGGAGCCAGCCGTCGGCGCGGAAGAGGCGCCCGGTCGCCAGCCCCTTCGCATCACGCTCGATGCCGGGCGGTTCACAGCTCTGAGCAGCTGTCTGCGTGATGGAATCCAATCGATCGAGATCGAGCGCTTGGATGGCCCGGGAATTCAGGAACCACATCGATCCGCTTCGGTGTTGGATGCGAAGTGGCGCTTCGACGCCCAGCGCATCGAGTCGATGGCGGTCGAGTTCTCCGGCGACGGATTCGAAATAGCCGGTGCCCCGCAGCCATCCCGAAACGGGCTCGGCTCGGCGCAGCGCCTCGGCGAGGGCGTCCCGCGTTTGGACCGCGGGCGGGCCGCAGTCGACCGAGGCCCATTGTGCAGCCAGCGAAAACAGATGGAGGTGATGATCGTGAAGTCCCGGCAAGAGCGCACCGCCACGCGCATCGATCTCTTGCTCACCCGGATGAATCGAAATGCGATCAGCGATCTGCGCGATCAGGCCATCTCGACAGCGCAGGGAGACGAGACGCCCCGCGACATCGGCGTTCGAGATCAGCACGGCTGTGTCCACGCGGAAATCAATGCGACGTCCGGCGCCTGGAGTTTCGGCGCTGCGCGGGCGGGCGGCCGTGCGCGCGGCGCTTCGATCAAGACACGTCGTCCATTCTCGATCACGCACCAGCTTTCCTGGCCGCATTCTACGTCGAGCAGCAAGCCGTCGTGTTCGATCGCCGCGGCGTAGGCGGCGATGTCGACCAGTGAAAGATCGAGCAGGCCTCCGCGTCCTTTCTCGAGCAATCCAAGGATCGCAACCGCCGCATGCAGGCCGCCGAGGGGGTCAGCGATTGCATCACCGCAGAATCGCGGCTCCGCGGACGTCGCCTCCGGTGCCCAGGCCAAGCCGGCGGCCATGGCGGCATCGTCTCCGAAGGCGATCCATTCCCGAGCGCGTCCGTAGCCGGTGATGGAGGCCCAGATTCGTCCCGGTCGCCCGGCGACCCAATCGGATGCGTCGAAGCCGAGTTGCCGGAGTGCGCGGGGCCGCGCGCTCTCGACCACGATGTCTGCTGAGTCGAGCAGGCGGGTGAAGAGCGCGCAATCGGCCCGCGTGTGCAGGTCGAGGGCGCATCCCTGCTTGTTTCCATTCATGAGATCGAAGAAATGCTTGGCGCCGCGGCGCGCACCGTCGGGTCGAGTTGGGCTCTCGACCTTGAGTACTTCGATTCCGGCAACGGCCAGGAGCGAGCCGGCGAGGGGACCCGCCCAAAGGTTGGAGAGGTCGAGCAAGCGCTTCTTTCGTTTGCGGGGACTCGAATTCTCGGCCTCCGTTTCATGTCGCAGGTGGAGAAGAGGGTGATAGTTAGGCGAGGTGGGTGCGGTTGGATCCGTTTTTGCTTGGGCAGGCTGTGGCGGCTGTGGCGGCCTCTGTGGCGGCGATTCGGTGGGGCGCGCGATGTCTGCGACAGCCAGGCCCATGATACGCCCACGTTCGATCAGATCTGTAGGGTCTCGGTCTGCGACGAGTTGGGCCAGCGACTTCCAGTCGCGATTCTTGGCAAGCTCATGTCGGCCCGATCCAAGCCATGCCGGGACCATCCGCCAATCTTCATCCCGCGGCAGATTCAAGACCAATCCCCCGTGAAGCGACGCCAAGACTTGGGCACTCCCGCCGGCGGAGACCTGTCCTCGACGGGAGAGCCCGTCGATTGCAGCCCGTTCACCTAACAATGCGGGGCCATCCATTGCCGCGAAACCGCGGCCTGGCGAGAGCGCCTCCAGTGCGACCAAAGCGCCTTTTGCCGCGCTGGCGAGTGCGCCATTCGCGAATTCGGGCGGCCGGTCGGGCAGGCCCGTGAGCGCCATGGCGCCCGAGCGAGCCCATTCGATCGCTGCGCCGCCGGCGTTGCCCCGTGTGGGGGCCAGTCGGTCTGGCTCGGAATCGGGTCTCGGGTCGAGTTCAAGGTCGAACTCGAGTGCGCGAAGCATCTCTCTTGCGTGTTCTCTTGCGGGGTCGAGTCGGTCGGACAACGCGTACGCTCTGGCTCTGATCGTCCCGGGCCGATCGGTTTCGGGCTTCCTGGATGGGGCGAGTGATTCGATTCATTCGCGTGTTGGAGCCGGATTGATGCGAAACCGACAATAGCATCAGGACTCTGGAACCCTTATTCTGGGGAGCCGAGATGCCGGAGCTTCTTTGGTCGGATGGCCCGCTTCGATCCGGGTTTCGTTGAAATTTTGATCGCTTTGAATCGCGATCAATGCGTTGTGACAAATCGAATTGTGACAGAGGGAGTGTGGAATGGCGGTTTTCAAGGCTGGTAGCCGATTGAAGAGTGCGGTGTGCAGCTCGGAGTTGATGTTGATCGTCGCGCCCGATGGCGAGGTGACGTTGACCTGTGGTGGGGCTCCGGTCATCGAGTTGGGCGCAGACGCGCCGGCCGATGCGGCGATCGACCCGGCGCAGAAGCAGGGGACATTGATGGGCAAGCGATATACGAACGAAAGCGGGGACATCGAAATTCTTTGCACGAAGCCGGGCGAGGGTGGTCTCGCCGTCGACGGTGTGGCCCTCGAAGTCAAGGGGGCGAAGCCGCTTCCTTCGTCCGACTAACATCCGGATGCGCGAGTGGCTTGCGTGAGAGCGTTGTGCATCGTGCATTGCCACTCGTTCTTGGCGGTCAAACAGATCGAGGTCTTCGAAAAAACGTGAATCTGATGATGCTTCTCGAGATGGCGGCGGGTGCCTACGGTGAGCGGGTCGCTTTTCAAAATGGCGACGATAGCCTGACCTATCAACAATTATTCGACGCGGCCGGCGTGCTGGCGGAATCCCTTGACGACGGCCGGATCAAGCATCTCGCGATGCTCGATGAGAGTACCCTCGCATTGCCGATTGCGGTCTTTGCGGCCTCATGGGCCGGGATTCCCTTTGCGCCCCTGAACTACCGCTTGACGGATTCCGAACTCGATTCATTGATCGAGCAACTCCATCCGGGACGGTTGATTACGGACCCCGATCGAGCGCTGCGCCTGGGGGACAAAATCGTCTCCGCTGACGGAAGCGATTTTGTCGAGGTGGGAAGTCGTGCGGCGCTGCTCGAGTCTGTGCGTGCCGACGGCGCCGCCCCGCGCGCGTCGACCTGGTCCATGGAACCGGAGGAGACGGCGATCCTGCTCTTCACCAGCGGTACGACGGGAGCGCCGAAGGCGGCGGTGCTGCGCCAGAAGCATCTCGTGTCCTACGTGCTGGGTACGGTCGAATTCATGGGGGCCGCTGAGGAGGATGCGTCGCTGAATTGTGTTCCCCCCTATCACATTGCTGGCATGGCAGCGATTGCGAGTGCGGTCTATTCGGGCCGACGCGTGGTTCAGTTGCCGAATTTCTCTGCGGAATCCTGGCTCGCGACGGCGCGTGCGCAGAAGGTGACGCACGCCTTCGTCGTGCCGACGATGTTGGCAAGGATCATCGACGCGCTCGATGGTGAAAAGGATGCCGCGCTTCCGAGTTTGCGAGCGCTTTCTTATGGTGGCGGGAAGATGCCGCGCTCCGTGATCGAAAAGGCGATGGCGCTCTTTCCGGATTGTGATTTTACGAATGCCTATGGGCTCACCGAAACGAGTTCGACGATTTCGCTCTTGGGGCCGCAGGAACATCGTGATGCGGTGGCAAGCGAGGACGACGTTGTTCGACGTCGAATCGTGTCGGTCGGACTTCCTCTGCCGACGATCGAGGTGAGCATTCGCGACGTCGATGACGGTCGGGCGCTCCCGGCCGGCGAGGCCGGACTGATCCATGTTCGCGGCGATCAGGTTTCCGGCGAATACCGTGGTCAGGGGAGCCTGCTGGATGAAGAGGGTTGGTTCAATACGCGAGACGGCGGATTTCTCGACGAGGGCGGCTACCTCTTTCTGGAAGGTCGCATGGACGACGTGATCGTTCGCGGCGGAGAGAATATGTCGCCGGGCGAGATCGAGGACGTCTTGCTGACCCACGATCGGGTCGCCGACGTAGCGGTCGTGGGCGTGCCGGATGAGCAATGGGGAGAAGCAGTCGCTGCGGTCGTCGTCCTTTGTGAGGGCACCGATTGTTCGGTGGCGGAGTTGCAACAATGGGTCAAGGATCAGTTGCGCTCCTCACGCACGCCCGAACGCATCGAGTTCTGGGCGGAGCTGCCCTACAACGAAACGGGAAAGCTGCTGCGCCGCAAGGTTCGCGAGGCGCTTCGGGAGTCGGATTGAGGCGCCCGGCCGCGCTGCGTCGTCATGGCGCGAGTGAATTGGGCCGGCTTCTGTCGACACCCTACGCGGGCGCCGAGCTATCGCCTCTGGAGGGGCCCGGTGTCGTCGTTCTGGATCTCGCCGCGACAAGCGATGACGACGCGGAGCACTGGCGAGATTTGCTGGTCGATCAACTCCCTCTGCTGCCCTGCGTGACCATCGCGATCGAAGCGGTATCCACGTGGCAATTGGATGAAGGGCCGTGCAGCGAAGCGCGACAGGCCTTGGCATCAGCCTGTGACGTGAACCTCTCGGAGGGAGAAGACCTGGAGGCGTTTCTCGCTGGATTTTCGAACACGCCGATCGCAGCGCTCGCCTTCGTTCAGCTCTTGCGCAGCGCCCCCCAGGCTTCGATCTACGCGGGTCTACTAGCCGAATCTTTCGTCTACTCGACGTTGCAAGCGGGTCCCGAGTTTGGTCGTTGGCTGGCTACACGGAAGAAACGCTTTCGAACGCGCCGGGTACGTCCGGCCGACGACGGCCCGGCCTGTCGCTTCGAGCGTGACCTGGAGCGTTTGACCCTGACGCTGTGTCGCCCGGCGAAGCACAACGCTTTTTCTCGTGCGCTCCGGGACTCGCTCGTCGAGGGGCTTCAGTTGGCGCGCGTCGACGAATCGATCAAAGACGTTCTGTTATGCGGGGAAGGTGATTCGTTTTGTAGCGGTGGGGATCTGGACGAGTTCGGATCTGCTCCAAACCCGGCGCAAGCGCATGTCATTCGCACGATGCAAAGTCCCGCACTGATGATTTCAGCGTTGGCCGGTCGCATTCGATCCGAGGTGCATGGCGCCTGCCTCGGCGCTGGAATCGAATTGCCGGCGTTTACGGATCGGATCGTCGCCCGGGACGACGCCTTCTTTCAATTGCCCGAAATCGCAATGGGACTGATTCCCGGGGCGGGGGGAACCGTCAGCCTGCCCGCTCGGATTGGTCGTCAGAGGACGGCCTGGCTCGGGTTGTCCGGTGGCCGAATCGATGCACAGACTGCGCTCGAATGGGGACTGGTCGACGAGGTTCGACTCGGGCAGCATAGTGAGCACGGGATGCGGACGGAAAACGATGGGTCACGTCCGTAGTAGTTCTACAAAGACGTCTGGGAGGATGACATGGCTGGACCGCTCGATGGGATCAAGGTGGTGGAGATTGGTGTCTGGGTGGCGGGGCCTGCCGCGGGTGCCATTCTGGGCGATTGGGGCGCCGATGTCATCAAGATCGAGCCACACGGCGTAGGCGATCCCTGCCGCTTGTTCAGTTCGATGCTCGGGGGAGATCTGCCCTTCAACCCCATCTTCGAGAACGACAACCGCAACAAACGAAGCATCGTCCTCGACCTCAGAACCGAGGACGGACTAGCGGTTGCGCTCGAATTGCTGGAGACGGCAGACGTATTCGTTTCGAATGTTCGAGCCGGAGCGCTCTCGCGTCTGGGGCTCGATCCCGAAACGCTATGCGAGCGATTTCCGAAATTGATCTACGCGCTCATTACCGGATACGGGCGAGCGGGCGAGGATGCGGATCGCGCTGCCTATGACATTGCTGCGTTCTGGGCTCGTTCGGGGATTGCGCATTCGCTCACTCAGCCGGGGGGGACGCCGCCCCACCAGCGCGGAGGTATGGGCGACCACAACGCCGGGCTCGCTGCCGCGGCCGGCGTTTGTGCGGCCCTCTACAGTCGCGAGAAGAGCGGTGAGGGGCAGGTGGTGTCGACTTCTCTTTTGCGTGAGGGCGTCTATACGCTCTCTTTCGATCTCTCGGTCGCTCTTCGCTTCGGCGTTCCGATCATGATCGGCGAACGAAAGACCATGGGAAATCCGGCGATCAATTGTTATGCGGACCGAGAGGGGAAGTATTTCTGGATCGTGGGTCTCGAGGGGGAACGCCATTGGCCGGGATTGGCGCGGGCGGTCGGTCATGCCGAGTGGATCGAAGATCCGCGCTACGCGAAACCTCTGGAACGGGCGCAAAATGCCGCGGGCTTGATCGAAGAATTGGATCGGATCTTCGCCACGAAATCCCGTGCCGAGTGGGGCAAGATCTTCGACGCGGAGATCGATCTCTGGTGGGCGCCGGTTCAGTCGATCGAGGAGGTCATTGCGGATCCGCAGGTGACGGCGGCCGGGGGCTTTGTCGAAGTGCCCGATGGCGTGGGCACGACAATGCTTCCAGCCACGCCCGTCGATTTCGATGGAACGCCCTGGGTGGCGCGATCGATGGCGCCCGCCCATGGCGAACACAGCGATGAGATTCTTGCAGAGATCGGTCGAGATGATTCGCAGATCGCGGTGTTGAGAGAAAAGGGCGTCGTCGCCTAGTTCGCTTTACCCGGCGGCGAGGTGATGCCGTTAGAACGCGAGCCGGAGGCCGCCGACCTGCCATGAATAGAAGAAATTCTGGCCCAGGGTCGTTTCTGGAAGGAAGTTGAACGTCATCTGTGAGCCGACGAAGAGGCTTTCGCTGAGTTGATATTCGAGGCCGAAGCCGAAGTCGACAAGGAAGCCGGTGGAGCTGTTGTCGTTTCGCCGGTTGTCGTCTTTGATGTACGCGAATCCGATCCCGAGAAAGCCGAAGGGCTTGATGCGGTCCCAGTCTTCGCCCGGGAGATCGGGGATGGTGACCGTGAGGTTGAGGGTTGGCGCGATGATCGTATTGTCCTTGTCCAGTCCGACCTGGAGCATGGGCCCAACGGAGACCCGACGATCAAAGGCGTAGGGGGCTTCGAAGTTGAGTAGCGCGGCGGTCGGATCATCGATGAACCCGACCCCGGCGCGCAAGGACCAGCCGGTCGAAGGCTGATCTTCCTCCTGGCTCGTCGCTGGGCTGGACCAAGCGTCGTCGATCCGGTCGGTCTCTTCGCGATCGCTGCCCCAGTCTTGCGCCACGCAGGGCGCCGGGGTCGCAGCCAGCAACAGTGCGAGGGATCCGCCGAGCAGGAGGACAATACGAACCATGAATCGGTCTCCTTGGCGCGTGCTTGGCATGCGGCGCTCGCGATCGGGCAGGAAGATTGGGACGGATGGCTCGGGTGCCGGTCCCGGCGGCTTAGTTGGCCTTGTTGGTTTAGTCGGCTTAGTTGGTTTTGTCTGCGCGCACGCGATCTTACATGAAACTTGGCCTGGTTCCGATGACCTGTTCCGCCTCGAGTCGTTCGATTTCTGGTTCCTCGACCCCGAGTTCGCTCTGCAATATTTCGCGATTGTGTTGTCCGAGCGTAGGCGGGGGGGAGCGATGGAGGTCGCGTTCGAGGGCCGAGAAAATCGCCGGAAAGGCTGGGTAGCGGGTTTCTCCGGTGACCGGATGATTCATCGTTTGAAAGAATGCACGCGCCTGAAGCTGTTCGTTAGGCATCAGCGAATGGTTGTTCACCGAGGCACTCGCTGGGACACCCTCTTCGTGCATGGCTCGGAGGACATCGTCTCGGGAACGCGTGCGAGCCCAGGCTGCCAATTCGGCGACGAGCGTGTCGTGCGCAGCCAGACGTCCTCGATGGGTCGAGAGTTCCTCGGATAGCCGCCACGACTCGGAGCCCAGGACGCTGCAAAGCCCGCGCCACTCTTCGTCGTTCGTGACCGAGATCGCCACGCGCTCGGATTCGCTACGCGTCTCGAAGAGACCCTGCGGTGCGGCGTGAGGCATCGTATTGCCATTGCGTCCGAGCAAGACGCCAAAGGCCGAGTACTCGATCACTTGTTCCGCCGCCACGGCGAGGGCTGGTTCGACCAGAGCGACCTCGACGACCTGTCCATGTCCGGTTCGGTCGCGTTCTTCGAGGGCGAGGCCAATGGCAAAGATCGCATGCACGCTGCCGAGTGGATCACACGCGCCGCGAATCACCAGCGGCATATCCTCGTAACCGGTCACCCAGGCCAGCCCACTGACTTGTTCAACGGTCATCGCGAAGCCCGCGCGATCTCGCCACGGGCCGTCCAGTCCGAACGCCGGCATACGGACGAAGATGGCTCGGGGATTCAATCGCTTGATCGTCTCCGCATCGAGCCCGAAAGCCGGCATCACGCGCGCCGAGAAATTTTCGATCACGATATCGGCGTCGGCGATCAAGCGTTTCAAGAGCTCGAGGCCTTCCGGGTGGTCGAGTTGCAACGTGAGGTCACGCTTTCCCGGGTTGACGCCGTGGAAGACATGAGACCATTCCCAGAGCCGCTCGTTTCGCACCGATCCGGCAAAGCGCATCCCATCGGGCCTTTGAATCGATTCGACCTTGATCACGTCGGCTCCAAAATCCGAAAGAATCGAAGTCGTATAGGGGCCGGCCCAGAACGCGGTCAGGTCGACGACGTGAAGGCCGGCGAAGGGCAGGTCGGATCCGCCCACTGCTGCGGTCGGCTGCGGGGCTGCTTTGTCGAGGGAACGGAGCAGGTCTTCGCGATGTTCATCGAGCTTCGGTGTCGAACCGATCGGCATGGGCTCCGTCGTTTCGAGGCGCCAGGGTGTACGGGGTTGAAGGAAGCCGGCGGGCGTGCGGATGAAGAGTCCGCGCGCGATCATATGATCGAAGCCGGGCAAATCCTTGCCGTTGCCGATGGGGGCAACGGGAATTCGCAGCATCTCGCAGAGTTCGATGATCTCTTCCGTGGTTCGATTCTCCGTCCAACCTCGAATGACGCCCTGTATGAAATCGATCTCGTTCATGCGCGCGTAACCGTCGAGGAAGCGCGGATCCTTCGCTAGTTCTTGCTCGCCCATCATCGAACAGAAATCGGTCCATTGTTGTCCCGTCTGCGTGCATACGCCGATGTGTCCATCGGAGGTCGGTTCGATCGACGGGATCTCGACCGAGCGTGGCAGTTCTCCGTCGAAGAATTGGCTACCCAGATCGCCAAAGACCGTCAAACATTGGATCATGGCTTCGAAGCGCGAAACGTCGGCGATCTGCCCTTCGCCGGTCTGGCGTGCCGATCGCAAAGCGGCCAACGCGCTGATGGCCGCGTAGCTGCCCGCGATCCAATCACCCAAGCGCCCTCCGGCAGCAACCGGTTCGCGGTCGGGAAGGCCGCGATATTCGACGGACCCGGTCGCGGCCTGGAGCGTAAAGTCACTCGCCGGCCGCTCGGCCCAGGGGCCGCTTTGGCCCCACGGCGAGATTCGTACGATCGAGAGGCGCGGGTTTTCTTCGAGCCACCGGGCTGGATCGAGACCGCGCTGCTCGAGTTCCCCGGCGCCCCAATCTTCGAAGAGGATGTCGGCTCGGGCCGCGAAAGAGTCGATTCGTGCGCGATCCTGGGCGTCACGGGGGTTGAGGGCGATGCTGCGCTTTCCGGCGTTCAGATATTGGAAGAGCGGGCTCGCCTCGTCAGGGGCCAGATCTTGTTGTGAGGCGGTCCAGCCGCGCATCGGATCGCCGCCCTCTGCCTCGACCTTGATCACCTCGGCGCCTGCATCGACGAAGAGCTTGCTGGCGTAGGGACCCGCGATTTCGGAAGTGAGATCGAGGATTCGAAGGCCGGCCCATGGACGCGACTCGTCTTCAGACATCTTTGCTCATCGGCTGTCGGACCCTCCTCCAAGAATCTAACATCGATCACGGACAGCGAGTAAGGCGCGAACGAGAAAGTTCGGCGGGGAGAGAAGTAAAAAATTGCGACCGACAATGGACACAGGGCCGAGGACGATATGAAGCGATCGATCCTGGTGCAGGTCGGGTCGGCGGATGAGCTCGTATTCGATGAGTTGCTCGCCGAAGTGCGGCTGGCCGAGGAACTCGGAATCGATTCCGTCTGGTGTTTTCCGGCGGCGGGTGCCAAAGGTGATTTTCGGGACAGCGCCCCTTCGATCTGGCTCTCGGCCCTGGCCAGCCAGACCGAACGGATTCGCTTGGGTTGGGGCATGGCCGCGATGCTGGCTCCGACGAAGCCACCGATGCGCGTGGCCGAGCAGGGGGCGGCCATCGATCTCAGCTCGAAGGGTCGACTCGACCTGGCCTTCATCCCCGATGGCGAACTCGACGAAGTCGTGGGGGGCCCCTGGGACGAAGGCATGAGGATGTTAGTCGACATGTGGGATCAGCCGACCTTCTCATGGACCTCTGAGCGCTTTTCGGTCATGCCCATCGATGTCTTGCCAAAACCCGTGCAGCGTCCTCATCCGCCGCTCTGGCTGGCTGGCTGGTCGCCGTCACACGCCCTGCGCGCGGGTCAGGCGGGGATGGCCTTTTTCGATATCTCGGGCGGCACGGACGAGACGCTGGTCCTGAATCGGGACGCCTATAGCGAAGCCCGTGCGGAGGCTTCGGCAGACCACTTGCTTTCGATGGGCATGGTGGCGGCTGTAGTCGAACTCGATTCCCTGGCCGACGGCGATCGGTGCCTCGAGGAGTGGGAAGATCTGGGCATCGACGAGGTCGTCGTTCGAACGCGCCCGCTCGAGGGTGGCCACGGAGAAGCGAAGGAGCGAATTCGTTCCTTCGCGAACGGCTCTGGGACTCGCTAAAAGCTGATCTGCGCCTTGGCGGTCAGATTGTGGGCGACGGTATGCGGAGCGACATAGGCGTCGTAGCGAAGGTCGAATTGAAGGCGATTGGCGTTTTTCGGATTAAAGCTGATCGCCGCCCCGATTTCAGCGCCGCCTGCATCTTCCTTTCCCTTGATCGTGAAGTTGGCCACCCCGGCCGGGGCGCCCGTCAGCCGTGCGTCGATGTCGCGCTCGTATCCGGCCAGCATCTGCCGCCAACGGACTTCGATCGAAGGCGTCCAAACGCCGTCCATCCAAAGCAGGTTCTGGCCGATGTATTTCGAGTGCAGGTAACTGGTGCTGACGCGAACGCCGGCGTTGATCGAACCGATGCTGTCGTCGCGACTCTCGATTCGGACGCCCAATCCAGACGCCTCGGACTCCCGGATCGGCCGTTGGTAGACCCAGGCCCAATCGAGTCCGCCGAGCGGCTCGACTTTGACCGGGCCGACGTCGATGATGTATCCGACTTCTGCTGCGATCGAGATGCGGTCGCTGTCGCGCTCTTCAGTACCGCGAAGATCGATGGGTGAAAGGCCTGGCCCCGAGAAACGCACGCGGCGCCGATCTTTGTGGAATCCGTGTCCCCAGCCGACGGTTCCCTGAACGCGGAGGGGGCCCTGGTTCCAGGCGGCGTGTCCGGTGAGGTCGGTCAGGGTGACAGTGCTTTTGCCTCGGCCGGCGCCGTCGATCGTGCCGCGCTGGCTCGCGATTGCGAGGGTCAGGTCGAGATTCTCGATCGGTTGGACGTCGACGCCGAATACGAGCCCCCCGATGTCTGCGTTGTAGCGCGCATGGCCACCGAAGGATTCGCGGGAACGAATTCCGCCGATGGCGGCCAGCCAGGGTGACCAGGAGCGTGCGTGACAGGGCAGCGGCTGATCGAGGCCCTGCCAGGGGGCGGTCTGCCCGGCTTGGCATTCGCGCGGTCGATTGAAGAGCAGGTTCGAGACGCGCTGACCGCCATCGACGAGGACGGTTGTCTGGGCGTCATAGATCTCGGGGCTGAGCGCGCGAAAGACGGTGTTCAGGTTTCCAGTCGCGGTGTTGAACTCATCCAGCAGGTTCTGAAGAACGGGGTCCGAGCTGCCAATTGCAGCGATGTCATCGAGATGTTTCGCGATCGCTCGCTCGCTCGAGCCGCTGGCGACACCGAGCGAGTTTACACTAACGAGTTGGACCGATACGCCGGCGGTCTCGTAGAAGGCTTCGAAGAGTTGGTTGCCCGAAACGGGCGCGAGTTGGAATTGGCCGGCGTAGCCGCCCATCGCTTCGACCGCGAGATAGCGGGTGGGCCCGGGCGTCACGCCTGCCTCGGCGCGAACGATGAGTTCGCCAGCGAAGGTCGAGGCGCCGGCGACGGTCAGTGCTGGATCGACGCCATCGATCGCGAGTTCGAGGGTTCCCGTCGGGCTGGCCACGAAGTCGCCATCGAGCGTGATCGACGTTGGGATGCGGAGTCGGCCGCCGGCTACGATCTCGGTCACTCCATCGAATCCCGCGGTGTTGACGAGTTCCCAGCCGAAGCTTCCGCCGCCGATCTCGAGGGCCTCGAAGCCCGACAGCAGACTCAGATCGAAAGTCTGGGCAGCAATCGAGTTGTCACCGAGGACGACAAGGTCGGTATCGGCTCCGCCATTGATTGTGTTGGTGAGTGTGGCCGACGCTGCGTGCGTATAGGTGTCATTGCCGGCGCCGAGGTCGATGGTCCCGGCGATGGTGCCGAGGTTGGAAACCAGGTCGTTTCCGATGCCCGTGAGGAGTGAACCGGACAGCGTGGCTGACAAACTATTGGTCAAGATGTCATTGTCGGCGCCGAGGTCGATGGTCCCGATGATCGTGCCGTCGTTGGCAACCAGGTCATTCCCTGCGCCCGTGACCAGCGAAGTCGTCAGGGCTGCGAACCGAGCATGGGTATAGGTGTCGTCACCGGCGCCGAGGTCGATGGTCCCGGCGATGGTGCCTTCGTTGACGACGAGATCGTCGCCGCCGCCTGCGAAGAGAGACTCTGTCAGGCTGGCGAACCGATCGTGGAAGTAGGTGTCGTTGCCTAAGTTGAGCTCGACGTCGCCAACGATTTCTCCAAAGTTGGCAATGAACTCGTCGCCGGCGGAGCCGCGAATTGCAATCCCGCGATCGGCCGTGCCGGGATTGGTGGTGTCTGCGAGGATTCTGGCCCCGGCGAGATTTCCGAGGCTATTCTCTCGTCCGGCGACAAAGGAGCGAAACACGATCAGAGGTTTGGCGTCGGCGCCACCTCTGATCGTGCCGAAATTTGCGAAGCTTGTGATCTCGATCGCGTCGGTGTTCTCTGCGTCGAAGGGATCGAGGAGGTCTTGCCCGCCGAGCGAAACACCGATTGCGTCGAAGCCGGTTACATTGATCGTGCCGCGGTTGACCGCGAAGCTGTTGTTGCGGCCGGTCAAATTCAGATCATCTCCTGTATAGATGCCAAAGGAGTCTGTACCCGACACGTTGATCGTCGAGTTAACTCCGTTGGAGATCGCGTATTGGGAAAAGCCTGGCTGGCCGACGATCGCGCCATCGATCCAACCGTCTCCTGCTTTGATGCCGTAGGCGTTGTCGCCATCGACGTCGATCAGCCCTCCGTTGGACAGATTGGATGCAAGTGATGGGTTGGAACGATTCCCGGCTGAGATTCCGCGGCTGTCGTTTGCGCTGAGTGTGATCGTGCCGAACGTAGCCACGCCGGAATTGTCCCCGCTCTCGATCGCGAAGCTGCCGGTGGCAGTTGCGTTGATGGAAATGGTTCCTTCGTTCACGACGCCGTCGGGTAGGATGCCGGTCGTGTTTTGATTGAGGGAGATTCCTCGACCGTTCAGCCCATTGAGGACGATCGTTCCCGAAGCGTCGTTTTGGATGATGTTGTTGTCGTTTCCGCCGAGGCCGACGGAGTTGTCTCCATCAACAATGATCGTGCCCTGGTTTGTGATTCGATTTTCGTCGACGCCGCGGACGCCGAAACTGTCGTCGCGCATGACCGTGACCGTGGCATC
>CAZMFM010000072.1:11916-26873 GCA_964565565.1 uncultured Spirochaetaceae bacterium | reverse complement strand
GATGCCGTAGTCGCGGCACTCACGACAGGATGCTCTCGACGTCTACGCCTCGTTGGGCTTCGTCAGCGATCAGCCCGCCAAGGATCGAGAGTTGTTCACTCCCGCCACCTAGCGTCATCGCGACATGTTTTAGGCGGAGAAAGAAGCGATGGATCGGGTATTCGATGTCTGATCCGATTCCGCCATGAAGATGTTGGCAGGTATGCGAGACGCGATGGCCGCCCATACAGGCCCACCATTTCGCGACCGCGGCGGCCTTTCGCAGATCGTCTCGGTTGTCGGCTTGCCATGCGGCTTGCCACATCGTCGAGCGCATGGCTTCCACGTCGATGTAGGCGTCCGCTGCGCGCAGGGACACACCCTGGAATGAGCCGATCTCGCGACCGAACTGCTTGCGCGTGCTCGTGTATTCGGCGGTTTGGCGCAGGCCCTCTTCCGCCGCGCCGACAGCGATGGCCGAGATTGCGGTGATCGCGCGCGGTTCGAGCCATTCCAGGACTTCTTCGCCCCGACCTGGCTCTGCGAGGACGTCGACCGGATCGACCCGGACCTGGTCGAGTTTGACTACATACTGTGGCTCGTGCGCGGTCGTCTCCTGTCGATCGATCGATACACCGTCAGCGTTAGGCGATACCAGGAACAGGCCAAGGCCAAGGTTGCTGTCACTCGTGGCGCCGACAAGAATTTTCTCTGCGGCTGCTGCGTAGGGAACGCAGACCTTCTCGCCCGAGAGGGCGTAGCCGTCCCCGGTTGCCGTCGCGCGTGTTCGCGTCCGGCGAGACAGCGCCGGATCGCCAACTTCGAATAACGCTGCCGTGAGAATCGAGTCGCCGGCGATGACTGCCGGGATCAGTTTCCGTTTGAGCTCCTCGCTACCGAATCGATCGATCGGGAGCAGCCCGTACACGATCGTTTCGAGCATCGGGATGGGTGCCAGGCTCTTGCCGGCTTCTTCGAGCATGAGGCAGAGCGCGACAAAGCTGAATGCCTGCCCGCCGAGCGCTTCGGAGACCGGGAGCCCGATCAAATTGGACTCGGCGAGTTGGCGCCAAAGTGGCTCGTCGAAGCCGGGTCCGTTCGCGTCCGCTTCGATCTCTCGAGAGCGATCGAAGCTCGCGCCATCGCCGAGAATCTGTCCCGCGAGTTCCTGGGCGGCCAACTCTTCTTCGCTGAGTTCAAAATTCATCTTTGCATCCGATCTCTTTGTTGCGTCACAGTCATTTCCGGGATTTTCGTTGCACGATCCTGAAGCGAGGCAGGGTGAGTCCCTCTTCGACTTCGTCGAATTGAACTTCGACCGCCATGCCGATCGTGATGTCATCACCCGTCGCCTCACCCTCGCTAGCGAGTTCCGAAATGATTCGCGGACCCTCTTCGAGTTGTACGAGAATCACCGGATGGCCCGTCTCGAAGGGAGGGATCGTGGGGTGGTGGTGCCGTACGAAACTGTAGATCTCGCCGCGCCCTGACATCTCGGAGGTCTCCCATTCGAGGGAGGAGCATTGCGGGCAACCGGGTCCAGGCGGGTGGCGGAGGGTCTGGCAGCTCGAACAACGCTGGATCAAGAGCCTTCCCGAGGCAACACCTTCCCAGAAGAACGCCACGTCTTGATTGATGCTTGGACGAGGTCGTCCGCCCGGGATTCGTGGACCTATGATTGGCGGTTCCGCGGGCTCTTCCACTTTGGTGTTAGGGGGTCGGAATTTGAGGAGCCGAAAACGCATCTGGCCGATGATTTTGTCATGGCCGTCGCGATAGGTGTAGAGCTGGGTGACGAAATGGCCGACACCCAGTCCTGTCTTCTTCTCCCCGGATACGGATTCGATGACGACGTCGTGGCTGAGTTGATCGCCGGGTTCGAGATATCTGAAATACTCCTGTTCGCAATTGGTCGCGACGACCGAAGTGAAACCAGCGTCGTCCAGGACATCGAGCACTGTCTTGTTTGGTGCCTCGCCCGAAGAATTGAGGTCCTCATTGGGGTCCGGCTGGAAACCGACCATCGTCCAGGCTTGAAGCATCGTTGGTGGAGCGACGATGTGGCCGTGGATCGACTTCTTTGCGAAATCCGGATCGAGGTAGCTGGCATTTCTGTCGCCGATCGCGTCGCACCAATGATGGATCATCGCGTCGTTCACCGAGTATGGAGAGCGCCGAGAGGGGCCACCGGATTGACCGACAAAGGACTCGAGCCGCTGCATGAGTTCACTCTCGCTCATGGCGAACTAACGTGGCACACGAGGCATGCGGAGGCCGGCCATCGAAACGATCTCGCGCTGGATTTCGTTCACGCCCCCGCCAAAGGTGTTGATGGTTGCGATGCGGGACTCCAATTCGATTTCGCCGTCGATTTGGGCCGCCGGGGATCCGGCGGTGACGAGGGCACTCGGGCCGATGATTTCCTGAAGGAGCCGATAGATTTCAAGCACCGCCTCGGTGCCGTAGACCTTGACGGCTGAGGCGTCCGCCGGGTTCAGCCGACCGGACTCGAGCTGCGTCGCCATTCGCCAGTTGAGCAATTTCATGGCTTCGATGCGCGCGTAGATCTCGGCCAGATTGTGTTGGACCCAGGGTAGATCGAGCATCTTTCCACCTTGCGCGGTCTCGGTATCGCGCGCCCAGGCGAGCACTTTTTCGGTTCGCGAATAACATGCGGAACCAAAGGCAGCGAGACCGATGCGTTCATGATTGAGCTGGGTCGTGATGAGTTTCCAGCCGCCGTTCAGCCCGCCGACGATATTCTCTTTGGGGACGCGAACGTTCTCGTAGTAGGTCATCGCGGTGGCTGAGCCGCCGAGCGTGTGAATCAGCGAGGCGCTGAAGCCCGGGGTGTCGGCGGGGACGATGAAGATGGTGATGCCCTTGTGCTTGGGGGCATCGGGATCTGTTCGCGTGGCGAGCCAGATGTAGTCCGTATCGTTCGCGCCGCTGGTGAACATCTTTGTGCCGTTGATGATCCAGTCATCTCCGTCGGCGACCGCCGCGGTCGTCAGGCTGGCGAGATCGGTTCCGGCGCCGGGTTCGCTGTAGCCGATCGAGAAATGGCATTCACCGGCGAGGATACGGGGCAGGAACTCGGCCTTCTGCTCTTCCGATCCGAGAGCCATCAGCGCCGGCCCGACAGTCGAAACTGTCACGAAGGGAAAGGGCGCGCCGGCCCTTCGCTGTTCCTCGAGGAAGATCATCTGCTCGACCATGGTCCGCCCACCGCCGCCCACTTCCTTTGGCCACCCCACGCCCAGCCAGCCATCCTTGCCGATCTGTCGGATGATCTCGCGGTAAGTCTCGCCGCCTTCCATGCCGCGGATGCTGGCGCGACGCTCCGGGGTCATCAGCTCCTGGAAATAGCGGCGCAGGGTCGTTCGAAGGGATTTCTGTTCCGGGGTGAGGTCGATGTGCATGGCTGCCTTCGGATGGGAATCGCGGTTCGCGATCATTGGGGGCGCGAGGGAGTCTGACCGCTCGGATGGCCGTGGGGTCTTTGGTTGCGGCGGCGTTCTGGACGCCGCTCTGCAGGCAGACTATAACGGTGTGAAGCCAAAAGTGAAACACGTTCTACTTTTCGACTCAGTTTCCCCAAGGGGGTTCAATGCGCGTCTTTGCAACGATGAGTGAGCGATCCGGTCCTGTGGAGGCCGCGGCCTACGCGCGTCGCGTCGAGTCGATGGGGTACGACGGATTGTTGGTTCCCGAAGCCGTTCACGATGGCCTGCTGACTTCGATGGCGGCACTTTCGGCTACGACGACACTGCGAGTCGTGACCAGCGTGCTCGTCGTGTTTCCGCGCAGCCCTATGACGACGGCGATCGCCGCCTGGGATCTGCAAAGACTTTCCGCGGGCCGCTTCGAACTCGGTCTCGGCACACAGGTTCGCGGCAATATCACGCGCCGTTACTCGACGCCCTGGACTTCGCCCGTTCCCCGGATGCGCGAATACGTCGAGAGCTTGAAGGCCATCTTTGATTCGTTCCAGAACGGCACCCGACTCGACTACGAAGGCGAGCATTATCAATTCAGCAGACTTCAACCCTTCTTCAATCCCGGTCCCCTTGATGTGCCGGCACCGCAAATCCATCTCGGCGCGGTCGGGCCGGACATGACGAGGATGGCCGGGGCTACGGCCGATGGCCTGATGACCCATCCGACCCATAGTGCCGCCCGGTACCTCGAAGAGGTGACGCTGCCGCTGATCGCAGAAGGCGCCCGGCGTCGGGGGCGGAATCCAAGAGCCTGTTCGGTCCTGGCGGCCGGGTTCGTCTTGACGGGCCCCGACGATGCGGCCCTCGATCGAAACCGCGAGCCGATTCGTGAGCAACTTTCTTTCCTGTATTCGACGCCCGCGTATTGGCCTGCACTCGACCGCCTGGGATTCAATGAAGTGGGGCGCGCCCTTCATGAACTCGTGAAGCGCGATCGATGGCAAGAGATGAGCGCATTGGTCAGCGACGAACTGATTGACGCGCTGGTTCCACAGGGGCGCTATGCGGAAATTGCGCAGGGGCTTGGCGACACATTTGGATCGCTGGTGGACGGGATCACTTTTCCAGTCCCTGCGAATCCGGATGAAGACGAAACGGTCGCCGAGGTCGTGGGTGCGCTTCGAGAGATTTGAACGAGTGGTCGTAGGGGTAGGCGCAGGTTAGGTGTGGCGACAGGCGTTTGGAGTTGATTTGAGTGAGGGAGCGAGAATCAAGCGCAGACTCACTGTACGCGGGTCGGTTTTTCCAATGATGCGATTGAATTCAGAGAGTGAGAAATGGCGAATATGGCCGGGAATCGCGGTGATCGGGCGCCATTCAAGAGGCATGTCGCCTCATCTCCAACGCGATTGAGCCTGCGAAGCCCGCGGTCGTCGGATCCTTTTCGCTTCGATCGCTCACCGCACCGAGCGCGCTGACCAGAATGATCGTGCGGATCAGCCCGGCGCCTCCAAGCCAAAGACTCCAGGCTACGCCCGCGAATTTCTCGTGAGTACGGGATTGGCGCGCCCACCTATCAAACTGTCAATGGAACCGAATGGCGATGAGCGGACAACACCCGTTGCGAACTCCGTGAAATGCATACGTCACGCAACTTGCCTACAGGCTCTCAGTCAGCGAGGATCCGCACTAGTCGCTAGGTCATCGTTTTCGAGGGCGAGTCGAAAGATGTGACGAGTGGCGAGTCGTTCGAATTTCCGAGATGCAAGCTGAGTTGGCTGCGGAGCTTCGACGCAGTGCTCAATGCTTCGTGCGTAGCGCATGGTGTGTGGCGCGTCGTATGTCCGGCGCCTCGATCGATCGATGAAGGATGCTTAAGTGGACGAAGACCTGAAGCGAATTGCCGCCCGAATTCGTGGTTGGAGGGATGAGGCCAACCTCACTCTGCAACAGCTCGGAGATCGCTCCGGCGTCTCTGCCAGCACGATTCACAAGATCGAGAATCTCCAGACGGTTCCAACGATTGCCGTGCTGCTGAAGATCGCGAGTGGGCTGAATCGGCGCCCGAGTGAGCTGCTGACTGAAGCGGATGCGGAGAAGCAGATCGCCGTGTTACGCAACAGCGATCGCCAGCGACTCGCGATGAACACGAATACGAAGATGGAACATCTCGTCGGGATGATTCCGCGCAACCGGCTCGATGTTTGGCGCGTACGAATCGAGCCCGGGTTCGGCGCGGGTCGGCCCGGCAAGGACGCTTGGCAATTCAATGGCGAGATGGTGATCCTGGTCGAAGAAGGCAACCTTGAAGCCGAGATCGGGAGCGAATCTTTCGTTCTCGAGGCAGGGGATTCGATCCATTTTGACCCGAGTATTCCCCATCGTTGGCTTGCCGGTCCCGGCGAGCCGACAACGCTGATGGTTCTGGCCATGATCCCGCCGCGGCTTCAAGCCGACCTCGTGTCACGAATTGCGATGGCGACGTCCGGGGGGGCGATCGAAGCCGCTCTGCCGGAACATCTGCGGGACCTGACGACCGGGGAAAGCGAAGCGTCCTGACCTGGCCTGACCTGACGTCGCCTTGCCTCGTCCGCCGTGGTTCAGTCGAGTGAGTCGTCCGGACCTTGCGCCGCTTGCTCATCCACCGAGCCGCTCAACGCCCGCAATAGGCCTGCGCCGTATTTGGTGGCTTTCGCTTCGCCGATTCCATGCGCGAGAGTGAGGTCCTGTTCGCGTGTCGGGCAGAGTGCGGCGAGTTCCCGCAGCGACCGGTCGCTGGCGACGACGTAGGGGGGAACGCCGTCTGTCTGTGCGGTCCGGAGGCGAAACGCGCGCAACGCTTCGAAACGCAGAAGTCCTGCCTCATCGAGGACGAGCTCCTCTGAGTCGCCGCGATCGGAGCTGCCCCGCCCCTTTCGCCGAACGATGAACTGGCCGGTTTCGCTCGCGCCCGTTCGGCCACTCTCCCCATCGCGCGTGCCACGCGGAGTTCTCGCCTGTCCCTTGTCGGGCGGTAGCAGGATCCGCGCTTTTCGGTCGCCACGCATGACCGCCATGCCCGTCTCGGTCAGAATGACCACGGGCCGATCGCCGCCCCAGAAATCGACCCAGCCCGCCGTCACGCAACGTCGGAGGAGCTTCGTCAGCCAGCTCTCGCTGCGATCGGCAAGGATTCCCCAGGTCGTCGTGCTGTCGAGGTTCGCCCCGCGCAGACGCGGATCGTCCTGGCCTCGCAGTAGCGCCACCGCTGCGCCGAGACCGAAGCGGCCATGAATTCGTGCAACGCCCGAGAGCGCCTTGCGCAAGAGGAGGGTGACCTCTTCGTCGCTCTCCCGATTCGAGAGGCTTCCGCCGGCGGCGAGTTCTTCGCAGACGTCACAGCGCCCGCAACCCGCGAGCGTCTCTTCCTCATCTCCGAAATATCGCAACACCGTATCGTGTCGACAGCTTCCGCCCTCGCAGAAGCGCATCAATTCGAGAAAAAGCGACCAGCGATGGCTTCCGCCTTCGCTGTTGGGCCCTTCGATGGGTCCGTCCATTTCGATCAGCGCGCGCCGGCGGGCGAGATCCCCGGGGCCTAGCAGCATCTGCCCGACCGCGTCTTGTCCATCACGCCCGGCACGCCCGACCTCTTGATAGTAGGCTTCAACCGATCCCGGCGGCGCCAGGTGAATGACGGCACGCACGTCGGCGCGATCGATTCCCATCCCGAAGGCATTGGTCGCGACGATGACTTCGAGTTCGCCGTCTGCGAAGGCCGCATGAACATTCTCTCGATGCTCTGCGGTCAGCCCCGCGTGATAGGTCTCGCATCGCCAGCCACGTCCGACCAGACGATCCCGTTCCGTCTCGGTGCTCTTTCGAGTTGGGCCATAGATGATCGCGCAACCGCGCGCTTCCCCGGGCGCGCCGAGCGTCTCCATCAAGACGCCATCGACCATGCGTCGTCGATCGGCTGCACGCTCGACCTCGGCCACGCGCAAGGCGAGGTTCGGTCGCGCGAAGCCGCGAACCAATTGCGGGGTCTCGGGCGGGAGTTCGAGGCATGCCAGGATTTCGTCGCGCACATAAGGCGTGGCCGTCGCGGTGCAGGCGAGTACACGCGCCTGGGGATGCTCCTTGAGAACGCGCCCGATCTCGAGATATTCCGGGCGAAAGTCATGGCCCCATTGGCTGATGCAATGGGCTTCGTCGATCGCAAAAAGTGGACAGTCGATCTTGCGAAGAATTTCGCGAAAACGCGCAAAGACCAGACGTTCCGGCGCGACATAGATGAGCCGCAGCTGCCCACTCTCGAGCGCATCGAGGCGGCGCGTCATTTCCGGTCCATCGAGGGTCGAGGCCAGGAAGGAGGCCTCGATTCCCAGGCGGGAGAGCGCGTCGACCTGGTCCCGCATCAGGGCGATCAGCGGGGAGACGACGACGGTGGTTCCCGGAAAGAGCAGCGCGGGCAGCTGGTAGCAGAGACTCTTGCCCCCCCCGGTCGGGGCGACGAGCAGCAATCGGTCGTCGTCGAGCAGCCCCTCGATGGCCTCGCGTTGTCCGGGGCGGAAGTCGGAGTGTCCCAGGCGCGACAGTCCCTCGAGCAGGGCCGCGTCGCGGGCCTCACTGGGCGATGCAAAAAGACTGTCTGGGTTTCCCGGCATGATTCTCGAGCAGTTGCGAGGTCAAGCTAGCACGCGAAGTCGCGAATTCGGGCGGCGTGAACAGTGAGATTCGGGCAAACTCCATTTGAGCTGGAATTCGAAGTTGGCGCCGGCTTCGAAGTCGACGCGGTCAAGGAGTGAATTATTCGATGGTTGAGATGACGTTGGTCTATGAGGGTGGGTTGCATGCGAGGGCTTTGCATGGGCCGTCGGGCGCGGCGATCGAGACCGATGCCCCGGTCGACAATCAGGGCAAGGGCGAGGCGTTCTCGCCGACCGACCTGCTTGCGACCTCCCTGGCCAGCTGCATGCTGACGACGATGGCGATCGTCGGGGAACGCGAAGGATGGGAACTCGCTGGCGCCCGGGCGCGGGTCGAGAAGCATATGGAGCTCGAACCACGTCGCCGAGTCGGTCGAATCGTTGTCGAACTGGATCTGCCCGAAGGACTGCCGGCGGCGGCGCGCGAACGGCTCGAAGGGGTGGCTCGCGGTTGTCCGGTAGCCGCCTCGATTCATCCGGAAACGAAAGTCGACCTGACACTTCGCTGGCTCTAGTCAGCCCGGCACGCGGGAATGTCCGAGGCGAAGGGGAGTGGATGATGGGTCGCTACACGGTGTACGGAAATCTCGCGCATCGCGACACGGTCCTTCTCTCGGCGGTTCTCTCTGCCAAGGGCCTCGACTTCGGGTTCGTCGAGCAGACGCCGTCGCTGTCCTATGCGTTGGCGGCGAGGGCCGGACGGGATTCAGGACCCTATCTGCGAACGCCCGAGGGCTTTGTTCTTGCGGACGTCCACACGATTCTTGATTGGATCGAGCGAATGCATCCGGAGCCTGGGCTGCTTGCGACAACGCCGATTCGTCGCACGGTCGCTCGGCTGATCGAAGACTGGCTCGAGCTCTGGCTTCCACTCTGGCCCCGGCGATCCTGGGCGACGCTGGAGGGCCTGGCGCGTCACCTTCAATCGTCGGGTTTCCTGCTCGGGTCCGAACCTTCGCGCCCGGATTGGATCCTCGCGGCCTGGCTCGAAAGCGATGTGCTCTTGCACGCTCACGCGCGAGAACGCCTTTCCCGAACAGCGCCGCGACTGGTTTCACTCGGTGGTGAATTGCTGGAAGCGACGGCGAAAGTCGCCACGGGGTCTGTTAGTTTGACGCAGGTCGATCGCTTCGCCGACGACGTGCTTCCGATCTCACTCCTCCCTGTGCTCGAGGAGATAGGCAGGGATTTTCATGGCTACCTGGTGGCGAATCATCAGGCGTGTAAAGACGGAACGGATCGAGTGTTGATCGATCTGGGGCTGGGGCGGCGCGCCATGCCAGTTCGTCTCGAGTGCGAAGCGCGGCGCGCCGAGATCGGTCGGGACCTGGGGCGTTGGACGCGCGAAGCGCGCCGAGCCGTCCGGCAGATGCTCGAGCCGGTCGGACTTTGGCACGCGACGACGCTGCCGCCGGTTGCCGTGGAGATCGATCCAGCCGATCCGCGCAGCCTCTAGCTACAGATATTGCTTGCCCATCAGTTCGAATGGGGCGCTTTTTCTGCACGCCGTCGTTCATCGAGCGAGACGACGGGTGCGCGTTCGGCCTTGGCTCCGCCGAGTCGAACATCGGGCGCCCCGACGCGCGCGGCATCGGCCGTGTGATCGTCGGGTTGGGTCTGGCTTTCGCGTTCGGCCCGTACGCGGGCTTCGTAGTGTTCGATCTCTCGATCGAGCGTCGCTTCGTCCCAACCCAGGATTCCGGCCATGATCTGTGCGGTCGGTCGGGCGGCGATCACGCCGCGATCAAAGGTTTCAATCGAGATGCGAGTTCGCCGGGTCAGTACGTCGTCGAGATGAAGCGCGCCCTCATGTGAGGTCGCATAGTGAATCTCGGCGGCCAGGTAGGTCGACGCGCCCTCGATTGCCTGGCCGAGGTCGGGGTGTTCTTGAATCAAGCCGAGCAACTCGTCGATTCGCGTTCCGTAACGGTGCAGGAGATGTTCGATGACGTTGACGTGGAGTCCTGATTCCAGGGCGAGGGTATCGCGTCGATTCCAGTGGGCGCGGTATCCGGCCGCGCCGATCAACGGGATTTCGTCGGTGCAGCTCTCTGGCACTTTCTGGTCGAGGCCATGGGCGGCGATGTCGACGACATCCTCCGCCATCACGCGATAGGTCGTGTATTTTCCGCCTGCGACCGTAATCAGTCCGGAGACCGATTGGCTGACCGCGTGTTCGCGCGAGAGCAGACTCGTCGCATCGCTCTCACCCTGCAAAAGCGGCCGCAAGCCGGCGTAGACCCCTTCGATGTCGTCGTGTCGAAGAGGTTCTGAGAGTACGGCGTTCACACGATTGAGCAGATAGTCGATATCGCTTCGGCTGGCGGCGGGGTGGGCGAGGTCGAGATTCCAATCGGTGTCGGTCGTGCCGATGATCCAATGGCTCTCCCAGGGAATCACGAAGAGCACGCTTTTTTCGGTGCGCAGGATCAGCCCGGCGTCGCCGTGGATCCGGTCGCGGGGGACGACGAGGTGGACCCCTTTCGAGGCGCGAACGTGAACGCGGCCTCGGCCGGCGTGACTCTGGACGCTGTCGGTCCAGACGCCGGTTGCATTCACGACCTGGCGCGCCTTGATTTCGAGTTCCCTGCCGGTTTCGAGACAGCGTGCGCGCACCCCGGCGACGCGCGCACCCGACATGCGAAAGTCTTCCGCGCGGACACTCGATAGTGTCGCTGCGCCATGGATGCGAGCCGTCCGTACCAGCGCCAAGGTGTGTCGTGCATCGTCAACCTGGGCGTCCCAATATTGGATGCCGCCGACCAGTCGATCTCCGCGCAGCCCGGGGAAGCGAGCCAGTACGCCGCGACGCGAAAGATGGCGATGGCGAGGGAGCGCCCGCGGACCAGCGAGCATGTCATAGAGCAGGGTTCCCGCTCCGACGTAGGCGCGTTCCCAGACATGATGGGTGAGCGGGTAGAGGAAGGGGACCGGTCGCACCAGGTGGGGACAGAGGCGCTCGAGCATGAGCGTCTGTTCGCCTAACGCTTCGCGAACGAGTCGGAAATCGAGTTGTTCGAGATAGCGAAGGCCGCCGTGGATCAATTTGCTTGACCGGCTCGAGGTGCCTGAAGCCCAATCACGCTGTTCGATCAAGGCCACCGAAAGCCCACGGCTCGCCGCGTCCAGAGCAGTTCCGGCACCGACGACGCCACCGCCGATGATGGCGATGTCGAAGGTCTCGTTCTCGAGGCGTTCCAGATCTTGCGCGCGTGTGGCCGGGTCGAGGCGTGCCGAACTCATGTGGGTCCCCTTTGCGGGCGGGAACATAGCGGGTTCGGGCCGCCCCCTCGATCTAGACCTCGAGCTGAGCCTGGGTTGCTGAGATGTCGGCGCGAATGACTTGCTGGATATGATCGCGCAGCGGTCGGAAGCTGACGGCCATGCCGCGGGGCAGCGCGCGTTCGTCGCCGCCAAAATTCGTGTAGAGGATGCGGCCTTCGATGAGCAGACGTTCCCGCCGCCCGACGGGCAATTCGAGGGAGATGTCGGAACCGACGACCCACGGACGCGGGGTCACGAAATAGCCACCGCCCGAGGAAAGGCTGTAGCAGCGAACGCCCTTCTCCTTACCGGAAGAGAAGGTTCGGGTTCGCCATTCTTGTGGCGCGCGGAGTTCGCCGCGCGGTCTGCGCGTGGCCCAGGGCGATAGTGCGCGATTGACCTGGAAGCGGAGGGCATGCCGGCCGAAGCGGCCAAAGAGGGCCAGATCGATTCCCGCGTTGCGCAGTGCGCGCCTTCGTTCGGGCGTTGGGGTTTGGCCGAAGGCGATTGGAACGAGATTCGGCGCGCCCGTTCGGATGCGAAGGGTGCCCAGCTCTTCTTCGAACTCAGCTGTATCGATTCGCTTCTCGGGGAGAAGGACGATATTTGGCGGCCGCTCGCAGCCCTGGTAGGTCTCACTGGCCTCCTGAAGACTTCCTGCGGTCAGGGTCGTTGCGCAAAGGGAGTGCAATTCGCGGACAAGCGTCTGCTGAATTCTCGTGTCGGGTCCAACGAGAAGGATCGAGCTATTCATGAGGCGTGTCTGGGTCGTTCCGGACCTGGCATTCATCGCGTTTCCGTTCGAGGCGAATCTTTCAAGGAGAGCTTGCACGGCATCGGCGTCTCCAGGCGCAGTCTTGAGACGGTATGCTCGTGGGGCCGCTGGCTTCTCATCCTGCAATCCCAATCCCTGATCGTCCCTCGAGATCGAATCCATGTCACCCGAATCACACTCGACGCCCGGTTCCGCATCGCAACTTGAATCGCCTCCGCGGGTGCAACGAATCCGCGCAATGGCGATCGACCTCGGGCTGAACGAGCCGGAATCTTTGTTATGCGCACGGAGTGCGCAGGCAATCGGCATCTCCGAGTCCGTGGTTCGGGGTACGCGCATCGCCCGTCGATCCCTCGATGCCCGTCGACGCGGACGCCGTCATGTCCTGCGTTTCGTCGTTCACGTGGACCTCGATCTCGACGCAGACTTCAGGTCCGATGCCCTCGACCGCGCGATCAAGAGCGGCCGTGCGCGGCGCGTTGATCCGCCTGCTTCCTTCTGTCTCGATCAGGCGCCGAGCGTTTGGCAATCGCGTCGCGTACTGGTCGTCGGCTCGGGACCAGCCGGCCTCTACGCGGCCTGGACGCTCGCCAGCAATGGCGTCGCCGTCGATCTCATCGACCGCGGGCCCGGTCTTCGCGAGCGCGGCCGCGCCGTCGCCCGTTTTGCGGGAACCCGGGAGCTCGACCCGGAACGGAATCTGCTCTACGGCGAGGGCGGAGCGGGCACGTACTCCGACGGCAAGCTCTATACCCGAACGCAACATGCCCTCGAAGCACCGATCCTGCAGACCCTGATCGCTGCGGGCGCAGAGTCCGAGATCGCCTTTGATGCCCGGGCCCATGTCGGGACCGATCGACTCCATCGCATCCTGCCGCGATTGCGCGCGACGCTCGAAGGGATGGGTGTGCGATTCCATTTCGAGACCCGGCTCGAGGGGTTGATCAAGGATGCTGCCGGGAAGATTTCCGCCGTGCGGACTTCACAGGGGGAAATGCCTTGTGATGCCGTCCTACTCGGGATCGGACATAGCGCTCGGGACACCCTGCGTTCGCTTTCGACCGAGGGCCTCGTCGTCGAATCGAAGCCGTTCCAATTGGGTCTGCGGATCGAGCATCCACAATCGCTGATCGATCTCGGCCGCTTCGGTGTTGGCGCGGATCTCGAAGTTCTGGGCCACGCCTACTATTCGCTCGTCGCGAAGAGCGACGGCCAAACGTCCGCCGTGCATAGTTTCTGTATGTGCCCGGGTGGGCAGATCGTGGCCGCGGTCGCCCAGCCGGGAATGCTTTGCACCAACGGTATGAGCAACTCGAAGCATTCTTCGCCTTTCGCCAACTCCGGCCTCGTCGTCACTCTGGGCCACCGGGAATTCGGTGACGGCGCGTTTGCGGGTCTCGAATATCAAGAGAAGATCGAAGCGGACTTCTTTCTTGCAGGCGGCGGCGATTACACGGTTCCCGCCCAGCGAGTGCCGGATTTTCTCGCGGGCCGGGCGAGTTCGTCGCTGCCGCGAACGAGCTACAAGCTTGGTATGAATGCGCAGCGCGTCGATCGGCTCCTACCCTCCACGATCACGGATGCCCTGCGCGGGGCGATCCTTCGATTCGATCGACAGATTCCCGGCTATGCCGGGGAGCAGGGCGTTCTGGTAGGCATCGAGTCGCGGAGTTCGAGTCCCTTTCGAATCCCTCGCGATCCGGACTCTCGCCTTGCCCGGGGATTTGTGAATGTCTATCCGATCGGCGAAGGCGCGGGCTATGCCGGCGGCATCATGAGTGCCGCGATCGATGGCGCTCGAAGCGCTTGGGCGTTGTTGGTGCAGCCCTGATCTCATCGCACGGGACACCAGGCACGTCAATCGACGGCCTTTTTCCGCAGCCTGCTAGAGCGAGATTCGAGCGGTCCCGACGACGGGGGTTTCGCCCTTTTCGTTCTTGATCATGAGGTCGATCTCGATCACGCGGGCTTCGTCATCGATGTCCGTGACAACGCCGTTGGCGATCGGGTTCGTGTCGACGAGCAGGGGGGCACGGAAGATGGTGTCGATGTTTTGGATTTTGGCGTTCGGTGCCCAATGATGGATCAGGGCGGCGAGGATCCCCTGGCTCATGATGCCGGGTACGATCGCGCCGGGAAGACCCGCCTCGCGCGCCTTTTCGTGATTGATGAATCGGGGTGCCATCATCATGGCCGACTTCGCAAAGAGCGTGACGTTCGCGAGTGAAATGTCGGGTGCGATTTCGGGCAGGTCCTCGCCGAACTCGACGTCCGAGAAGGTTTTCTCTTTTGATTCCGACATCAATCGAACTCCCGCTGGACGAGACGCCAATCGACGGTCGTCAGATGAACATCGTCTTGATTGAAGAAGTTCATTCGATGGACGATGAAGAGCATCCCGCCTGAGCGGCCCGTCTTTTCGTAGATGTCCGCGATCTCGCTTCGTCCCTGGATCTGGTCCCCGGGTCTGATCTGCGCATGGACGGTGACGGACTTTCCCGCGTCGAAGCAGCGGCGCATATCGATCGGGAAATCCTTGGGAAGGCCTCGTGTGCCGTGGATGCGCGTCGAGTAGTTGGGCACGGCCTGGAAATCTGGATGCGCGGGATCGGTGAAGCGCGGATGCGTCTCGCCGCATGCTCGGGCAAAACCGATCAGGGATTCCGTTTCGACTTTGAGGTCGATCTTGTCGAAGACGTGTCCGGTAAAGCGGTCCTTCATCTCTTCTATATTCATGATTCGCTCTTCTTCTGGTTCTTTCTTCTTTGTCGTCTGGCATTGTCGTTCGGCGTTGTTCGGCGTTGTTCGGCG